>CAYPQM010000119.1:19781-21249 GCA_964412845.1 uncultured Streptosporangiaceae bacterium
GCTAAGGTCGTCATAGCCGATGCCGCCCTCATCAGCTATGCCCTCATCAGCTATGACGTCGTCGGCGCCCGCATCCTCGCTCTCGCCGTCGCCGGGCTCCTCGCCGTCGCCATCATCATCCGCGGCGGCGTCATCCATCAGGTCATCGATCATGACCTCGTCGAGAGCCTCGCAACGTTCCGCGGCATCCGTCTCGTCCGCGGTGTCCGCGGCGGCGGCCCGGCCGAACCAGAAACGTGCCTCGTCGTCGCGTCCGGCGTCGAGCAGCGCGTCAGCGTAGGCGTAGAAAAGCCTCGCTGACCAGGGCCGTATCCGGCCGTCGGTGAGCTCAGGCACCTGCAGCGCCACCACCGCGGCCCCAGGCAGGCCTTCGTCCCTCCTGACCCCCGACTCGACGATCCGCAACTCGATTTCGGTCGCCCGGTCGAGCGTCCGGGCGCCAGGATCGTTAATGAGCGCCAAGGCACGGTCGAGCCTGCCTAGCGCGCGCTCCGAGTCGGCCATCAGCGGCAGGTAGCTTGTCCGGCCGGTCAGCCGACGGGCCGCACGCAACTCGGCCAGCGCGTCAGTCCAGCGTCCTGCCCGGTAGGCCGCGATTCCCGTGGTCTCCCTGACGATGCCCACTCGCGCAGCGAGCCGGCGCGCCTCCTGCGCATACTGGTACGCGAGTTCGGGGTCTTCCGCTGCACCTGCGGCTACCAGCCTGCGGGCAACCGCCTCCGCGAGATCACCGGGCAGCGTCCGCAGTTCGGCTGCGGCGATCGGGTCAAGCTGGTCGGCGGTGATGCTGTCCGGAATCTCCAGGCGAGGTGTTCTCCCAGCCTGTGGCGGCAGCGCGGTTGCTCCCGCGCCGTCTCGCGGCGCCCCTGGCCTGGATCCGCCCGCGCTCCTGGTTGGCCGTGCGCCAGGTGTCCGGGCTGATCCGCCGTGGCCCGCGCCACGCGGAACTCCCCCCGTGGACCGCCCGCGCGCAGGCGCGGCCGACCGCCGACTGTCCGCAGCCCCGGTCCGGGGATAGCTCCCCCGCCCCGACCCTGCTGTGCTTGGCCTGCTGGACGACCCTCGCCAGGACGCTGCGGGGCCCGCCGGGCGCCGCCCGCGTTCCTGGCCAGTTGCATCCCCGGCGTCGCGGCCACCGGCACGCGACGGGTCGGACCCACGTCCCCGATCGTCACCAGCCTGGCCACCATCCCGAGACACAGCGCGAGGGGGACCGCCATCCCAGGAGCCCGTACTCCTAGGCCCGGCCCCCCTGGACCCGCCATCCCTCGGGGCGGCACCTCGCGGAGCAGCACCTCGCGGAGCAGCGCTCCGCGGGCCGCTGCCCCAGGACCCAGCACTCCTAGGAGCTGCGCCCCTGGAAGCTGCCCCCCCGGGCGCGCCGTCCCTGGGCGCGAAGCCCCGCGGCCCACTGTCCCTTGACGCCGAGCCCCTCGGTGCGGCGGTCCTCGAACCTCCCGTCCGGGAT
>CAYPQM010000120.1:0-20988 GCA_964412845.1 uncultured Streptosporangiaceae bacterium
GTGCTCATGGTGTGGTCGTAGCCAGGATTGCCTTCTCGACATCTGAGCACCCTAGACACCTGAGCACCGGCGAACGGGTGGTTAGCCCCGCCGGGTTCGCCCTGGGCATGGAGGACGAGCCCGGCGTCATGACCCAGGTGGCGACCTTCCGTGGCCTGAAACTCCGGATCCGCGACCGCGTGCTCCGTGAGGCCGCCGCCCTGTGAGGCGGGTCGTGACTGCTCTGGGACGGCTCACCGGCCGGGACCCGCACGCGTGGGAGCGTTAGGCGTAGGTCTTGACCTCGGAGATGGCTGCGGGGCGACGTGACCGCTGCTTTGCGGCACGAGTGGCCCAGGCTGGAGCGGGACCGGAAAATCAAGCCGGGCTGCGTCTCCGGGCTTGCGGATGGTCTGGGCCGGCCGCGCCTGGGTGGGGATGCCCAGCGCAGCGGCGCCCGCCCTCGACCGGCTGAGCGCGGCGTGCAGGCCTTCGGCCGCCTTCCTCGCTGCTGCCGCCTGCGCCGCGTGCTGCTGCGCCTGGCGCAGCTCGCTGACCGCCCCGGCCAGCCTGACGAGGCTCGCCGCCAGGTGAAGCGTGGTCGGCGTGGTGTCCGCCTCGCTGCTGCCTGCCATGGCGAGGAGCCTGGCGGCGGCGCGGAGCCGGTCTCTGTGGTCCGGTACGGGATCTTCCCGTAGGCGGCCCGCGCGGCTGCGTGCGTTATTCCTCACGGGAAAGCGGCTTCGGCTCGCGGCGGACAGGACCCTAGACAAGTCCTATCCTTGCAGGCCAAAGGCACTTTTCATGAAACAAACGCCCCGGGCTCACCCGGGCGAAGCCCGGGGCTAGACGGCGTCGACGCTTGCGGCGAAGCCGAGAATGGCCTTCGCCAGCTCGTCCGGGGCCTCCATGGCGGCGTAGTGGCCCACGCCGTCGAGTGACACCGAGCTGACTCCGGCCCCCGCGGCCCGGGACATGGTGCCGGCCGTGAAGGAGCCTCCGCCTGCGCCGACCGCGAGTACGGGCGCAGTCAACCCGGGCGTCTCCGCTAGAGCCTTGATTTCGGGGCCTTCCCGCAGCATCGACTGATAGAGGCCGGCCGCTCCGCGCCAGCCGCCGGGGCGCGAGTAGGTGCGGGCGAACTCGTCGATGTCGGCGTCGGTGATCGCTCCAGGGGTCGCGCTCATCGCCGGGAACGCGAATTGTCCCAGGAACTCGCGCTCGCGGCCGGCGAGCAGCATCTCCGGGATGCCGGGCGCGGCGAGAACGCCGATGTACCAGGTGCCCCCGTGGGTGACGTCGGCCAGCATCTCCAGACCGAACCCGGGCAGCCCCATCTCGATGGCGCTGAGACTGAGCACGTCCTGCGGATGCGTGGCCGCCAGGCGGAAGACCGCCGCCCCGCTGATGTCCTGCCCGGTGAGGTGAACCGGGCCGACATTGAGCTGCCCGATGAGAAGGTGCAGGTCTTCGGCTGACGTCGTGCTGTCATACTCGCCCGGCTCGTTGCCGGAGTCACCGAAGCCGCGCAGGTCGACGGCGAAGACGCGGTGGCTGGCCGCGAGCAGCGGGATGAGCTTCCGGAAGGCCCACCAGGTCTCGGGAAACCCGTGGACCAGCAGGACCGGAGATCCGCTGGTTCCCGCCGCGACGTAGTGCAGCCTGGTCCCGTTGACCTCCGCATAGTGGTGCGTGATCCCCGGCAGCGCGGGACCATCTGGCGTGACGTCCATGTCTTCTCCTTGCTTGGACAACCTGGGTGTCATTGACACTAGCCAACCTGGTTGTCACTGTCCAATCGCTGCCGTAGTCTTCTGCCATGTCCCGCTCTGGCGCCGACCTCGCCCTGCTCCTGCTCGGAGGCTTCCGCTCGATGGTGGACGCCGCGACAGCCGAGCTGACCCGCCGCGGCCACGAGGATGTGCGTCCCGTCCACGACTTCGCGATGCGGGCCATCGCCGCGGGCGCCGGCAACGCCTCAGAACTCGGCCGCCGCCTGTCAGTCTCCAAGCAGGCAGCGGCGAAAACTATCGTGGTGCTGCAGGAGCGCGGATACGTGACACGCGACACAGACCCCCGCCACGCCCGCCGCATGCGCCTTCAGGTCACTCCGCTCGGCTTCGAGGTGCTGCGCCAGGGTGAGGCGATCTTCGACGAGCTGCGCGATCAATGGGAGCGGCAGATCGGCCCCGCCCAGCTCGAGAACCTTGAGACGCACCTGGCAGCGCTGGTCGGCGATCAGCCCGTGCGCTTCGACACAGCCGGCTGGATGTCGCGAGACCTCGGCGAGCCGGCCTAGATGAACTGGCCCGTCCGGCTTCAGCCGTCCCGGGCGATGAAGGATCTCCATGCCCTGCCCGATCAGCGCAGGCCATCACCAGGCCGGTGAGGATCTCCCCCGGGTCATGCACCGACCGCGGGGCGCACCACCGGGCCAGCCCAGCGGACACGACCGCTCCCAGCCCGGGTGACCCGGGCGGCGTGCAGCAGGAGTAACGCCCCGGCCCGGCACGACCCCACGGCCGTCAGCGGACACGGTCCGCCGCACATGGCGCGCCCAGGTCAGGCATGATGCAGCCGGGCGTTCGTGGTGCTAGATCCGCAGGCAGCCCGGCCTGCGGCCGACTGTGACCTCCAGATTGCCCACACCGGACTGGTTCGAGGACCCGCCTCGGGCTACGCCAAACGACAGCATCACGCTGAGCGAGGAAGAACGGCAGGGAGAACGCTCGCCGAGCCGCCTGGGCGGCAGCTCGGTAGCCAAGATGACCGCCAATGCCACGCTGAACCGGGTGATCTGTGCCCGGCCGTCCGGGCTGTCCGGCAGCGGTGCATCCGGGCATTGCCGTCACCCGCGTCGTCTGGCGGGGGACCGGCTAATCTGATGGCGGTGACCGTTGAGCTGGCCCTGCTGTCGCGGGTAAGTTATGGCAGCCTGGAGATTACCGGCTCCCGGCTGCAGGGCCTGCTTGCGCTCCTGGCCGAGGACCCGCACGTGGGGTGCAGCACCTCCCGGCTGGTGGACGGGCTGTGGCCAGACGAGCAACCCGAGCACCCGTTCAAGGCCCTCCAGGTCCTTGTGTCACGGGCCCGGGCCCGGCTCGGCCCCGGGATCATCGTCAGCACGCCGGGCGGATACCGCCTCTCGCTGCGCGAGGACCAGATCGATGCCTCCGCGGTCCTGCTCAGCGCGTCCGAAAGTGAGAAGCGGTCCCGGGCCGGCGACCACCTCGCGGCGCTGCGGCACGCCGAGGCCGGACTCGCGCTGTGCGAGGGCGCGGAGGGCTGGGACTCCGGGGACGGTCACCCGCTGTCCGCGCTGCGCGCGGCACGGGTTCCGGTCTACCGGTCGCTGCTGCGGGCCCGCGCGCTGGCGCTGTCGCGGCTCGGGCGGCGGGCCGAGGCGGCCGCACCGCTCGGCGAGCTGATCCTGCGCTACCCGCGGGACGAGGAGGTCCTGGCCGAACTGCTGCGCTGCGAGGCGGCGACGGCGGGGCCCGCGGCGGCTCTCGCCAGGTACGCCGATTACCGGCAGCGGCTGCGCGACGAGCTCGGCAGCGACCCGGGCCCCGCGCTGCAAGGCGTGCACCAGGAGCTGCTGCAGGCCGACGCGCCCGTGATCCGCCGCGGCGTCCGGCACGAGCCCAACCCGCTGCTCGGCCGGGACGACGACATCGCCGCCGTGGCGGGCCTGCTGCGCACGTCCCGGGTCACGTCGATCGTCGGCACCGGCGGCCTGGGCAAGACCCGTCTCGCGCACGCAGTCAGCAGCCAGGCGGAGCAGCGCGTCGTGCACTTTGTCGAGCTCGCGGGCGCCGCCGCCGGCGACGTGACGGCCGAGGTCGCGGCCGCCCTCGGCGTCGGCGAGGAAAACAGCAACCCGATCGGCCGCCGCGGCGCCCCGCCGGGTGTGCTCGGCGGGATCGTGACCGCCCTGGGTCCCGGCCCTGCGCTGCTGGTGCTGGACAACTGCGAGCACGTCGTGCGCGGCGCCGCAGACCTGGTGCACACCCTGGTGTCGCTGAGCAAAGACCTGCGCGTGCTCACCACCAGCCGCGCCCCGCTGAGCCTGTCGTCGGAATCGGTGTACCTGCTGCCCGAGCTGGACCTGCCGACCACGGCCGAGCTGTTCGGGCAGCGGGCGCGGGCGGCCCGGCCCGACGCCGACCTGCCAGCGGAGGCCGTGCGGGAGCTGTGCGACCGCCTGGACGGGCTGCCGCTCGCCGCGGAACTGGCCGCCGCGCGAGTCCGGGTCATGTCGGTGGCCGAGATCGCCCGGCGCCTCGACGACAGGTTCGCGGTGCTGCGGGGCGGCGCGAGGGACGCGCCGCAGCGGCACCGCACGCTGCATGCCGTCATCGACTGGAGCTGGAACCTCCTCGACCCGGCCGGGCAGGCGGCCATGCGCGCCCTGTCGGTGTTCCCCGGCGGGTTCACCGCCGACGCCGCGAGGCACCTGCTCGGCGCCGACGTTCTGCCGGTCCTGGAGCAGCTCGCCGATCAGTCGCTGCTCAAGGTCACCGACACCGTACCGGGTACCCGCTACCGGATGCTGGAGACCGTCCGCGAGTTCGCCGCGGCGCGCCGGGAGGACGCCGGCGAGACCGGGCGCGTGACCGGCCGGTTCCTGGCCTGGGCCCGCGACTTCGGCGTCGCCCACCACGACTCGGTGCTCACCGGCGACGACCTCCCGGGCTTCGAGCTGGTCCGGGGCGAGCAGGACAACCTGGTCCAGGCCCTGCGCCACGGGCTCGACCGTAAGGACGCCGGAACGGTCGCCGCGGTGTCGGCCGTGCTGGGCGAGCTGTGGATGGCCGAGTCGAGTTTCGCCCGGCTGACCGCCCTGGCCGGGGACACGGTCCGGATCCTGCCGTCGTTCCGGCCGGAACCCGCCCTCGTCGAGGCCACCCGGAGCAGCCTGGTGCTCGGCGCGGTGACCGGTTTCCTGCTGCGGGGACCGAGCCCGGCGCGGTTCCTGGTGGGCCTGCGTCGGCTCCCGCCGGCTCCGCCGGACACCTTCGCCCGGGCCGCGCAGGTCGTGCTGAACGCGCTGGCCGGGCCGCCCGAGGCGGACCTCGCGGCCCTGCACGCGCTGGGCGAGAGCGATCAGCCGCTGGTCGCGGGCATGGCCGACTACATGGCCAGCTACGTCTGGGAGGAGGCCGGCGACCTGGACGGCGCGCTGGCCGCGGCGCGGCGGTCGCTCGCCGCGCTCGAGCGCCGTGGCAGCGCCTGGCTCCGCACCGCCGCGCATGCCCGGATCGGCGAACTGTGTCTCCAGGTGGACGGGGCCGGTTCGGGCGACGAGGCGCTGCGTCACCTGAGCGCGGCGCTGTCGGTGCTCGAGGCGTTCGGGGCGTGGTCCGGCGCGAACCGGGTACGCGAGGCAATCGTGGGGGCCAACGTGCAGCGGGGCGCCTACGACGAGGCGGAACGCGAGCTGAAGCTGACAGCGCCGCGCGCCGCGGATGAGCCCTGGGATATGTCGATGTTCGACTCCGCGATGCGCGCGGAGATCGCGCTCGGCCGGGGCGACGTCGATACCGGCCTGCACCTGTGGCGTACGGCCGCGGCGACGCTGCGGGACACGCAGCGCCCCGGACCCGACCTGTCCCGGCTGGATCCCTGGGCACTTCAGGTTCAGGCCGTCGCGGTGGTCGCCCACGCGGACCACGGCCGGCTCGGCCTGGTTGCGGAGATCACCGGGGCGCTGCCCGCCGCGCTGTCGGCGCTGACCGCGGACCCGGGGCCGCCGCCCGGGACGCTCGCCACCCCCTATGGCCTCACCGTCTGCGGCTCGCTGCTGCTGGCCCTGGCCATGACCGACATCGACCGGGGCCAGCGCGCGGCGGACGCCGGCTTTGCGAGGTCGGGAGCGAGGATGATCGCGCTGGCCGAGCGCTTCGGCCTCAAGAACGGATTCCAGCCGACCATGTCCGCCGCGCGCGCCCGGCGGGCCGCGCAGGACGCCGACGGGCCGGCCTACGCCGAGGCCGTGTCGTCGTACGCGGGCCTGGACCCGGACGGCCTGCGCGCCGCCGCCCGCGCCGCCCTGCGGGAACGGGCCCGGGTCAGCGGTTGATGTCCCGCCGGACCAGGGCCCGCGCCCACAGGTACCCGGCCACCACGAGGTGCTGCGGTTGTTCATCCGCAGGTCGGCGAAGTCGACGGGAGCCTGTCCGGCCGAACCCACGTTGACGATCCGTGCGGGAGCCTCGTTCTGGAGAGGCGGGATCAGCCGCCTGGTGAGTAGCGCCGGAGCGAGGTAGTTGACGGCCAGCCGCAGTTCGTGACCGTCCGCGCTGAGTTGCCTCCCGGCGATAGGGCGCTCTGCCCGCGCCGATCCCGGCGTTGTTGACTGATTGGCCTGAGGAGGCACATCGTTAGGCGATCTTGCGGTGGTAGGTGGCCATGGCGAGGGCGTACGCGACGATGAGGATGCCGAGGCACCAGGCGAGGGCGGTCCAGATGCTGGTGCTGACGGGCTGTCGTGCGAGCAGGTCGCGGATCGTGTTGATGATGGATGTCATGGGCTGGTTGTCGGCGAAGGCGCGTACCGGGCCGGGCATGGTGCGGGTGGGCACGAATGCCGAGCTGATGAACGGCAGGAAGATGAGCGGGTAGGAGAACGCGCCCGCACCGTCCGGGGTTTTCGCGGAGAGGCCGGCGATGACGGCGATCCAGGTCAATGCCACGGTGAGCAGGACGATGATTCCGGCGATGGCAAGCCAGGCCGGCGCTCCCGCGCCTGAGCGGAATCCCATGGGCAGGGCGATGAGCACGACGATCACGACCGAGATCAGGGTGGAGACCACTGAGGTCAGCACGTGCGCCCACAGCACGGACGACCGCGCGATCGGCAGGGACTGGAATCGCTCGAAGATCCCGGTTTGCATGTCCGTGAAGAGCCGGAGCGCGGTGTAGGAGATGCCCGTCGCGATCGTGATCAGCAGGATTCCGGGCAGCAGGTAGTTCACGTAATGCCCGGGCCCCTGCCCGGTGTTGATCGCGCCGCCGAACACGTACCTGAACAGCAGCATGAGGGCGATCGGCATGATCGAGACCGTGATGATGGTGTCCGGGCTGCGCGTGATGTGGCGCAGGGTCCGGCCCAGCAGGACGGTGGTGTCGCCGAAGAAGTGCGTGGTCATCGTTGTTCCTTAGTTGCCTGTGCCGGCGCTGCCAGCCGCGGTGCCGGTGCCGTCGTTGCCGGTGATGGCGAGGAAGATGTCTTCGAGGGCCGGCTGTTTCTCGACGTACTCGACTTTGGCGGGCGGGAGGAGCTGCCTCAGTTCGGCGAGGGTGCCGTTGGCGATGATCCGGCCCTGGTGCAGGATCGCGATCCGGTCGGCGAGCTGCTCGGCCTCGTCCAGATACTGCGTGGTGAGCAGCACCGTGGTGCCCTGCCCGGCGAGCTGTCTGACGCTGTTCCACACCTCGACGCGAGATTGAGGATCGAGCCCCGCGGTCGGCTCGTCCAGGAAGATCACCGGCGCATTCCCGATGAGGCTCATGGCGATGTCCAGGCGACGGCGCATGCCTCCGGAATACGTCGACGCCCGTCGGTCCGCCGCGTCGCTGAGCTGGAAGCGGGCCAGCAGGTCATCCGCGATCTGGCCGACGCCCTTCAGGTGCCGCAGCCGGGCCACCAGCACCAGGTTCTCCCGCCCGGTGAGGATTTCGTCCACGGCCGCGAACTGCCCGGTGAGGCTGATGGACTCCCGCACGTCCGCCGGCTGCGCGGCGACGTCGAAGCCATCCACGGCGGCCGTCCCCGCGTCCGGCTTGAGCAGCGTGGACAGGATCTTCACGACCGTGGTCTTACCCGCGCCGTTGGAACCGAGCAGGGCGAAGATGCTGCCCCGCGCCACGTCGAAATCCACCCCGCGCAGCACGCGCAGCTTCGCGTACGACTTCTCAAGACCCTGCACATGGATCGCCTGAACCGGCTGCGCCGTCACCGGCTGTGCCGTCACCGGGATACCCCCTCGTTTCCAGTGTCTTCGCCGGCGGCGCGCTCGATGGCGCTGGCCAGCCGTCGTAGCCCGGTCGCGGCGATCACCGGCCGGGATTGGTTAATGATCATGGTTGCCCTTCTTCTCCATTGCCCGAAGCGAGTCGGGAGGGTCTTCAGGCGCAGCGGGCCGGTTTGCTCGAGCCGGAAGTTCCCGGCCGAGGTCTTGAGCCTGCACTCCCCGAGCCGGCCGGCGCAGCGGACGTCGTCGGCCAGCGTGTCAAGGGACACCTGGGAATCGCTGGGCAGTTCGATGGACACGTCGACCGACCTGGTCTTGCGGGAGAAGTCGAAGGCGCCCGGCTTCGGACCGGTGACCCGGAGCATGCCGCCCGCGTAGTCGACGCGGACCTGCTTAGCGGCCGTGATCGCGCTATACATGCTTCTCCTTTCGCCATCACCGCGGCCCGGCAGCCGCGACTACGTCGAAGGTGCACGCAGCGGGATTCATCGCGGTTTCACGGCGGTTTCATTCGCTGGCTCGGTGCTCGGCGATCCGTACCGCACGAATAGGGCCCACGCCAGGTGCCTCATCCCTGGCGTGGCAGGCTGACGCCACCGGGCCAGCTACCCGCCGGCTTGCCGGCAGCGGCGCGGTCCGGCCGGAGGCCTTCGGCCCGGTGCGCGTGACTGCCGCGGTCGAGGATGACGCCGAACGGGTCGCACTGCAGCTCGTGGAGCGTCCTCACCCCAGACCCGTCCGGGGAGCGCGTCGCCGGCGAGCTGGACGCAGGGCATCGCCGAGTACGACGCCAAGGCGCGGTGACGCTCACGATGGCGATCGACCCGATGTGCTTCATCCCCCGTCGCACTCATCGCCGGGCCGATCCCCGGCAAGGAGCCGCATTGGAGTAAGCAACGCCCACCACGCTTGGGATCAGGACACGCAACCATGCCTCACCCCGAGGGCTGCCCGAAGCCGGCGATGTCGATCAGGCGGCCGTGGTCGAAGCGCAGCACGGAGCGGAACTTCCCGGGGCGAAGCACCTGGAACTCATCGAGGACCGCAGCTTTGAATGCGGAGTCGTCCAAGGCTCCCGGCCGCGAAGCAGGTGATCTTCGTTCCCGTCGGCGGAAGACTGCCGCGCCAAAGCTGTCAGGACCTGTGGCACTCACCAAGGACGCTGGCGGTCCGACGGCCCGGAGCCGGCGGACCGTCGCTGAGCATGGATCAGTAGGTGAATGAGTGCGCTGTTCCCGACGAGATGCCGCACGCGGAAACAAAAAGGTTGTATGTACCGTGGGGAAGGCCCGAGGGAAGGGTGAAGTCGGCGGTCTCAACCTCTCCGGGAGTGCTCGGCGCCATGGTGCTGAAGTTGTAGGAACGCGCGTAGTAGACGTTGCCGGCCGAATTCGCCAGGTAGACGATCGGGAAGCCCTGCGGGTCCTGGTAGTCATCTTCTCCGGTGGTCACAAAACCTGACAGCTGGGTGCCGGTGAGATGGTACGAGCCGTCGCTGTTCGCGGTGACTGACGTAACGGCCGGCCGCCAGGAGCCCTGCGGGCTGCCGACTGGGGTGTAGATCCAGTCCTGGTCACCCGCAGCCGCCAGCACCTGGCCGTTGGGCAGATTGATGAAGTTCACCGCTTGCCCGGAGGGATCGGGGGGCTCAGAAATCGGCGTCATAGTGTTGGCGGTCGGGTCGTATTCGACGATCTCGGGCCCGGAGGCAGAGCCGCACGCGCCGGTCACCCAGCTGCATTTGACCGTGTCGAAGATGACCTTCCCGTTCACTTCGGGGTCGGCGTAGGAATCGTCGACGAAGCTTCCCTGCGGCATCCCCGGCCCTTGCGCCCAGTTTCCTGGGGCGCTGGGCGTGGCTCCGGGAGTGTAGATGGCGGAGGTGTTGCTGCCCATGACCAGGATCTTGCCGTTGGACATGAGCGTCGTGGTGGCCGGGTCGACACCGCCATTCGCGTAGCCTGACGGCGCTGCGGGAAGGGTGATCCACGAGCCACTGCCACTGGGGTTGTAGCGGTACTGGCCACCGGTGCTCATCGAGACGACGGATCCGTCCGGCAGGGTCACCCAGCCATCTTCGCCAGCGGAGGCCGGTCGCGGGCCCGCCGCGGCCCAGGTGTTGCTGCTGGGGTTGAAGATCTGCGTCTGCGCGGCGCTGAGGTCGCTGGACACTATGCGGCCGTTGGCCAGGGTCGCGCTTCCGCTGTCCTGCAGGGCGCCGTAGAGCCCTTGCTGGCCTAGGGTCCAGGTGTTGGTCACCGGGTTGTAGAGCTGGACCGCGTCGTGATCGCCCGCTGAACTTCCGGAGGGATATTCGTAGATGAACTCACCGCCGGCCTGGTAGAAGCGCCCGTCGGGCAGGATGTGCTCCTGCGCTGCCCCCATGCCGTATGGACTGGCGGCCAGCGTCTGCCAAGTGCCGTCGGCGTAGTTGCCGCGGGAGTCGGGTACGAGCTTGACCCACTGGCTCAGGTTGGCGCCGTTGGACAGGATACTGCCGTCTGTCAGCAGCCACAGGAATGTGGCCGCCCCACCGGTGCCCGGGTTGACCGGAGCCGCGGTCCACGTGCCCGGAGCGTCCGGCGGGCCAGGCGGAGGGGTGGATGTGGCGGTGGAGGTCGGCGTCGGCGTTGGTGTGGGGGTTGACGTCGACGTTGCTGTTGGTGTGGGGGTTGGCGTTGAGGAGATGGTTCCGGTACATGCTGTGCCGTTGAAAGTCAGCTGGATGGGTGCGGCGTTGCTGCCGGAGTAGGAGCCGTTGAACCCGAAGGAAGCGCTTGCGCCAGTGGCGACTGAGCCGTTGTAGGAAAGGTTCGTGACGGTGACGGACTGACCGGACTGGGCGGCGCTGCCGTTCCAGAGCTGGGTGACCTGCTGGTTGCCCGGGAACGTCCAGCCGGCGGCCCAAGCGGTTACCGGGCTGCCCAGATTGGTGATGGACACATTGGCGGTGAAGCCGCCACTCCACTGGGAACTTATTGTGTAGGTGGCCTGGCAGCCGGTGGCGGCGGCGGCTGGGATGGCGGCGGCCGCGGCCAGTGCGCTGGCGATGAGCAGGGCCGCGCCGACCGCGATGATGCCACGCCGGGTCCGTTCGCGCGGGGTTCGGCACAGGGGGCTGAGCCTCATAGGAGATCTCCTGTCGGTGCGGCAGGCATGCGGGGATGGCCGCATGATGGGTTAGCTGGCCAGCGTGATGACGATCTGCGTGGTCCCGGACGCGGCGGTCACGGTGTGGGTGGCTGAGTTGTAGCTTCCGCCACTGACCGAGTTCACGCCGGTGGACAAGAAGACCGGCAACTGGATGTACACGGGCCCGCCGGGCGGGGTTCCGGTGATGCTCACGGTGACGACCCGCGTCGCGGCTGGCTTGGTCACCGCGATCGAGACGCCGTAGGTGCTGCGGGTGCCGGAACTGGCTGCATAGCCCGAGGTGAGATTGCTCACCGCGATGGTCTGGCCGGCGGCGATCCAGGTATCCGGGATGCCCCGGCCGATGTAGAGCGGCTCGGCATAGGTGTACGGCCCGGTGCCGGAGGCGGACAGGCCGACCGCGGCGATCGCCTGCAGCAGGCCGAGTTGCTGGCCGGAGATGGGGAAGCCGTACGGGCAGGCACCGAACTCCGGCGGCGCGTGGTTGCCGATCCACGGGTTGCTCGCGTTCGGCCCCGAGCCGTTGGCCTCCCACCAGGCGTTCGGGCCGCCGGTGGTGGTCGCGATCTGCCAGGCGTAGCTGGTGATCGGCAGGTCGCGGTAGTTGTTGCTGTACAGGCCGTCGTTGGAGTAGCTGGTGTTGTAGGCGGTCGAATACCCGGTAAACGCGCCGAACGTCGGGTACGGCAGCCCGTTCCCCGCCAGCCGGGCGAAGCCCTGCTGGTACATGGCGTCGATCTGGGCCGGGTCGCCGATGACCCCGGACAGCGCGCCGCCCATCAGCATGGTGGACCACTGGTCCTGGCCGACCCAGCCGGGCGAGGCCCAGTTGGCGTCGTTGAACGTGCCGCACCGGTTGGCCGAGTTCGGCTGGTTGATGACGCACGGCAGGTAGCTGAACCCGTTGGCCGACTCGTTGTTACCGACCAGCGTGTTGACCGCGTTGAGCAGGCTGGTGTACGCGCCGTTCGCCCAGGTCGCCTCGCTGGTCTGGCCAATCTGGCTGGCGATGTACTTGTACGCGGCCAGCCCTTCCAGCGCGGAGTAGTCGTCGAACAGCCAGCGGCCCGACGAGTCGTTGTCGAACGATGTGGCCAGCGCGCCGTCCGCGGACAGCTGCGCCAGGTAGTCGGTGTGCATCATGGTGAACAGGCTCGGCCCCCACGGGCTCGGCCCGTTCGCGTCGTCGTGGAAATACGTGCTGACGAACGTCGTGTCGCCGGTCATCCGCAGGTAGTCGGCCCAGGTGCCGAGCGTCTTCCAGACGCCGTCCCAGTACCAGTTGGCGCCCACCTCGTTGAAGTTGGACGCCTCCGAGATGCGGGCGGTGAGCAGCAGGTTCTGCGCGTCGGTGAAGTCACCGCTGTCGAACTTCGCCTGCAGTTCGCCGGGCACGTCGTGGTTGAGCAGCCAGGCGTAATTATTGGCGGCGGAGAACTCGTTCTTGCCCACCTGCATCATCAGGTCGTAGATGGTGCCGGCCTTGAAAGCGTTCGTCAGGGCCGTGCCGGGATTAGCCAGGTTGCCGGTGTTCGGCAGCGCCACGTTGGGCAGCGAGAAGCTGGCGGTCTGCGCGATACGGCTGTTCCAGTACGTGGTCATCTGGCTGAACGCCGTGGCGTAGCTGGGCGCCGCGCTGGACAGCGTGGTGCCGGTCGGCAGCGCCGCGCCGGTGCCGAAGTTGTCCACCGCCACCACGAATTGGCTGTCGTTGGTCTGGCCGGGCTGGACGGTGTTCAGCGAGGAACTGGTGAGCTGGATGAGGTTCGCCCCAGAGCCGCCCGGTGGCACCGTCACCGCGGATGAACCGTTGTTGGTCACCGCGACCTGCGCGTACACGAGCAGGAACGGGTTCCCGCCGATGGTCACCTTGTCCGCGAAGTCGGTGATGGCGATGACGACGCTGCCGACGGTGCGGGTGGTGGTCATGGCCGGCAGGTAGCCGCTCGCCTCCGTCCACTGGACGGACTGAGCGGTCGGCGCGCCGCCGTAGTCGTAGGCGCTGAATGAGTACATGGCGCCGCAGTAGCTAGTGCCGCCCTGGGTATAGGTGTTAATCACACCGCGGGCGAAGAACGAGCCGGACAGGTACTCGAACACCGGCCAGTAGTTACCGTCCCAGCCGATCGCCGTCTCGTTCGCGAAACCCTGGCCGTTCGGGTCGGACGGAACCGGGAAGTTGGTCCCGTAGGAGCGCGGCAGGCTGGTATTGCTACAGGCGTTCTGGTTGAGGCTGGGCAGGCCCTGGAAGCCGCTGCCACCCGGACTGCCGGCCGAGTAGGACGGCAGCCGCCACACGCCGATGGTGGTGGTCGTACACGGAAGCTGGACCAGGACGGCGTCATTCGCGGTGGTATCGCCGGTCGGCAGGACGCACTTGCTGGAATTGACCGACTCCAGGTTGAAGGTGTTAGTCACCCCGCTCACCGTCACCGGCTGGAGTTCCCATTGCTGGTTGGTCTGGCCGTTGCAGGTCCACTGGATGATCTGGGCGTTGTTGGCGGTCGATCGGCCGGACACGTCCACGCATAGCCCGGCGAACGAGGTGATCGTGTACGCGTTCGTGGTGCCGGACACGGGGGTGAAGGTCCAGTTCTGGTTGGACCCGGGATTGCAGGTGTACTGGATCAGCTGGACGCCGGTCGTGGTCGACGAGTTCGGGTCGTCCACGCACAGGCCGCTGCCCTGGTTGACGTTTGTCGTGGTGAAGGTGACCGGCTGGGCGTTGGCGGGACGGGAGCCCGTAATGGCCAGCAGGAGTGCGGCGGCCAGCATGGCGGCCAGGCAGCGCCCTGGGCGGCGCCTGGCCACGGGATACCTCATGGCAGCATCACCGGCCACCCGTGAACGCCAGCTGGACGAGCGCTCGGCGAGGTGGATCGCAGGCGCACCTGGTAGCACCGTCCCGGCTGAAGGTGATCAGCTGCCGGTTCTACGGCCCAGATCGCCGTGACCACTGGCCCGGGACCCTGGCCCCGTCGGAGCTGGTTCAGTGCTCGACCCCGGCGGCTTGCTGAAAGTCGCGGGACAATCGGATCACTCACGGTGCCGTACCTGTGCGTGTCCGTGCCGCATGGTGATTCAGGCGGATAGGCCATGGCGTAACCCTCATTACAGTTGCTCCGGGACCAGCGGCCCGGCTCGCCCAAGCTGTTAGCGCTAACGCTTAGAACTGTCCGGCGGGCCCGTCAACGGGCAGCCTCGCGGGGCCGGCGCACTCGCCGACGCGCGCCTCCGATTGCCGAGGTAGCGCGCCGGGTGGTTCAGCAAACGTTTTCCTTCGCATTCCGGAGTTCTCGTGAAACATTCACGCAAAGCCGGGGAACCTGTTCTTGCGTGTTGCCCGCTGATCGCGGCGGCGCAGCGGGACAGCAGCCAGCGGCGCGGGCCTCTCCCCCGGCCGCGCCTGGTCTCCAAGAATCCCGGCTCGCGTCCAGGCCCAAGCGGGCGTTGACCTGACACTGGCCCCGGTTGCTAGCGTGACGGAAAAGGTTTTCTTGATTTGCGCCACGAGCTAGCACCGAGGCCGGGCGCCTCCCTCCGCCATGGATGTCGTTGAGGACGAAGGACCCAGTCATGAGGAGTAACCGGCGCCAGTTAACGGCCATCCTCAGCGCACTCGCGGCCGCTGTCACGATGTCCTTCCCGGCGGGACCTGCACTCGGCGCCACGATCTCGCAGGCGAACGTACCGGCGGATGGGGTCAGCTTCGAGCCGCTGCCGAGCCTTCCGGTGAACTCGTGCAACGACCCGACCCTCCCGCAAAGCTTCGGGACCAACTTCCCTGTCCCGGATGACCCGCACGGCTTCGGCTTCGCCAACCAGACGGTCATCGGCTGGGAGGGCAACATCTACGCGCCGTCGGTGACGAGCTGGAGGTCGAGGTGTTGCGGACTGGCGAGCTCGGCGGGGCTGGAGGGGCCGGCGCCGGGGAAGAAGAAGTGGTTGTCGGCGGGGTAGACGCGGATGGTGACGCTGGCGCGTCCGTGGAGGCCGTTCTGCCAGCGGGTCAGGTCGTCGGTGATGGTGGCTTGGTAGTCGCGGGCGCCCTGGCAGATGAGCATCGGCTTGTCGAGCGCGGCGGCGGTGGCGACGGGGTCGTAGCTGCGCAGGTCGAGCCAGTACGGGGCGGGCATGGCGAAGGGCAGCTGCTCGTCAGGGGTGTCCGGGGACAGGTCGGGGCTGTCGACGCGTCCGGCTTGGGCGGTCATGGCGTCGATGGCGGGTTGGGCGCCGGGGGCCGTGGTGGGGTCGAGGGAGGCGAGGTAGCGGACCTCGCGTACGGCGGCCCAATGCAGCGGCTGAGCACCGCCGGCCAGGATGACCAGCCCGGCGACCGATGGGTCGGCGGTGGCGATCCGGGGGGCGATCGTTCCGCCGAGGCTGTGCCCGGCGAGAAAGACATGCTCGGCGGCGACGGCGGGGTGTGACCGCAGGAGGCGCAACGCGGCGAGGGCGTGCGGGAGGTACTCGTCGGCCACGGTGAAATCCCGGTCGGCTTTGACCTGCTCGGGGTGGGCGTAAGTGACCTTGTCAGAGCGGAGCACGGCGACGCCTCGACTGGCGAGTCCCCAGGCGAGGTCCTTGAGCGGCTTGCTCTTGGCGATGGTGCTGTCGCGATCGACCGGTCCGGAGCCACCGAGGACCACGAGGCCAGGGAGAGGTCCTGCGGTGTTGGGCAGGGTGAGCGTTCCGGGCACGGCCAGCGGTCCCTCGCCGATGGTGACCTCTTGCTCGTCGAAGCGGTCAGGGTCCGCGTAGGGCGGCGGCTCCCACGGGACCGGCGGCTGGGAGGCGTCGGCTGGTACGAGCTGAAGCCCGGCCAGCTCGCCGCTAGCGATCACCGACACGATGAGCGTCAGCTCGCCACGTCCGAAGCGCACCGGGATTTTGACCACGGAAACGTCCGCGTCTGCCGGTTCGCTGGAGGGGTCGCCGACCGAGACGACTGCGCCCAGCTGCGCCACCTCGGCATCCCAGGCAGCCTGGAGTACGGCCGCGGTGACCATCGGCCGCAGGCTCGGCGTGAAGCGGTCCCGGATGTCGGCGAACCGCCCTGCTTGCGCCAGGTCGAGGACTGCCAGTGCCACGGTTTGCGGCCCGGTGGAGGTCATGAGTGGTCCTTGTTGGTCTTCCGGGTCCGCTTCCGTTCCGGTAGCGGCCGGTCGGCTTCGTCGCCCTGAGCCTCCGGCGCAGGCAGCAGGACCGTGTAGAGCATCCGCCGCTGGCGTCCCTCTCCCGGAGCGTTCGCGAGCCGGGGCTGGGTGATCGCAGCGAGTTCGCGGAGGTAGTCGGTTAGCTCGGCGTCGGTGAGCCACATCGCGGCCACCCGATAGCCGGCGCCGTCCTGGCCGGGATCCTGCGGTTGGCTTGCGATGTAGCGGTCGAAGTCGCCCAGCAATCCGGCGACGTAGGCGAGGAACGCGTTGGTGTGGCCGTCGAGGGTCATCGCCGCGATCTCGTCCGGCTGCATCTGCGCGGCGTAAAGCCGCATGGTGTAGGTGCGCTCGGTGGTGGCGCGGACCCGCCGCTCGGCGACGACCTGAAGAACCCCGGCCTCGGTCAGGCGGCCGACGTGACGGTAGATGCTGCCTGCGGGCACGTCGGGCAGCTCGGCGGCGAGCTGCTTGGTGGTCAGCGCCCGGTCACCGAGGAATGCCTTGACGATGCGCAGCCGCACCGGGTGCAGGAGCAGGTCTGCGCTCGCCATACCCCGGAGTCTAGCCGGAACATCCCAATACTGCTAACGTTCATAACTATGAAGCGTTGTGAGAGGTAGTGATGGCGGAGCTGATGGTCGAGGGTGACGAGCTGGTGCTGCATCTCTCGGCCGCAGAGAAGGTGGAGGGCGCCCACCGGGACATGCGTGCTCCGCTCTCGGCGGTCCGCGGCGTGGAGGTGGTCGATGACGCGCATCGCGCGGCCGGGATTCGCGCCGGGGTGAAGATCGGCACCCGGATTCCCGGCGTTGCCGAGGTCGGCGTCGTCCAGGGCCGGACCCGGCGACGGTTCGTCGCCGTCCACCACGACACGCCCCGCGGGCTGCGCATACAGCTTGACGGCACCCCGTTCGACGAGTGGATCGTGGGCTGCGCCGATCCGGAGGCCGTCGCCGCCCGGCTCGGCCTGCCCGAGCAAACATGAACACCGCGGTGCTGGCCGCGATCGTCGTGATAGCGGTGGCCTTCGAGGCGTTCTGCCAGGCCGACATCTACCGGGCTGGCGCGGTCCGCTACCTGCCGAAGTGGGCGTGGGCGGGCATCTGCCTGATCTCGATCCCGCTCGGCGGGATCGTCTACCTGGGCATCGGCAGGACCCGCCAGCCGTGATCGAGGTCGACCAGCTCACCAAGCGCTTCGGACCGGTCACCGCGCTGGACGACCTGAGTTTCACGGTGCGCCCTGGGTACGTCACCGGTTTCCTCGGTCCGAACGGCGCCGGCAAGTCCACCACCATGCGCGTGATCCTCGGGCTCGACGCCCCGACCGCCGGGCGCGCGCTCGTCGATGGCCGCCGGTACGGCCAGATCGTCCGTCCGCTGCGTCAGGTCGGGTCGCTGCTCGATGCCAATGCGATGCATCCAGCACGCAGCGCCTGGTGCCACGCGCGGTCCGTCGCCCAGAGCAACGGGATCGGGAAGCGCCGAGTGAGCGAAGTCCTCCAGCTGACGGGAGTAGAAGCTGTCGCCCAGCGAGCAGTCGGGACCTTCTCCCTCGGCATGAAGCAGCGGCTCGGCATCGCCCTCGCGCTGCTCGGCGACCCGCCGGTCCTCGTCTTCGACGAGCCGGTCAACGGCCTCGACCCCGAGGGCATCCACTGGGTCCGTGAGCTGTTCAAGACCCTCGCCGCCGAGGGCCGAACGGTGTTCGTATCCAGCCACCTGATGAGCGAGATGGGGCTCACGGCCGACCACCTGATCATCATCGGGCGCGGCCGGCTGCTGGCCGACACGTCCGTCGATCGCTTCGTCGAGGCCAGCGCCCGCTCCGATGTCCTGGTCCGCTCCCCGCAAGCCGACGCGCTCGCCCGACTGCTGAGCACCCACGGCGCCACCGTCACGGCAGACGGTGACCACGGACTAGCCGTGACCGGACTCGACGCCCCGGCGATCGCCGACCTGGCCGCCGAGCACGCCATCCCGGTACACGAGCTGACGCCAAGACACGCCACCCTCGAGCAGGCGTATCTCGACCTCACCGAGGCAAGCGTCGACTACCCCGCCGGAACAGCACCGGGCAAGGAAACGGCGGCCGGCTGATGGCGATCCCCGACATCCTGCCGACCGGGAAGAAACCGGCGATCACCACCCGCATGACCGACGTGCTCACCTCGGAGTGGACCAAGGTCCGCTCGGTCCGGTCGACGTTCTGGCTGCTGGTCATCGCGGCCGTCACCGCCGTGGGCGGCAGCGCCATCGTCGCCATCTCCGAGAGATCGAGCGGCAAGCCTCCAACCGCAGACCCGGTCGCGTCGGTCTTCCTGGCCTGGCTGGAGTACCCGATCCTCGCCGTCGGCATCCTCGGCGTGCTCAGCCTCACCAGCGAGTACCCGACCGGGCAGATCCGCACTACCTTCGCCGCCGTGCCACAGCGGCTCACCGTGCTCGCCGCCAAGGCCGGCGTCACCGGCATCGTCGCGCTCATCTTCGGCGAGGCACTCGCCTTCGCCTCGTTCCTGCTCTGCGAGGCGATCCTCGCCGGCCACCATGGCGCCACCTCGCTGTCCCACCCGGGGGTCCCCGGCGAGCTGCTCGCCGCCGGCTTCTCCGTGTTTGCCATCGCGATGCTCGGCCTCGGGCTCGGCGCGATCATCCGCAACACCGCCGGCGCCGTCGCCGCCCTCCCGGCACTGATCTACCTGCCGCTGGTCCTCCTCACCCTTCCCCACCCCTGGAACGACACCATCGGCAAATTCACCCTGCTGACGGCCGCCTACCAGCTCGTCTCCGAGCACCCACACGCAGGACTGCTCTCCCGGCCACTCTCGCTTGCGGTCGTCGTCGCCTGGCCAGCCGCCACGCTCCTGGCTGCCGGGGTCTTGATCAGAAAACGAGACGCCTGATCCCACGGAGCCCCAACCCTTTCGCTCTTCGAGCAGATCATGACCGCCCGCTTCGTCGAATTCCCCCACATCGCGACGTCTCCGAAGCCGATCCCCCAGTTCACCGAAGCCACACGAGCCGGACTGCGCAAAGCACACCAAGCACCTATCGATTACCCGATGACTAGCCGCCTCCGATCATCAAGTCGGCACGTCTCTCCAGCTATGCACCTGCAGCAAAAACGGTGACTGGCCGTGAATCAGGAACGCCGGTCATCCGTCTGCTGGGAAGCCGTTGGACTCTGTCAGTACTGGCGAAGCTCAATGATGGTGGCCTCCGTTACCAAGATCTCCACGACGCCCTGTGACGGCATCTCCTGCAAAGTGCCGACCGAGACCCTTCGTCGAGCCAAGTGCGACGGGCTCATCGCCCGCCACCTTGACGAGAGCCGCATCGAGACTGCCACGCTCTACGAGAGACCGACCCCGGCCGGTCTCCCGACACTCCGCCGTGAGCGATGGCCGAGTGGGCGGACCGCAACTGGCAGGCGGCCGAGGTGGCCCGAGAACGTTGGGACCGGCTTCGTCGGACGAGCCGGCGAGTCCGGCGCGGTAGTGCGCCAGTCAGCCAACCAGGTCGAGGGTGTCATGAGTGTGCTGCCAGCCGCGCGTAGCAAAGAACCCGACCGCAGCGGGCAGATCGCGTGGCACCCCGGGCCAGATGTAGGCAGCGCCCCCGCTACCCGCCGCCCTGTGTTGGCCCCGCCCGCCCGGGCCTGGCCCAGCGCCGCTTCCAGCAGCCCGGTACCGATCCCGCGCCGCTAATACCAGGGATCAGCGGGATGCTCCCGGCCGGGTCTACCGCACGATTCCCACAGGGATAGACCCGGCCTCGGCGACCAGGCCCTCGCTCACCAGCTTGATGCCGACTGGCAGCAGCGGCCAGGGCGGCGGCATCGCCGCCCGCCACAGCCGAGCCGCACAACCCCGGTCAGCGCCGCGAACGGCCGGATCCGCCAGCTCACGCAGTCATCATCCCACCAGGTCCCGGACGAGCGCCGAACATCCAATCCGGCGCGCGCCGCGCCGGGCACGGCGTCGCGGTCCTGCTCAAGATCTACGCCCACTGCATCGACGGCCAGGCCACCGCCGCCAACCAGCGCATCGCCGAGGCCCTAGGCAGGCGGTGCGGCTCAGCCGTGAAATTCGGTGACGCCGAGGGCGAGGTCCCAGTTCCCCACCCCGTGGCGGGCGAGGCCCATCAGGACCAGGCCTGCTCCTTCCAGCCAGTGCGCCATTTTCAGGTCGCCGACGTCCAGCGGGCGCAGCCCGAGGCTCTCGATGAACGTCTCCACGTCCGCCTTGGCCTGCGCATTGTCGCCAGCGATGAAGACGTCGAGCGGCCGGCCCTTCTCCAGGACAGGACGGAAGATGGTGTTGAATGCCTTGAACACGCTGGCGCTGGCCGGGGCCGCCTTCGCGACTTCCTGCGCGATCGAGGTGTCCTCGCGGGTGGCCAGCCCGTCGGCCTCGGGATTGAAGGGGTTGCTGATGTCGATGATGGCCTTGCCCGCGAGGGCGTCTCCGTACTCGGCGACGATCGGAACGACACTGTCGTACAACACGGCCACGATGACGATGTCGCCGGCCGGGACGGCGCCCCACTCTCCCGTCGTGGCGTCGCCGCCGAGAGCCTTGGCCAGGTCAGCGGCCTTGGACTGATTGCGGCCCATGACCTCGACGGTGTTGCCGCCCGCTACCGCCAGCGTGCCGATGGTGCGGGCCATGTTCCCGGTGCCGATGATGCTGATGCTGCTCATGATGCGTGCTCTCTTCCTTG
>CAYPQM010000121.1:0-20950 GCA_964412845.1 uncultured Streptosporangiaceae bacterium
CTTCTATGACCCTGAGCACCGGGACAAAAGTCCTTCCGACCGGTGACTGACATCCCTGTCGCCGCCCAGCAGGCCCGCCCGATTCTATTTCAGTAGAGATCTAGCTGTCTCCTAATATCCCCGCCGCCTCCCAGGAGCTGGAATGCATCGTCATCTTTTGGCCGACATCGGCTCGGCGCCCATTAACCTGGACCACAACGGCTCTTACTTGCACTGGTCGATCTTCACTGTCTCAGTGGCCAATCTCGTGCTGATCGCGGTCATGGTAGTTATCTTTGGCGCGGCACTGCTGCTGCCCTTCCCGAAGGGCCACCGGTACCCGGCGCGGGAGCCAGCCGCCGGGCCGGTGCCCGGTCAGGACGAGGTCTCCGGCGCGGACGACGACACCGACGATGACACCCGCGACATGTGGACGTCACGGGCCCGGCGCTCGGCCATGCGCGTGCTGCCCCCCGGCAAGCTGCTGCCCGACCGGCAGCCGGCCTACGTGGCCTCGTGGATCTACGTGTTCGGCGTCGCCAGCCTCGTCGCGCTGGGCGTGGCCATCGTCTCGGGATTCGCCATCGCGCTCGGCGGCCCCGACTGGTGGCACTACAACTCGGTCGGCCATTTCTTCAACAGCCTGCACATGTGGAGCGTTGAACTATTCATGGCCTTGCTGGTCATCCACTTGTGGGGCAAGTTCTGGATGGCCGCCTGGCGCGGCAAGCGGACCTGGACCTGGATCACCGGTGTCGTCGCCTTCGTGGCCTCGGTCGTGGAATGCTTCACCGGCTACCTGTCCCAGCAGAACTTCGACTCACAATGGATTTCGGCGAGCGGCAAGGATGCTTTCAACCCGGTCGGGGTCGGTGCGTTCTTCAACATCATGAACTTCGGCCAGATGCTGCTGTGGCACGTCGTGCTGGTGCCGATCGTGCTGATCGCCATCGTCGGCGCGCACGTCCTGCTCGTCCGGGTCCGCGGCGTATCCCACCCGCTGCCGGCCGGCGGCGCCGCGGCGGGCACCGGAACCCCCCGCCAGCGCCGCCGGGCCATGGCCGCCGCCGACGCTGCACCCTGGCGCGGCCCGACCCGGCGCTACGACCTCCTGAAGGAAGGCACGATCGCCGGCTGCGTCGTGCTAGCCCTCACCGTGGTGCTGTCCGCCCTGCTGTCCTCCCCCGACGTGCCGTCGGTCACCATCCGCTCCTGGGCCAAGGTGGCCCCGGCCGACTTCATGGCCACGGCGGCGACCGAACTCAACGGCACCAGCGAGACAGCCACCTACGGACCGCCCTACAACCACGGCACCGGCAGCGTCCAGACGCTGCTGTTCTCACCGGCCAAACTCGCCGGGGTCCGCCAGCCCATTGAGCCGGCCCAGGACTTCGTGATCCAGCCGCTGGCCACGATCGCCCCGTCCAACCCGGCGGTCGCCGCTGCCCTGGCCACCTATCAGGCGGCCCCGGCGGCACAGCGTCAGACGTGGGCCGACGCCTACGTCAAGGCGGTCACCAAGGTCAAGTTCAACGGCGGAACACCGGTCGTCCCCGCCGCCGCCGACGGACCCGTCCCCGTCATGATCGCCAACGAGCTGACCATGGCCCGCAGCGGGGCGCTCGATGCCAGCCTGCTCGCCAAGGAGCCGTTCTACGGCACCAACTTCACCCGGCCACTGCTCTTCATGGAGGACGGCGCCTACTTCTCGACCAAGGCCGAGGCGATGAACCTGACCGGCGAGCAGTGGGGCATGATGAACGAGACCGGCAGCTACCCGGGCCAGCCCTGGCTGTGGCTCTACACCCTCTGGTACCAGGTCCCCGGCTTCTCCGCGTCAGCGAACGTGGACATGATCGCGGTCTACATGACCGGCCTGGCCACCCTGCTGCTGCTGGCCATACCGTTCATTCCGGGCCTGCGTGACATTCCGCGGCTGATCCCGGTGCACCGCCTCATCTGGCGGCGCGGATGGGAGGACCAGGGGCAGCCGAGCGCTCACGAGGAGACGCCGAACGCCCCGGCACCGAGCGAGCACGTGAGCCAGTGACCGCAGCCCTGCGGGCCGAGAGCACCTCGGCCCGCAGGCCGCGGGATCAGCACAGGGAGAGATACGATGGATGACACAACGGGCGGGCGCCGGAAGATCAGGGTTTTCCTGCTCGACGACCACGAGATCGTCCGGCGCGGTGTCAGCGACCTGCTGGAGGCGGAGCCCGACATCACCGTGGTGGGTGAGGCGGGGACCGTCGCCGCCGCGCTGGCCCGGATCCCCGCGCTCCGTCCCGACGTGGCCGTGCTCGACGTGCGGCTGCCCGACGGCAACGGGGTGATGGTGTGCCGGGAGATCCGGTCCACGATGCCTGAGGTGGCGTGCCTGATGCTGACCTCCTTCGGCGATGATGACGCGTTGTTCGACGCGATCATGGCCGGTGCGTCCGGGTACGTGCTCAAGCAGATCCGCGGCACGGATCTGGTCGGCGCGGTGCGCACGGTGGCCACCGGCGAGTCGATGCTGGACCCTGACGCCGCCACCAGGGTGCTGGCCCGGATGCGCGACCGGGCGCAGCACGCTGATCCGCTGGCCGGGCTGACCAGCCAGGAACGCACGATCCTGGAACTGATCGGCGAGGGACTCACCAACCGCCAGATTGGCCAGAAGATGTACCTTGCCGAGAAGACGGTGAAGAACTACGTGTCGGCGCTCTTCGCCAAGCTGGGCATGGAACGGCGCACGCAGGCAGCCGCCTACGCGGCGCGGGTGTTTGACGAGGCGCCGCATTCCGGCGGCCTGCCCGCCGGCGGCCAGCACACTTACTGAAGGAGGCAGGTGCCATGACGAACGAGGCGGATGCGCGGCCGGTGGTGGTCGTGGGCGTGGATGGTTCCGAGCAGTCAGCAGCGGCACTGCGCTGGGCCGTTCGTTACGCGGCCGCCGCGGGTGCATCGGTCCGGGCGATACTGGCCTGGCACTTCCCCACGTCGGCATCGGTGCCGCCGGTCGGCGTCGCCCCGCCGCCGGTGCGCAGCGAAGTCGAGGAGCGCGTCGCGGCGGCCCTCGCGGAGGCCATCGCCAAAGCGGTCCCGGACGCGTCCGGGGTGCGCATCGATGGCCGGACCCTTTATGGGCATCCGGCTCAGGTGCTGATCGAGGAGTCCCGCCGCGCCGACCTCCTCGTGGTGGGCCGGAGCGGGCACGGGGCGTTCGTCGGGATGCTGGTCGGCTCGGTGAGCCAGCACTGCGTGGCCGCGGCGGAGTGCCCGGTCGTCGTGGTCCGCGATCAGGCCGGCTGACCAGGGCCAGGTGCCGGGCCGGCCGGGGTGATGGGAATGGCCGGGCCCGCCGCGCTGCCGATCAGCCCGGACGAGGTCAGCTACCTGGTGGCGACCGCGGCGAGGGCCCCGTCGTTGCACAACAGCCAGCCGTGGCGGTTCCGGGCGCGCGGGAACGTCATCGAACTGCACGCTGATCACGGCCGGCTGCTCCGGCTCACTGACCCGGGCGGCCGGGAGATGCTCATCAGCTGCGGTGCCGCCCTGTACGGGCTGCGGCTTGGCCTGCGCAAGCTGGGCTACCTGGCCGCGGTCCAGATGCTGCCCGACCCGGCCGAGCCGGGGCTGCTCGCCCTGGTCCAGCCGACCGGCCGGGCACCGATCACCGCGCGGGAACGGGAGTTGCTGGCCGCCGTGCCGCACCGGCACACGCACCGCGGCCCGTTCACGCCGGCCCGGGTCTCAGCACGCCTGCTGGGCGGCTTGGGCCGCGATGCGGTCGCCGAGGGCGCCGACCTGCTGCTCATCGAGCAGCCTGACCGGCTCGGGCTGCTCGCCGAGCTGACGGCGCGGGCGGACCGGACGCAGCAGGCGGATCCGGCGATCCAGGCTGAGCTCGGGCGCTGGACGAGGCCGGCCGAGAGCCCGGTACGGGACGGCATCCCGGCCCAGGCGTGGGCCGCACCGAGCGCCGGGCCGGAGCGTGACCGGCTGCCCCAGCGTGACTTCGGCGGGGCCGGCCTGCTGCCGGCCGGCGGCTCGGCCCCCTCCGCGACCGCCGTGCTGACGACGCAGGATGATGCCCCGGCCGACTGGCTGCGTGCCGGGCAGGCGCTGCACCGGCTGCTGCTGCACGCCGCCACCCGGTGGGTGTTCGCCAGCCTGCATAGCCAGGCGCTGGAACTGCCGCCACTGCGCGCGGAGATCCAGGCCGGTCTCGCCCTCGATGGCGTGCCGCAGATGCTGATGCAGTTCGGCCGGGCGGACACCGCGCCGGCCACCGCCAGACGCCCAGCCGGTGAGCTGATCGACCCGCAGCGCTGAATCATCGGGCCTCAGCCGTGGATCATCGGGCCTGAGCGCCGAATTGGAGCATCCGGAACCTCGTCGCCTGCAGCCGTTTGGCCACGACCGCCACCAGCCGCTGGGTGATCTGGTAGCCGAACTCGGGATCCTCCTCGCAGCAGCGCCGGACTCCCGCGGCGTCCAGCTGGAATGCCTCGGTGGGCTGCACCGCCAGGGCGCCGAGCTGCCATTGGAACGGCGGGAAGAACCAGGACACGCCGACCAGGTCGCCGCGGCCCAGCGTCTCGACGACGAGCCGCCCCTGTCCGGGCACGTCCACGTCCACGGCAACCTGGCCGGCCCGGATCAGCCAGGCATTCCTGGCTACGGTGCCCGCCGTGAAGAAGCGGTGCTGGGCCGGCACGGTGACCAGCGAGGTCATTGCGGCCAGCCGGGCGAGATGATCATCTGACATGCCGCGCAGGAACTGATTGCCGGCCAGCGCGGCTGACGATACCCCGGTCACCGGACGCTCCCTTCCCGGCGGCGCCGGGCCGCTCCGGCCGGCGCTGCCCCGGGCAGCCCGTACTTGCCGCCCGCTACCAGGCTCCCCCGCCCGGCAGTCCGCCGCCATGGGCCTTGGGCACGGTCACCCGGGACCATTGGGTATCCCGAGTCAGATCGCCCCTGGCCGGCCAGGGGGACCACCGGGCGGGCTTCGCGGGACCTTGTGCCCTAGTGGCGACGGTCCCCTGGCATGGCACAGTGAGTCAACTCGGGCTGAGCGCATCCGCTGCTCTCGCCGGAGGGCAATAGCCACAGCGCCGCGCGCATGGAGGTGCGATGATCATTGGCGTCCGACGGCTGGAAGCGCTGCCGCGCGAGGAGTCTCTTCGGCTGCTCGGCAGTACCTCGCTGGGCCGCGTGGTTTTCACCCACCTTGCGCTGCCGGCCATCCGGCCGGTTAATCACATAGTCGAGAACGGGAAGATACTCATCCGGACGCACATGGGGTCCGCGATCGTCTCCGCGGTGGATGGCACCGGCACCGTGGTCGCCTACGAAGCTGACATGATCGACCCCGGCGATCATCTCGGCTGGAGCGTGATCGTCGTCGGCAAGGCCAGCCTGCTGACCGACCCGGTCGAGATCGCCCGCTACCAGCAGGTCCTGCAGCCCTGGTTGTCCGGGACCATGGACGACGTCATCGCGATCACGACCGACATGGTGGACGGCTTCCGGCTCACCGGCGAGCAGGCCTGATGCCCTGCTGCGCCGCCCACATGCGGCCGTAGAGGCCACTGTCCAGCAGCAGGTCCCGGTGCCGGCCGCGCTGCACCACCCGGCCCCCGTCCAGCACGACGATCTCGTCGACCTGGTCCAGGCCGGCCAGCTCGTGGGTAATGAGCAGGGTCGCCCGGCCCGCGGTGGCGGCCAGCAGGTCCGCGGTGAGCGCGCGGCGGCTGTCCGGGTCGAGGTGCGCGGTCGGCTCGTCGAGGATGAGCAGTGCGGGATCGGCCAGCAGCGCCCGGGCCAGCGCGATCCGCTGCCGCTCGCCGCCGGACACCGCCACGCCGCGCGGGCCGACCGGGGTTTCCCAGCCCAGCGGCAGCGAGCGGATCCAGGGCAGCAACCGCGCCCGGGCGGCCACCGCGGCCAGGTCGTCGTCGCTCGCGGCCACCCGGGCCAGCCGGATGTTCTCCCGGATCGTGGTGTCAAACACGTGCGGGTCCGCCACGCAGCCGCTGATCACGGTGCGCACGTTATCGGCGTGGTAGCTGGCCAGGCTGGCGCCCCCCAGCGTGGCCGTGCCGCCCGTCAGCTCGCAGAATCGCAGCAGCACGGCCGCCACGGTCGACTTCCCCGCGCCGCTGGGGCCGACCAGGGCAACCCGCCGCCCGGCGGCCAGATCCAGATCAACCCCGTCGATGGCCAGCGGCCCGCCCGGCTCATAGCGCACCTGGGCACCACGCAGCGTCACCCGCAGCGGCCCGCCCGGCAGCGGCCGCGGCGCGGCCGGGTCGCGCACCGGGTCCGGCGTGTCCAGCACGGCGCGCACCCGGGCGGCGCTGCCCCGGGCCTGGCCGAGCTCGATGGCCGCCGCGGGCAGGCCGGTCACCGCCTCGAAGGCGGCGAGCGCGGTGAGGGTGATCACGGCGAACGGCACCCGGCTCAGCGCGCCGGCCCCGGTGGCGGCGACACCGAGCAGGAGCACCCCCCAAAGTGTCAGCCCGGCCACGGCCGCCGACAGCCCACTGCCCAGCGCGGCGCCCGCCGCCGACCCGCGGGCCAGCCGGGTCAGCTCCGCGTCCGCGGCCGCGGCGCGGGCGAGCGCCACGTCCTGCGCACCGAACGCGTGCAGGTCCGCCGCGCCGGCCAGCAGGTCGGCGACACGCGCGGCCAGTTCGCCGCGGGCTGGCGCCAGGTGCCGGCTGGAGTGCCTGGCCCGGGCCGCAGCCAGCCAGCACACCAGCACGCCGCCGGCCAGCAGGCCAGCCGCGAGCACCGCGCCGGCCGGCGCCAGGATGAGCAGGACCGCTGTCACCGCGCCGGCGCCGACCACGAAGGCGGTCAGCGGCGGGGCGATCCCGCGGATGAAAAGGTCCTGCGTGGCGTCGACGTCGCAGACCAGCCGGGCGAGCAGGTCGCCGGACCGCACATCGCGCAGGCCGGCCGGGGCCAGCCGTTCCAGCCGCTGATAGACGCGGACCCGGACGTCCGCGAGCACGCGGAACGCCACGTCGTGCGAGGCGAGGCGCTCGCTGTAGCGGAAGACGCCGCGCCCGATGGACAGCGCGCGCACGGCGACCACCGCGACCGAGATGGCCATGATGTCGGGCTGCAGCGAGGCCTTGGCCAGCAGGAAGCCGGACACGGCGAGCAGCGTGACCCCGCAGCCGGTGGCCGCCGCGCCCGCCAGCACAGCGATGAGCAGCCGGCCGCGCAGCGGCCGGGCCAGCCCGAGCAGCCAGAGCAGCGGATCGCGGTGCGGGCCCGCGGGCTGCGCCACGGCCGGCTCGGCCGCGGGCGGGGCGGTCTCGTGCCGGGCCGCGGGCGGGGCGGTCATGGCGCAGCCGCCGGCGTCAGCGCGCTGGCGCGGGTCGGGCGATCGTCCGGCCCGATGATCCGGCCGTGATCGAGCGCCACCGTCCGGGTGGCGCCTCCGGCCCAGTCCACGGCGTGGGTGACCAGGACCACGGTCCGCCCGTCCATCAAGGTCTCGATGGTGTCCCGGATCAGCTGCCCGGTGAGCGGATCGAGGTGCGCGGCTGGCTCGTCGAGCAGCAGCAGCGGCGCGTCCCGCAGGAACGCCCTGGCCAGCGCGATCCGCTGGCGCTGGCCAGCGGACAGCCGCCCGGCGCGCTCGCCGAGGTGCGTGTCGTAGCCGCCGGGCAGCGCCTCGATGAACTCAGCCGCGCCGGCCAGGCGGGCCGCGCGGGCGATGGCATCGGGTGACGCGTCCGGCTGGCCGAGCGCGATGTTGCTGGCCACAGTGCCGTCGAACAGGTGCGGGTGCTGCGGCACCCAGGCGATCTGCCGCCGCCACGCGGCCAGCCCGGTCGCGGTCACATCCACCGGGGCCAGCCCAGCCGGATGCGCCTCGATGCTGCCCGCGGTCGGCTCGGTGAACCGGAGCAGCAGCGCGAGCAGGGAACTCTTGCCCGCCCCGCTCGGGCCGGTGACAGCGATCCGCTCGCCGGGGCGTACCGACAGGGTCACCTGGTCAAGGGCCGGGACGGCGCGGCCCGGGTAGGCGAGGGTTACTCCGTTGAGGGTGATGGTGTCCTGGCTCAGGTCAATCCCGGCGGGCGCCCGCGGGGCTGGCCGGGCGGCCGCGGGCCCGGTCGCAGCCACAGCCGCAGTCATAACCACAGCAGCGGCAGCGGGGACCGGGACGCGCAGCGGGGTCTCCAGGATCTCGCAGGCCCGCCCGGCCGCGGTGACACCTTCCATGCTGGCGTGGAATTGCGCGCCTACCGCCCGCAGCGGCAGGTACGCCTCCGGGGTCAGCAGCAGCACGAGAAGCGCTGTCTGGTAGCTCATGTGCCCGGCCAGCAGGCGCAACCCCACCTCAACCGCCACCAGCGCGGTGGCGATGGCCGCAGCGAGCTCCAGCACCAGCGCGGACAGGAAGGCGACCCGCAAGGTGGACATCGTGGCGCCGCGGTACGCGTCAGTGACCTCCCTGATGACCTGTGCCTGGGCCTTGGCGCGGCCGAATACCTTGAGTGTCGCCAAGCCCTCCAGCACATCGAGGAAATGGCCGCCGAGCCTGGCCAGCAGCTCCCACTGGTGCCGCATGCGGGCCCTGGCCGAGACTCCCACCAAGATCCCGAACACCGGGATGAGCGGCAGGGTGACCGCGATGACCACGGCCGAGATCCAGTCGGCGGCTGCGACTCGCGCGAGCACCGCTACCGGCACCAGGACCGCCAGCACGAGCTGGGGCAGGAAGCGGGCGAAATAGGCGTCGAGCGCGTCCAGGCCCCTGGTGGCCAGCGTGGTGATCTCGCCCGCCTGCTGCCCGCCGAGCCAGGCCGGGCCGAGCGCCGTGACGTGCGCGGTGAGCTTGCCCCGCAGTTGTGACTTGACCTGCGCCGCAGCCCGCAGGGCGGCGATCTCGCCGCCGTAGACGGCCACGGCCCGGGCGGCCAGCACGGCGAACAGCACGGCCAGGGTGCCGCCCGCGGCGGTCAGGCCGGCGCCGCGGGCGGCCCCGGCCAGCGCATGGGCTAGCAGGCCCGCCTGGGCGAGCACCAGCGTGGTGGTGACCAGCCCCGCCCCGGTGGCGACGAACAGATAGCCCCGGGCCGCGCCCGCGTGCCGGAGCAGCCGGGGATCAACTGGCCTCATGACCCCACGCTGGTCAGCCGCTGCCGGAACACCCAGTAGGTCCAGCCCTGGTAGGCGATGACCACGGGCGTGAAGATCACGGCGACCCAGGTCATCACAGCGAGCGTGTAATGCGCCGAGGCCGCGTTGTGCACGGTGAGGCTATAGGCAGCCGCCGTGCTGGACGGGAGCACGTCCGGCCAGAGGTCCCCGAAGAGGGTCGCCACCGCGAGAACCAGGGTGACCGAGGTGCCGAGAAACGCCCAGCCCTCCCGGCCGCCCCTGATTGCGGCCACACCGGCCAGCAGCGCCACCGCCGCCAGCGCCGCCGTGACATCGGTGGCCGGGCGGCCGTGGGCCAGCTGGCTCGCCAGCAGGAACCCCGCCGCCAGCGGCACCGTGGCGACCGCCACCCGCAGCGCCGCCCGGCGGGCCCGGGCCCGCAGCTCCCCGGTGGTCTTCAGGGACAGGAATATCGCACCGTGCAGCGTGCACAGCGTGAGCAGGGCCAGCCCGCCGAGCAGGCCGTACGGGTTCAGCAAGGTGAGCAGGTTGCCGGTGTAGGTGCCGGCCGCGTTGAGCGGCACCCCGCGCACGATGTTGCCGAACGCCACCCCCCACAGCAGCGCGGGCAGCGCGGAACCCCAGAAGATCGCCCGGTCCCAGGTCCGGCGCCAGCGCTCGCTGTCCACCTTGCTGCGGAACTCGAAGCACACGCCGCGGACGATCAGTCCCACCAGGATCAGCAGCAGGGCCAGGTAGAAACCGCTGAACAGCGACGCGTACCAGAGGGGGAAGGCGGCGAACGTCGCACCGCCCGCGGTGATCAGCCACACCTCGTTGCCGTCCCACACCGGCCCGATCGTGTTGATGATGGTGCGCCGCTCGGCGTCGCCGCGGCCCAGGAAGGGCAGCAGTATCCCGACGCCGAAGTCAAAGCCCTCCAGGACGAAGTACCCCGTCCACAGGACCGCGATGAGGATGAACCAGACGGTAGTGAGCTGCACGGTGATCCTCCGGGACTTAGTACGAGAAAGCCGGCAGCGGCTCGCCGGATTCGGCGGACGGCAGGTCCTCATGCTGCGCGCCCTCGCGGATGTGCTTGATCGCCAGCCAGCCGGCAATCGCGGCCAGGCCCGCGTACAGGAGGGTGAAGGTCACCAGGGAAATGATCACCGAGGAGAGGGGGACCCCTGGTGACACACTCTGCGAGGTCTTCAGGAAGCCGAACACCGTCCACGGCTGGCGGCCCATCTCGGTGAAGATCCACCCCATGATGGCGGCGAGATACGGCAGCGGGAACGACCAGACCGCCACCCGGTACAGCCAGCGGCCGCGCGGCAGCCGGCCGCGGCGGGTCAGCCACAGGCCGGCCAGGCCGAGCAGGGTGGCGAGCATGCCCAAGCCGATCATGAGCCGGAACGACCAGTAGGTCACCGGGACGTAGGGCTTGTAGTCGGCCGCGCCGTACTTCGTGACGTAGGCGCGCTGCACGTTGTCGATCCCCTGCACGGTGCCATGCGGGTCGAGCGTCGCGATCATCGAGAGCAGGTCAGGAACCCGGACACTCCACACCTCGGCGTTGCCACTCAGCGTGCCGACGGTGAACAGGGAGAACGACGCCGAATCCGAGGTGGTGTACAGGGCTTCGGCGGCGGCCATCTTCATGGGCTGCTGCGAATCCATCAGGCGCGCCTGGATATCGCCGGTCACCGCGGTCGCGATCCCGGCGGTGACCGCGATCACCATGCCAATGCGGGCCGCGCGGCGGAACAACTCCACGTCATTGCGGCGGGCGAGATGCCACGCGCTGACCGCGATGAGCAATACACCCGCTGTCAGCAGCCCGGCCAGCATGACGTGCGGCCACGCGGCCAGCACCGTCGAGTTGGTCAAGACCGCCCAGATGCTGGTCAGCTGGGCCCGGTGGGTAACCGGGTTGATCCGGAAACCGACCGGGTGCTGCATCCAGGAATTCGCGGCCAGGATGAAATAGGCCGACAGGTTCGTGCCAATCGCGGTCAGCCAGATCGTCGCCAGGTGCAGCCGCGGTGACAGCTTCCCCCAGCCGAAAATCCACAGGCCGATGAACGTTGATTCCATGAAGAAGGCGAGCAGCCCCTCCATGGCCAGCGGCGCGCCGAACACGTCCCCGACAAAGCGGGAGTAGGCCGACCAGTTCATCCCGAACTGGAATTCCTGGACGATTCCGGTGACCACGCCGACCGCGAAATTGATAAGCAGCAGCTTGCCGAAGAACCTCGTCATCCGCAGGTAGTCCGGGTCCTTGCGAACCAGCCAGGCCGTCTGCATGCAGGCGACAACGACCGACAGTCCCAGCGTCAGCGGAACGAACACGAAGTGGTACACGGTGGTAACGCCGAATTGCCACCGCGCGAGATCGAGAGCGCTCACCGCGTTCCCTTCTGGCACCCAGCCGAAAGCAGCACGAAGCCCCCCTTGGGCATCGGTGACCAGCGCACCGGATGAGGACCGGCGGCGGAAAGGGTCCTTCGCGCCGAGATTCCGGGACGTTGGTCACCGCACCGGCCACCCGGGCCGAAGGGCCCTGGCCGGGGGGACTTCGGCCGCTGCCCCGGTGCCGCCCGGGTCGCGATCATTGAGATGAGGGCGGCGGCAGCGCAGGCGCACCCGATGGATGCGACAGGCTGGAAGACCAACCTGCCTACGGCGAGTACGGCAGGAAGGACGCCATGAAAGCCCACGTGGGTGATCTGCTGATCGCGGATGGATCCGACGACCAGCGGGCCTGCGAGATCATCGGACTGCACCGCGCGGACGGGGCGCCCCCATATGTGGTGCGCTGGCTGACCGATGGTCACGTTGCGCTCATGTTTCCCGGCCCATACACCAGACTCGTCCCGGCTGGCCGGGAGAACATGGAACCCACCGCTGAATCAGGCTCCGGGCATGCGAAAGGCGAGCAGAGTGACTGAAGTAACGGTGGATGCGCGTTCGTATGCCCTGCTGGCCGATGGCGCCACCATTGAAATCCGGCCGGCCGGGCAGGCCGACCTGAACCAGGTCCTGACGTTCCACCAGCACATGTCGTCCGACAACCTCTACCTGCGTTTCTTCAGCCTGAGCAAACGTGCGGCCGAGCAGGAGGCGCAGCGGGTATGCCGGCTGGCCGGGCCTGACCACGCCGCCCTGCTGGCCGTGCTCAACGACGTGGTGGTGGGGGTGGCCAGCTACGAGCCCACCGGCCAGCCCGGCACCGCGGAGATCGCCTTCGCGGTCGCCGACCAGATGCACGGGCGGGGAGTCGCCACCTTGCTCCTGGAGCACCTGGTCTCATTCGCCCGGCAGCGCGGTGTGCTGGTCTTCACCGCTGAGACACTGCCGCAGAACACCGCCATGCTGCGGGTGTTCGCAGACGCCGGGCTGAGCGTGCGGCGCCGGCTGGCTGACGGGGTGGTCGAACTGACCATGCTGGTACCCCGCAGCGTGGCCCTGAGCGAAGCCAGCCCGTACCTCGACGCGGTGGCCGACCGGGAACAGCGGGCGAACCGGGCCAGCCTGGTGCCGCTGCTCGCGCCGAAGTCCGTGGTGGTGATCGGCGCGGGTCACCGGCCTGGGTCCATCGGCCGGTCGATCCTGCTCAACATCCGCGATGCCGGGTTCACCGGCACCCTGCACGCGGTGAACCCGCGCACCGCCGACATCGAGGGCATCCCGTGCGTCAGCTCGGTCTCCGCGCTACCCGAGCCGCCCGACCTCGCCATCGTGGCGGTGCCCGCCGCCAGTGTCGTTGATGTGGCCCGCGAATGCGGCAAGTGCCAGGTTAAGGCGCTGGTCGTGATCACCTCTGGACTCGATGCCGCGCAGCAGGCGGCGCTGCTCGACGCCAGCCGGCACTCCGGCATGCGGCTGGTCGGCCCGAACTGCTTCGGGGTCGCGGTGCCGGGCATCGGGCTGGACGCCACGTTTGCCGCGCGTCACCCGGCCGCGGGCCAGGCCGGCCTGGCCGTGCAGTCCGGCGGAGTGGGTATCGCGCTGCTTGAGCACCTTTCCCGCCTCGGCATCGGCATCTCCTCCTTCGCCTCGGTCGGCGACAAGCTGGACGTGTCAGGAAACGACATGCTGATGTGGTGGGAGCAGGACGACACCACCAAGCTGGCGGTGCTGTACCTGGAGTCGTTCGGCAGCCCGCGCAAGTTCGCCCGCACCGCCCGGCGGGTCAGCGCCTCGCTGCCGGTGCTGACGGTGCACGCGGGGCGGTCCGCCCCCGGGCAGCGTGCCGCCGCCTCGCACACGGCGGCCGCGGCAGCGCCGCTCATCACCCGCGAGGCCCTGTTCGAGCAGGCCGGGATCATCGCGACCACCAGCCTCGGGGAACTGCTGGACGCGGCGGCGCTGCTCGCCTGCCAGCCGGTCCCGGCGGGACGCCGGGTGTGCGTCGTGTCCAATGCCGGCGGGGCGGGCGTGCTGGCCGCCGACGTAGCAGCGGAGGCGGGCCTGACCGTGATCACCATGAGCCAGGCCAGCCAGGACCGGCTGCGCGCGATCCTGCCCCCCGGCGCCTCGGTCAGCGGGCCGGTGGACACCACGGCTGCGGTCAGCGCGCCGGCATTCCGGGACTGCCTGGCCGAACTGGCCAGCGGCGGCGAAGCTGATTCGATCATCGCACTGGTGGTCCCGACCGCGGCCGCCGACCTGATCTCCACGCTCACCGCAGGCCCGCTGGCTGTGCCGGTCGCCGCGGTCCTCCTCGACCAGCCCGACGCTGTCCGGGTCCTGCCCGGCAGCAGCGGCGCACCGGACGTGCCTTCCTACGCCTACCCGGAAGGCGCGGCCCGGGCGATGGGCCGGGCCGCCAAGTACGGCGCCTGGCGGTCCAGGCCAGCCGGGACCATCCCGGAACTCGACGGCCTGCGGGTACCGGAGGCCCGCGCGCTGATCGAGTCCTTCCTGCGCCGGATGCCCGGCGGCGGCTGGCTGCCGGTCGCCGACACACAGGACCTGCTGCGCTGCTACGGCGTGCCGCTGGTGCGGACGCTTCCGGCGCACGATGCGGCTTCGGCGGTGGCCGCGGCCAGGGTACTCGGCCGCCACGTCGTGCTCAAGGCCGACGTCCCCGGCCTGGTCCACAAGACCGATGCGGGCGCCGTGGAACTGGACCTGCGCGGGGCCCGCCAGGTTCGCGCCGCGATGCGCAGGCTGGAGCAGCGGTTCCCGGGACAGCTCTCCGGGGTGATTGTCCAGCCCATGATCCCCGACGGGACCGAGCTCATCATCGGGGTGGTGCAGGAACCGGTCTTCGGACCCCTGGTCGTGTTCGGCCTCGGTGGGGTGGCCACCGAGGTGCTCGCCGACCACGCGGCCCGGCTCGCCCCGCTCACCGGCACTGACGCCGACGAACTGATCCACTCGGTCCGCGCCGCGCCGCTGCTCCTGGGGTTCCGCGGCCAGCCCGCCGCGGACCTCGATGGGCTGCGCGACACGCTGCTGCGGATCTCCCGCCTCGCCACCGACCTTCCGCAGATCGCGGAACTCGACCTGAATCCGGTGATCGCGCGCCCGGACGGCATCACCGCCGTGGACGCGCGGATCCGGGTCATCAGCCATGGGGCAGCCGACCCGTTCCTGCGCCAACTGCGGTTAGGACCCGCCGGCTAGCCGGCGGGCGGCACAGCTAGCCAGCCGGCGGCATGGCCATCCGGCCCGGGCTCAGCGCCCGGCGGAAGAACATCCGGCCGCCCAGCCGGCGCGCGGCCTCCTGGGCCAGGTCAGCGGGCGGGACGGCGACCACCGGGCAGTGCGCGTGCGCCAGGCAGTAGTGACTCACCCGGCAGCCGAACAGGTGCCGCAGCGCGCCGCGCCGGCCAGCGCCCACGACCAGCAGGTCCCGGGTACGGCAGGCCGCCGCGACGAGCACGTGGCCAGCCTCACCGCGCTGCACGGTGGGCGCCGCCGTGAGGTCTTCCGGCAGGCCGCCCCAGGCCCGGTCGAGGGCATCCCAGAGCCGCTGCCAGGCGGCCTCCTTCCAGATCCTGCGCAGGTAGAGGGACGGTTGACGGCGGTCAGCCTGATCACCGCCCGGGGGCAGCCAGGCCAGAACGGGAATGAGGGTGGCATCGTCGTCGCGGGCCAGGTCCGCCGCGAAACGCAGCGCCTGCAGGCTGCCGGGCGATCCGCTCGCACCGACGATGATCCGACGTGCGCCGGACACGGTGACGCTCCTTAGGGACGCGGGCTGGTTGTCAGCATCCAGCTAACCTGGCCGGCCGCCCGAGGCAAAATGGGCGCCACCCGAGACACGACAGCCGCGCGCGCGCCCGCCGGCCGGTCAGCCATCCGGTTCGCTGAGCCTTCTCACCAGGCGGGAAGCCGGTAGCCGTGGAAGTACCACAGCGCGGCGGTGTACCAGAGGACCGCGACGACGGCCGCCAGCGTCCCGCCCGCCACCGGCAGCACCCATCCCGGCAGCCGCCTGCTCCGGACAAGGAGGACCTTCGCGGCAAACGCGCCGTACAGGAAGCAGCCCGCCAGTGAGTGCACCGCCACCCGCAGGCTGGTCAGTTGCACGCCGTAAGCCACCAGGCAGTGCACGGCGACCGGGAGGCTGATGGCGATGAGCACAACGCCGCTCACCCGGTGGGCCAGCGCCACCCGGCGCGGCGCGGGACCGCCGGGCAGCTTGCCGTACACCCAGAGCGCGAGCAGCACCTGCCCGGCGGCCAGCAGCAGGGTGGCCGTGGCGATCCAGGACTTGACCGAGATCGCCGCGGCGCCGGTCCGCCCGAAAATGCTGGCCGTGTAGTCCGGCGGGTGCAGCCGGCCGGCCAGGATCAGCGCCGCGGTGACCAGGCCGGCCAGCAGGGCCGCCACGGTGAGGCGGATCGCGGCCGGCCGCGCGCCGGGCACGCCGCGTCCGCCATCCGGCCCGGCTGGCCCATCGCCAGGTGATTCGTGCGCAGTCATGTCACCCGCCTCGGGTGGCCGGGGTCCCTGCTGGTCGGCTTACCCCGGCATCCGGTGCGCTGAAGCTTTTGACAGCCGCATTTATATAAGAGCAACTTTCTCTTAAGAGCCTCACTGGAAAGATGGTGACCGTCATGAACGTACCCAGCGCGCGCCGGTGGTGGGCACTGGCCGCCTTGGCCATCAGCGTCCTGGTGGTCGGGCTCGACCTCACGGTGCTCAACCTCGCGTTGCCCACGCTCGCCCGCGACCTGCACGCGTCCACGGGTGACCTGCAGTGGTTCATCGCGTCCTACAGCCTGGTGGTGGCGGCCGCCCTGTTGCCGGCCGGCTTGCTCGGCGACCGGCTGGGCCGCAAGAAGGTGCTGCTCGTGGCGCTGGTCGTGTTCGGCGTGGGCTCGGCGGCCTGCGCCTACTCGGGCTCAGCCGCGGCCCTCATCGCGGCCCGGGCGCTGCTCGGGCTCGGCGCGGCCGCGATCCTCCCGCTGGGCCTGGCGGTGCTGCCGGTGCTGTTCACCGAAGCGGAGCGGCCCCGGGCGATCGCGGCGGTCGGCGGGGCCATTTTCATCAGCTACCCCGTCGGGCCCGTCCTGGGCGGCTGGCTGCTCGACAGGTTCTGGTGGGGTTCGGTCTTCCTGATCAATGTCCCGGTGGTGGTGATCGCGGTGATCGCCGTCGCGCTGCTGATGCCCGAATCACGCAGCTCGCAGCGGCCCCGGGTAGACCTGCTCGGCATCGCCCTGTCGAGCGCCGGGCTGACCGCGGTGACCTATGGCGTCATCGAGGCCGGGCCGGACGGCTGGAGCAGCGGGACCGCGGTCACCCCGTTGCTCGGCGGCGCGGTGATCCTGGCCGCATTCGTGCTGTGGGAACGCCGGCTCAGCGCCCGGACGGCGATCCAGCCGCTCATCGACCTGTCATTGTTCGCCTCGGCGCGGTTCGCCTGGGGCACCGTGCTGTCCACCATGGTCTCCTTCGCGCTGTTCGGGATCTTGTTCGCGATGCCGCAGTACTTCCAGGATGTCCGGGGCGCGGACGCCCTGGGCAGCGGGCTGCGGCTGCTGCCGATGATCGGCGGCATGCTGATCGGCCTGGTCCTCGGCGGGCGGCTGTCCAGCCCGCCGAAGGACCGGCCCGGTCAGCCGGCCGGCCGGGCCCCCACGGCCAGGGCGAATACCAAGATCCTGGCCACGGCTGGGTTCGCGGTGATGGCAGCAGCTCTCGCGGTAGGTGCCTTCACCGAGCCGAGCAGCGGCACCGGCTTCGCTGCGGCCTGGTTCGCGGTCGCTGGCCTCGGACTCGGCTTCGCCATGCCCGCCGCGATGAACGCCGCCCTCGGGGCCTTGTCCGCCGAGCGGAGCGGGGCCGGTTCCGCGCTGATGACCGCCATGCGCCAGGTCGGCGCGACCATCGGCGTGGCCGTGCTCGGTACCGTGCTGAACTCGGTTTACCGCAGCCACCTGCGCCTGTCACAACTGCACGGGACTGGTCCGCACGGGGCTGGGCTGCCCGCAGCAGTCGCCGGGACGGTCCGCAACGGCGTGGGGTCAGGTGTCGCGGTCGCCCAGCGGCTGGGTTCCGCGCCGCTGCTCGGCTCGGTGCGCACCGCCTTCGTGCACGGCCTGGACATCATGCTGTGGGTATGCGGCGGGATCGCGCTCACCAGCGCGCTGCTCGCGCTGGCCTTCCTGCCCCGGACGCCGCGCCTGGCGCCGGCCGGCCAGATCCTCCCGGCGCCCGATGACGGATCTGGCCCCGGGGCCGCGTCCCTGGACTCGGCCGGGAAGAATCGAGAGCATGAGCGACATGCTCGACCCTGAACGGCCGGTGGGACTGCGGGAGCGCAAGAAGGCCAAGACGCGTGTTGCCATCCGGCGGCACGCGCTGCGGCTTTTCCGTGAACAGGGCTACGCCGCCACGACCGTGGAACAGATCGCCGAGGCGGCCGAGGTATCCCCGGCCACTTTCTACCGCTACTTCCCGACCAAGGAAGACGTCGTCCTGCAGGACGATCTGGACCTGCTGACCATCGGCGCCTTCGAGGCCCAGCCGGCTGACCTCAGCCCCATCGCCGCGATGCGCGCGGCCACCGCCGCGACCTTCGCCGCGCTGACCCCTGAGGACCTGGCCCGGCTCAGGGAGACCACGGAGCTGACCCTCGGGACTCCCGAGGTCCGGGCCCGGGCCCTCGACGAGCTGGCCCGGACGATCCAGGTGATGGCCGAAGCGGTGGCCAAACGGGCCGGGCGTGACCCGGATGACTTCGCTGTCCGCAACCTGGCCGGCGCCGTCATGGGCGTGCTGATGGCCGCGGCCCTGCCGCTGATGACTGACCCCTCGCTGGACCTGTCCGCGGCGCTGGACGCGGCGCTGGCCCACCTGGAGGCCGGCCTGCCCCTCTAGGCTGCTTGCCGTCCGGGCTGGCGGAGCTGCGGCAGTTACGCCTGGCTGCGGCAGTTACGGCTTGCGGGCGATCCCGCCGTACCAGTTGACCTCGGAGGCAAGTGGCCGCGGGCCGGTTTCCTCCGGCCGCCACTCCGACACCAGCACCAGGCCCGGATCGATCATCTCCAGGCCGCCGAACGCCATCTCGGCGAATTCATCAGCGGTGCGGGCCTGGGCGGCGATGCCACCCTGCCGGTACGCCCGTTCCAGCCCGCCCACCCCTTCGGGATCATGTTCGGGCGTGACGTGCGAGGCGACCAGGTAACTGCCCGGCGCCAGCGTGTCGAGCAAGGTGGCCACGAGCGCCGCCGGGCTGTCCTCGTCGGTCACGAAGTGCAGGATCGCGACCAGCATGAGCCCGACCGGCTGGCTCAGATCGAGTGTGTCCCTGACCTCGGGACTGCCCAGGATCGCCGCCGGATCCCGCAGGTCCGCGTCTATGTAGGCGGTGCGTCCCGCCGGGGAGCTGGTGAGCAGCGAACGGGCATGCATCAAGACGACGGGGTCATTGTCCACGTACACGACCCGGCACTCCGGCGCGACCTCCTGGGCGACCTCATGCACGTTGTTCGCGCTGGGCAGGCCCGTGCCGATGTCCAGGAACTGTCGGACCGCAGCCTCGCCGACCAGGTAGCGGACCGCGCGGCCGAGGAAGGCCCGGTTCTCCCGCACCGCCGTGCGCACCGCGGCCCAGCTTTGCATGGCCCTGAGCGCGGTTTCCCGGTCCGCGGCGAAATGGTCTTTACCGCCCAGGTAATAGTCGTACACCCGGGCCGAGTGCGGCTTGCTGGTATCAATCGTGGGCCGCATTGACCTGCCTCCGAGGAATCATGCGCTGGTCATTCCTGGCGTCACTGCCAGCAATGCTACGGCTTGCGAGCCACACCCCCATTGGCATTAACTTCGGCGGCCAGCGGACGGGGCCCGTCGCCGTCCGGCCGCCATTCTGGGACTGGCACCACCCCAGGATCCACCATTTCCAGCCCGCGGAAGGCAAGTTCGGCCAGTTCATCGATGGTCCGGAGCTGGCCAGTCAGGCCGCGAGCCTGATAGGCGGCTCCCGCGCCGGCCACACCTTCCGGGTCGTATTCCATCGTGGCGTGCGAAGCAACCAGGTAGCTGCCGGAAGGAAGCGCGTCAAGCAGCGTGGACATGATGTGCACCGGATTGTCCGCATCAGGCACGAAATGCAGCACCGCCACCAGCATCAGCGCCACCGGCTGGCTGAAATCGAGAGTCTTCACGACCGCCGGGCTGGCCAGGATCTTCTCCGGCTCCCGGAGATCGGCATCGATGTAGGCGGTACGCCCCTCCGGCGAGCTGGCCAGCAGCGCGCGGGCGTGGGCCAGCACGATCGGATCGTTGTCGGCGTAGACCACGCGGCATTCCGGCTGCATCGCCTGGGCCACCTCGTGCACGTTGTTCGCGGCCGGCAGCCCGGTGCCGATATCGAGGAACTGCCTGATCCCGGCGTCCCGCACCAGGTACCGCACCGCCCGGCCCAGGAACGCGCGGTTCTCCCGCGCCGCGGACCGCGCGGACCGCCAGCTCTGCATGACCAGCTCGGCCGTCTCCCGGTCGACCGCGAAATTGTCCTTGCCGCCCAGCAGATAGTCGTACATGCGGGCGGGGTGGGGCTTCGTGGTGTCAAAATTCGGCCGCATGGACTGACCCTCCCCGTTGGTGCTGGCGCACCGGCGTCCAGCCGCATCGTCGCGGCTGAATCCTAAGGCTGGCAGGCGATCCCGGTGCTGCACTGGCCAGCGGCGCTCCGGCGACCGCGCGCTAACTGCACCTTAAACGGCACCATAACGGCACACCAGCGGAATCGGCCGGGCGATGGCTGCGCGGCAATCTGACGCGGCCCGCCCGCGGCGGCCGTGACGCCGGTACCGGCGTAACATCCGTGAAACTTTCCCGCATGATAGTGCCCCCGGCCAGCCGTCCGGAGCGCCCAGAATTCGCGCCCCGGACGGCCGCGGAGCCGCCCGGCGTGCCGCTCCCGGCGGGAATCTGGCTGGTCCAGGCGATCCGGGCGATCGTGGCCGCGGCGCGCGCGGCCGGGCGGCCGCGGCGCTCCGGCCGGCCAGGGAAATCGCGGCGGGCAGGCCCGCGACGGCCGCCTGTACAGGCCCGTGGAAAGTGCCTATCTTTCGCCGCAGAGCGCCCGGTGCGGCCTGTCCTGTGAGCTTCACCCTTCGCCGGGCCAGGACTGCTTGAGGAGGACCCGCATGAGATTCAGATTCCCCGCCCTCGCGGGGCAATCGCGCCTTCGGCGCGGCGTGGCTGCCGCGGTCACGGTACTGCTCAGCTGTACCGGGCTCGCCGCCCTGGCCACCAGCCAGGCCAGCGCCGCACCCGCGTGCCAGGTGGCCTACTCGGTGAACCAGTGGAGCACCGGATTCACCGCCTCGATCACCATCACCAACAACGCCGCCGCGATCACCAGCTGGACGCTGGCCTACTCCTA
>CAYPQM010000122.1:0-7318 GCA_964412845.1 uncultured Streptosporangiaceae bacterium
TCGCATTCAGGCGCCCGCGACGGGGTGAGATGCGGCCAGATCCAGTCGTAGCGCGGCCAGTTCTCCGGGTCATCGGTATCTCCTTGCCGCGGCCGGGCCCCGACCAGGATGTGATGCACCTCGTGGCAGGCAGCCTCCTGCTCGGCGTCGGACATCTGGGTGCGGATGACCGCCTGGACCAGCCGGTGAATCTGGATGGAGTTGTTCCCCTGATCGACCTTGGCCAGCGCGAACCGGCCGATCTCCCTGATCACCTGGCCCAGGACGAGCTTCTCCCTGAGCCGCTCATCCAGCGGGACCAGGGAACGGATCATCTCATCGCTGTAGAGCAGCGACATCGAGATGGGCTCGGGGCCGAAGAACGCGCAGAGCTGCAGCAGCCGCACCGCCGCCGGCGACCGGTCCCGCAGCCGCTCGAACGAGAGATTCCAGGTGGCGACCACGGGGACCGGGTAGTCAGACGGCGGGTTCAGCGACAGGACCTGGGTGAGCTGCGTCTCAAGCTGCTCGACATACGTCCCGGCCGGCATGCCGGTCTCCTCCAGCCAGGCACCTGCCTGCTCGATCGCCAGCGGCAGGTCACCGAGCGCGATGGCCACCTTCGCGGCATCCGCCGGATCAAGATGTCGCACCCGGCGCCGCAGGTGCTCGACGCTCTCCTCCCGGGTGAACACGTCAATCTCCAGCGGGTCCGCCACCCGTGACCATGCCTGGTTGCGAGAGGTCACCAGCACGTGGCCGGATCCTCCGGGCAGGTACGGCTCAAGTTCCACCGGATCATCGGCATTGTCGAAGATCAGCAGCCAGCGGGAATAGGGGCTGCCCCGGCGCAGCGCCTCGCGGGCTGCCTGCGCCGCCTCCGTGACACTGTCGCCGACCCGGATCCCGAGGCGCACCGCCAGTTCGGCCAGCGACGGGTTCACGAGTTCACGCTGCTCGGCCGATACCCACCAGACCACGTCGTAGTCGGCCATGAACCGGTGCGCGTACTCCAGCGCGACCTGTGTCTTACCTACGCCGCCCAGCCCGTACAGCGCCTGCGGCAGGACGACGGCCTTGCTGCTGCCGACCAGTTGATCGCGCAGTTTCTCCAGCACGGCGCTGCGCCCGGTGAACGCGGCATTGCGGGTGGGCACGTTCCAGACCGGCGGAATCGTGCCGGGGAAACGTGGCCCGGCGGCGGCCGGATCGGCCGGGTGCTCGTAGGCCTGGGCCGACCGGCCCAGCGCCCGCAGCAGCACCTCAGTCGCTTGTGTCTCGTCGTTCCTGGTCAGGTCCACGACGGTGCGTTCGGTGAACGGCGCGACCAGCCGGGCCTCACCGACCCGTACCGGGATCAGCTGCCGGCGCGTTCCGGACGGATCAGCCGCTGACATGGCCTCCCAGACTCCCCGGGCCTGCGGCGAGCGGAGGTAGGCCGTGGAGAGCACCGCGATGGTCCGGCTGGCTGCTTCCGCGCTGCGGTGTGCCTCCCCGTGGGTGCTCGCGCCCGCATCGTCCCCGGCGCCGTGCGGCAGCACCCGGAATCCGGACCGGGCCAGCACCGCCTCGATCCAGTCGGCCCACATGCGATCTTCGGGAACGTAGCTGAGAAACACATCGGCCGGCGGGGCCAGCCGGCGACGCCGGAAGGCATCACGGAACTGCAGCCTGATTTCCTCATCAAGCGGCGGCAGCGACTGGACGCGGCCCGCGGTGACCGCGGCGGTCAGCCGCTCGAACGCGGCGAGCATCGAGATGGGCGACCCAGGGGCGTCACCGAACGTCGCGAGCGTTTCCTCGAAGGCGTAGAAGGGCTTATACGGTATTTCCACGGATCCCCAGTATCCGGCCATATCTTCCCGGCCCAGGCCGTTGGGGAAACGGTCGAACTTGACCCGGGCCAGGGTGCGCCCCGCGTCGAGCTTTTCCTTCTCGCCGTCGTCGATCCGCATCGGCACGGGCAGGATCCTGATGTTCCGGTCGCGGTAGCGCTCGTCAATATGCCGGGCGACCGCCGCGGCGCCATCGATGCTCTGATCGCTCAGGGTGAAGCAGTCGACCAGGATATCCGGGAACTGGACGGTGCAGATGTCCGCTATGTCGCTCAGGCCGGTACGGCTGTCAATGAGCGCATAGTCGTAGTGCCGCTTCATGTCCATCCGGAGGGCATCAAAGAACTGGCCACCACCCAGCCGGTCGTAGAAGTTGTCCCAGTCGAAAGCCGAGACAGCGGAGGAGTAGTCGCGATTCTGCCGTCCGGCGGAGATGAAATCGAGGGTTCCGCTGCCCGGGAAATGCTTCCAGTTGAGTGATACCGCATGCGGCAGCACCCGCGCGTATTCCAGATGCCAGTCGCCACGGCGCTGCTCTGAGCGGGTAGCGGCCCACGCGTAGTCAGTAATCATCTCGATGACACCAGGAGTGCCCGCGATGGTGGCCGCGTCGAGGAACGGGTGGAAGAACTTGTGCAGGCCCGGCGAATCCAGGTCCCAGTCGACGACCAGGACCTTCAGCCCGTTACTGGCCAGGATCCAGGCGGTGTTCGCGAGCGCCATGGTGCGCCCCGTCCCGCCCTTGTAGGAGTAGAACGTCACTACCTGGCCGTCATGGACTTCGTTCATCGGGATACTCCGTGTCTGCCGGGTCGGCCGGGTCGGCCGGGTCGGCCATTGCCTCGGGTCCCTGCAGCCTGGGACGTTCGACCACAGGTCCGGCCGGCGGGAAGGCCTGGGCGTGCCTGAGAAACTGCCGGGCGGCCTCCTTGACCACCGCGGGTAGGACCCTTCCGAACTCCTCAAGGCTCGGCACACCGTTGACCGCGGTCCGCGACGCGAGCCGGCCCTCCGCGAGTTTGTGGTGCAGCGACACGTCGAGGCTCTGCCTCAGCTTGGCCGCGGCGCCCACGGTCTCCGTGTCCTGGCGGTTCCACGGCACCATCACGCCGATCCATGGCTTGCTGAGGGCGTCGAGACGGCGCAGCAGGTCCTGGCATTCGGAGTCGGTTGTGGCCCAGGCGTCCACCAGCAGCAGGCCCGGACCGGTGGGTGGGTCATCGGCGAGCAGCTCGTCGGCGTCATCGTCCAGGCAGCCCGCATCGGGCCGGAAGTCAAGGTTCCTGATCAGGTCGGCAGCGTAGGCGGCGAGCGGCCGCACGCTGTCCGGACGGTACGGATTCCACTCGCGCGCGGTCGGGCCGTAGTGGTAGGCACCGCGGTCATCAGGAAGGCAGGTGACATCGGGTGCGACGACCGTTACCCGGATCCGCCGGTCGCCGGGCAGGCCCAGCTCCTGGGAACCGAAAGCGCTGTCCAGGGAGTCGTAGTGCGTCGTCGCCTCCCCCGGACCGATGGAAGTGCGCTGCGCGGCCTCGACAATCCGCCGGGCGAGTTCGTATACCGCCTCTTCGTAGTCATTCCGGTACCGGGACAGCTTGATGATGCCGTAGAAGCCGTGTGTGCTGTAGCGGGCGCCCAGGTCCGGGTGAGCGAACTGGATCGAGCGAGCGGCCTGCGGCAGCCTCTCCAGGCCCACCGGAACCCACAGCGCCGGGATGATCGCCTCAGCGGGCCCAGCGCCACGTGCCGTGTTGTTCAGCGCCCGCAGCGAGAACGCGAACCACTCTTTGCCACACTGTTCGCTCTCGAAGTACCGCTGTGAATACAGTGGAACGAAGACGCGGCAGGTAGCTAAAGCCTGCGCCAGCCGGTACGGCCAATCACTGCCCGACCGCAGTTCCCGGTCCATAAAGCCGGCCCGGGCCCCATGCGGCAAATTGGTCATTTGCATGATATGTGCACATAGGTCATCAAAGAGGTTAACCACCCATTTGTCCGGATCTCCCGGATCGTTCGGGTCCTGCTTGGGCGTGTGCGCATAGCTGAGGAAGAAGTACGGCGCCGGGTCACCAGCCTGAGGACTGTTACCAGCCGACATCCCGCGTCCTCCCCGTAGCGCCACCGAATGCCCCGCTGGTGGCCCGGAACCTACTATATGGAGATTTGTTATAGCTGAGGAGACCCCCGGCTGGCCGGCTTCATGATTTTCGGGAGCCGGTGCCCGCTGGCTGCTTCCTTGGCGGACGGTAAGTCCCGCTGCGGCACGTCGCCTATTGCCTGCTGCGCCACAGCGCTGCAACTGGACCCCATTCGTCACAGCCGGCCATCCTGGCCGTCGCTGACGGATTGGTCACAGGCTCGCGATAAGGCTTACCGCCAGACCAGCCCCGCCCTGGGTCAGGCTTCCTGCCCGGCGCGCACGGCCCAGGCGACGCGATGCTCGTCGGCTCGCCGCTGCGCCTCGGCCAGCGCGGCGGCGGGCACCGGCTCGTCGAGCCAGGGCGTGATCGTCTCCCGCATCCGGGCCACGAAGAGCTGGCCAACCTCCGTGAGCAGGCCAGAGCCGGCCAGGGTGTCGATCGCCCCGGCGGTCTGGATGCGCCAGCGGGCGAACTGCGTTGTCGCGGGGCCGGCCAGCGCACGTGGCACGGCGTGCCGGCGCAACCGCCAGAAATCGGTGACCGCGAGGTGCGCGTAGGTGCCTTGCAGCAGGGCCCCGATCGGGCGCTTGTCGTCCCGCCACGGGGCGTAGAACGTTCGTGATCCGCCCGGGTGGTACAGATCGATCATCTCCAGGACGGCATCGAGCTTCACATGCTGGAACTCGTGCATCAGCAACAGCGCCAGGGTGCTTTCGTCGGCCGGCTGGGCCACGGCGACCGCGCCGAAAGCGTACTTGGCGGCCGCGCTGAGAACACGGCCGTCACCGGAGCCGGCCAGCGGCATGATCGTGGAAAGGCCGGCCCGCAGCCCGGCCGCATAGCTGGGGTACTCCGCCGCGATCAGTTCCCAGGCGCCCTGGAACATGCGCTGCCAGCCGGCAAACTGATCTTCGGTCAGCCTTCCGGCGACTGGCCACTGGTGACAATCCCGGTACGGGTCGGTGTCCTCCATGGCGGCCGTGAAGCCGCCCGCGTCGAGCGTCCTGACTGGCTGCCAGTCATCGGCACCGCCAGCACGGCCCGCACCGCCCGGATCAGCCCCGGCCGATGTCACGCCCGCTGGCGTTACGGTCCATGTCCGGGTGCCCACCTGTACCGTGAACCCGCCGCGCTCCACGGTGATCACCGCCGTGCCCGGCGGGCCGGCCCCGGCCGCCGCTCCGACCTGCAGGCGCCCGACGGTCGGCAGGTGGACCGCACCGTCCCGGACCGGGACGGGCAGCTCCGCGGCGCCGCCGCCGCGGATCGCGGCGGCGGCGGCGATGGCGGCCAGGTGGCCGGCATCGGTGTCCAGGCCAGCATCCGGGTCCAGGCCAGCCGCGCCGCGGCCGCCCGCCAGCTGCCGCAGGCAAGGCACCCCCCACGCCCGCACGTAGGGGTGGGCCAGGACATGATCGACGGCCGCTGGGTTGGTCCGGTCGATGCCGGTCAGCAGATCCCAGCCCGCGCGCGCGGCGTCGGCGTCCGGACTTGCGCCGGCTGCCGCGCGATCGCGGATAGCCCCCAGCAGCCCGCGGCCCAGGCTGCGCTGCGACCCGGCGAGGCAGGCGACGGCCGTGGCCCCGCCCAAGCCGGCCGCCAGCGCATCGAACTCATCCCCGGGCAGGGCATGAGCGGCCCATTGCCGGCCGGTACTGGTCACGGCCGGGCGGAGTTCCTGCCGGACATGATTGATGAGTTTCATGAGATCATCGCAGTAGACGGATGGATTGGCGAAACCCGTGCCGGTCCGGTACCTATGCGCATACAGGCCGCCGCCGCAACTGGTGACGACGGGGCAGGCCCGGCATTTCGCGCAGAGTCCGGCCAGTCCCTCCTGACGCGCGGCGATACCGGAATGCCGGGCGGCGGCGTCCAGGCTATGGCGGAAGATATCAAGTCCCGTGGCCGGAGCGCCATCGTAGGCTGTCTTGAGCGAGTCCGCCTGCTCAAGCGAGCCATCAGTCTCTATGACGACCAGGTCGCTCGGGCTGAGCCCCATGGCTTCGGTCAGGCTGGCCCCGCCGTGTGTTGTCTCGATGATGGACTCGAACAGCCGGACCGGCACCCGGTGCCGCCCACTGATCCAGTGGTCGAATATGGCGATCAGCCAATCGGCATAGGCCGTCTCCTGATCCGCGGGCCTGACTGGCGGGTTATCCCAGGTGGCGTGCGGGAGCAGGAAGTCGATGAGGGGCGGGTCCAGAGCCCGCAAGGCGTCATATGTGGTAACCGGGTCATTGGCTATGTCAATTGTGCAGAGCAATCCAGCGTAGAGCGCGCGGTACCGCTTTTCGCCTAATAGCCCGACGGCGGCGATGACCTTGTCATAGCTGCTGCGGCCGTCCGCGTACCGGCGGTGCCGGTCGTTCGCGGCCCGGTCCCCGTCCAGGGAGATGCCCACCTTGATCCGGTACGCGGCGAACAACTGGCAGAACCGGTCATCCAGCAGCACCCCGTTCGTGTGGATCCGCAGGTCGAGATCGCAGACCCCCGCCACCGCCTGGCCTAGCACCTCCGCGAGGAAGCCAAGGGTGGCGGGGCCCGCGAGCAGCGGCTCGCCACCATGCAAGACGACATGAACCAGGCCAAGCCGGTGCGCCTTAGCATGCTCGGCGATGCGCTCCGCGGCCCGCGTGATGGTCTTGTGCGACATGACCCTCGGGCGGCTCCGCCAGCTCTGATCGGCCTGCTCGTAGACGTAGCAGTGATCACAGGCAAGATCGCACCGGCTGTGCACCTTGAGCACGAACTGGCGGAACGGGACAAGATCCCGGGTCATGTCGTGAGCGTCAGGTCAGATACAGGAATTGAAGGCCGAGACAGGGGTCCGCTCATCGTCCGCGGTACTCGGAATGATCGGCGGCAAGGTCTTCGCCGGCCCGGCGTCGGCGGACGCGCTGAGGTCCCCGAGAGGCACGTCACTGAGATCGATCACCTTCGACACAATGTCTGGCCTCTGCCCGACAGAAATACCCATATCGCCCAATCCTAAGTTAATTAGTAGAAATGAATACGCGGTTAACGGCTGGTCGTTGCCGCACGAACACCCCCAGCCGGCCAAGCGGCTGACTACAGAGCGCTATCGTATCGCTGCCGCGAACGCTACCGGACCGGCACCCCGGCGGTCGGCGGTTCGGCCCAGCGGTAACACTCAATGCCGGGATTTACCGTGAGACGAGTCGGCGCTGAGCCCTTTCTTCGCGCGGGCCGCGCCGCCGGGCCGGTCCGCCCCGGCGGGTGGCATACGACTGCGCCGATGCTCCGCCCGCCCGGTCCCCGAAACCAGACTGGCGCCGGGCACGCGAACCAGCCCAGCGAACCAGCCCAGCGAACCAGCCCAGCGAACCAGCCCAGCGA
>CAYPQM010000122.1:7418-13896 GCA_964412845.1 uncultured Streptosporangiaceae bacterium
CGAACCAGCCCAGCGAACCAGCCCAGCGAACCAGCCCAGCGAACCAGCCCAGCGACGAGAACTGTAACTTTCAGCAGGCTGCGGGGATATCACGATGCCACAGGGCTGCCGCGCAGACGTTCAGCGACCGTTGCTTGACAGTCGCCGGCCCGGCTCGGACGATTCGCAAATCGCCGCGCCGGCCCCGAGGAGCCCCCATGCGCCCAGCCCTGATCTCAACGTCCGCGCGAGCTGTCCGGCGCGGCCCAGCGACTCTCTCCGCGCTGCTGGCGGCCGGCGCCCTGGCGGCGGCGCCGCTCGCGGCGGCCGGGCCGGCCGCGGCCGCCAGGCAGGCCGCCGCCGCGGCATCCGGCACGGTCAACGTGAGCGTCAACGCCAACGAGGGCCTGGGCACGATCCCCGCCACCGGCTACGGGCTCAACTCCGCCGTCTTGGACAGCCAGATGAACGTCCCGCAGGTGCAAGGGCTGCTTCAGCAGGCCGGCGTCGAGATGCTCCGCTACCCGGGCGGCTCCTACGGCGACATCTACCACTGGCAGGACAACACCGCACCGGGCGGCTATGTGGCGCCCGGGACCAACTTCGACTCGTTCATGGGCACCGTGGCGAAGATCGGCGCGCAGCCGATGCTCATCGCGAACTACGGGACCGGAACTCCGCAGGAAGCCGCGGCCTGGGTGCAGTACGCCAACATCACCAAGGGGTACGGCGCCAAGTACTGGGAGATCGGCAACGAGCTCTACGGCAACGGTTACTACGGCGCCGACTGGGAAGCTGACACCCATGCCAGCAAGAGCCCGGCCACGTACGCCAGCAACGTGCTGCAGTACGCGAGTGCGATGAAGGCGGTCGACCCGTCCATCAAGATCGGTGCCGTGCTGACCCTACCGGGCAACTGGCCGGACAGCGTGGTCGGCTCAGGCGACAACGGGGACTGGAACAAGATCGTCCTGTCGGCCGCCGGATCAGCGATCGACTTCGTGATCGTGCACTGGTACCCGAGCGCCGCCGACCCGGCCAGCATGCTCACCGAACCCGCGCAGGTCTCTGGCGAGCTGGCCCAGCTCCGCCAGGAGATCAACCAGTACGCCGGGCCCAACGGGCCGAAAATCCAGATCGCGATGACCGAGGTCAACTCCAACGTGGACGAGGACACCCAGCCGGACGCGCTGTTCGGCGCGGACACCTACCTGACCGCGCTGGAGAACGGGGTGTTCACCGTGGACTGGTGGGACACCCACAACGGGCCCGGCGCGATCAGTACCGCGCCTGACGGCGCCACCGACTACAACGACTACGGCGTGCTGTCCAGCGGCACCTGCGTCGGCAGCACCTGCGAGCCGGCCCTGAACACACCGTTCCCGACCTACTACGCGCTGTCGATGCTCAGCAAGCTCGGATTGCCCGGTGACACGATGGTGCGCGCGGGCACCGACCAGCAGCTCGTCGCCGCGCACGCGGTGCGCAACGCCGACGGCGACCTCAGCGTCATGCTCGTCAACAAGGACCCGGCCAACTCCTACCAGGTCAGCCTGCACTATGCCGGCTTCACGCCAGCCGCCGCGACGCCCACCGTGTACAGCTACGGCGACGAGGCGTCGTCCATCACGTCGGCCGCGCAGGGTTCCGCGTCCAGCCAGGTGATCCCGCCGTACTCGATCGAGACCGTGGTGCTGGCACCGCAGGCCGGCTCGCAGAGTGCGGTGTCCGCGCCCGGCGCGCCGTCGGCCAGCAACGTCACGGACACCCAGGCGACGATCTCGTGGACCCCCTCCACCGGCGGCCAGGTGGACCGGTACAACGTCTACCGGCAGTTCGGCACCAACAGCGAGCTGCTCGGCAGTTCCACGTCGGGCTCCTACACCGTCAGCAACCTGGTCCCGGGTACCTCGTACACGTTCAACGTGCTGGCCAGTGACCAGAAGGGTGACCTGTCGCTGCCCTCCGCGCCGGTCACCTTTACCACCGGCACGCCCGCCGCCAGCAACTGTGCGGTGAGCTACGACGTGAGCCAGGGCTGGGGCAACGGGTACGTGGCCAACATCGCCGTCACCGACACCGGGCCCAACCCGGTGGACGGCTGGACCCTGGCCTTCACCTTCCCGGCCGCCTCGGAGTCGGTCAGCTCGGGCTGGAACGGCAACTGGTCCGAGACCGGCCAGCATGTGCAGGTGACCAACCTGGACTGGAACGGCACACTGGCGGCCAACAGCGGCAATTCGGTGGACATCGGCTTTGTCGGCGCCAACAACGGCGCCTACCCCTCGCCCGCCTCCTTCACCCTCAACGGCACGGTGTGCAGCACCACCTACTCGTCCTGACTCCGACGCTCCGGACTCACCTGCGCCGGGAGGGCCGCCAGCGCGGCCGCTGGTAGCCTCTCGGCCTTGTGAGTGCTCCCGCGACAGCGACCGATGATGACGGCAGCCGCCGCGAAGGTTCCGTGCGGCCTGATCTGGTTTTGGCTTTGCGGAGCTGGCAGAAGGAAGCCTACGAGGAGTACTTCCGGCTGCCCCGGCGCGACTTCCTGCTGGTCGCCACGCCGGGAGCCGGGAAGACCGCTTACGCCCTGACCATCGCGGCCGAACTGCTGGGCCGCCGCGAGATCACCGCGGTCACCGTCGTCACGCCGACGGAGCATCTGAAGCACCAGTGGTCGCAGGCGGCGCACGGCCTTGGCATCCCGCTGGACTCCGCCTACCGCAACGCGCAGGGCCGGGCCTCGGCCGACTACACCGGGGTGGCGGTGACGTACGCGCAGGTGGCCGCGCACCCGGCGCTGCACCGGGCCCGCACGCTGAACAAGCGCACGTTGGTGATCTTCGATGAGATCCATCACGCAGGCGACGCGCTGTCCTGGGGCGACGCGATCAGGGAGGCGTTCGAGCCGGCCAGGCGGCGGCTGGGGCTGACCGGAACCCCCTTTCGCAGCGACGCCAACCCGATCCCGTTCGTCAGCTACATCGAGGACGCCGACGGCAGCAGGCGCAGCTCATCCGACTACGTCTACGGGTACGGCCCGGCCCTCGACGACGGCGTCGTCCGGCCAGTGATCTTTCTCGCCTATTCCGGCGAGATGCGCTGGCGGACCCGGGCCGGTGACGAGATCACCGGCACCCTGGGCGCCCCGATGACCTCCGAGCAGCTCGCGCAGGCCTGGCGGACCGCGCTTGACCCCGAGGGGGAATGGGTGGCGCGGGTCCTGGAGGCAGCGGACCGGCGGCTCACCGAGATGCGCCGTGGCATGCCGGACGCGGCCGGCCTGGTGATCGCCGGGGATCACGCGGACGCGCGCGCGTACGCTGCACTGCTGCGCCGTCTGACCGGGACCCGCCCGGTGGTCGTGCTCTCCGACGATCCCTCGGCCAGCAGGAAGATCGCCGCGTTCGCGGGGTCGCAGGACCGGTGGATGGTCGCCGTCCGGATGGTCTCGGAGGGCGTGGACATCCCCCGGCTGGCCGTCGGCGTCTACGCGACGAGCGTGGGCACGGCCCTGTACTTCGCGCAGGCGGTCGGCCGGTTTGTCCGGGTGCGGCAGCGCGGGGAGACCGCCTCGGTGTTCCTGCCGTCCATTCCCGTCCTGCTCGGCTACGCCGCCGAACTGGAAGCCGAACGCGACCATGTGCTGCACCGCAAGGATGATGACGCCGAAGAGCGTGAACTCGCCGAGGCACAGCGTCAGCGGGACACCCCGGACCAGCTGGGCGAGGCGGCGTTCACGGCGTTGCAGGCATCGGCGCACTTCGACCGGGTGCTGTACGACGGGGGCGAGTTCGGCACGTCGGCGGAGGAGGACGCGTTCCTGGGCCTGCCGGGACTGCTCGACCCGGAGCAGGTCAAGCTGCTGCTGCGGACCCGCCAGACCGGCCAGGCCGGGGTGGGCCGGGCCAGGAAGCGGCCCGGCCAGCCCGGCACCGAGCCGCCGGCCCCCCGGGCGCCCGTGGCCACCCGGGAGAGCCTCGCTGCCCTGCGCAAGGAACTGAACGGGCTCATCGGGGCCTGGCACCACCGGACCGGCCAGCCACACGGGGTGATCCACGCCGAGTTGCGCCGCGCCTGCGGCGGCCCCCCGCTGCCGCAGGCCACCGGGGAGCAGATCCGGGCCCGGATCGAGACGGTCCGCCGCTGGGCATCCGGCGGCCGTTAGATTTGGGCCTGACAGCAGAGGCGACCGCGACCGCGAGGTGTCCCATGACCGAGGATCTGCCCCCCGCCGACCAGCAGCCGTTAACCGACATTGACACGACGGTGCCGCACTCAGCCCGGATCTGGAACTACTGGCTGGGCGGGCGTGACAACTACGAGGTCGACCGGATCGCCGGTGACCAGTACAAGGAAATCTTCCCGGGGATCGTCGATGTCGCGCGCAACTCGCGCTATTTCCTGGTCCGGGTGGTTCGCTACCTGGCCGGCGAGGCCGACGTCCGCCAGTTCCTGGACATCGGGACCGGCCTGCCGACGGTCGACAACACGCACGAAGTCGCCCAGCGGGCCGCCCCGCCGTGCCGGATCGTCTACGTGGACAACGACCCCCTCGTCCTCGCGCACGCCCGCGCCCTGCTCACCAGCACTCCTGAGGGCGCCTGTGACTACGTCAACGCTGACTTGTCCGACCCGCCCGCGGTCCTGTCCGCCGCCGCCACGATGCTGGACTTCAGCCAGCCCATCGCCCTCATGCTGATGGGGATCATGGGTCACAGCCCGGACGAGCAGGCCTACCCGATCGTGCGCCGGCTGCTGGACGGCCTGCCGTCCGGCAGCTACCTGGCGCTCTACGACGGTGCCGATGTCAACGACGCCTTCAACGAGGCCCAGCGAGGCTACAACGCGAGCGGCGCGGTCCCCTACTACCTGCGCAGCCCGGACCGGATCGGCCAGTTCTTCGACGGCCTGGACCTGGTCGAGCCCGGCGTGGTGCCCGTGCCGCAGTGGCGGCCCGATCTCAGCCCGCTCGGAGCGGCAGCGAACGTGTACGCGTACGGCGGGGCCGGCCGCAAGCGCTGATCCGGCCGGGACTGGCGCTCCCCGCGCTGGAGCGCCACGCGGCCGCTGAGCCGCCCGCCGGGCCGCGACGACCTGCTGCGCATGCTCGCCGCCTGAGTCATTCAGGCGGCGGCCTGCCGCCATTTTCCCTGCTGATCCGTGATGTCGTCGCACGGTGCTAAAAATGTGAAGCACGGCCATTTGCTGACTATTCGCCAGAAAGGCCGCTGCCCACCTCGGCCGCCATCCAGGCCAGGGGCCGTTGACAGCGGTGATCGCCGGTTGCACGGTGAAGCCGGTGCGGACACCGGGCAGCGGCCGGCCGGCGACGATCGCCTGGCGTTCGGATCATTTCTTCTGGTCACACCGGCTGTCCGGCACTATGTCCGGCCCGGCAACGCACAAGGAGCGGAGCAATGTCGCGTTACGACTGGGGCCAGACTCACCCAGGCATCGAGCGGCTGGAGAAGGCGGTGGACCCGGCGCGCAGCCGGGTCGTCAGCCATCCCCTGTACCAGAACCTCGACAGCCTGGATGCAGTCGTCACGTTCATGGAGCACCACGTGTTCGCGGTCTGGGACTTCATGTCGCTGCTGAAATCCCTGCAGCGCAACCTGACGTGCGTTCAGGTCCCGTGGGTGCCGACCGCGCACCCCGGAAGCCGCCGGCTGATCAACGACATCGTGCTGGTCGAGGAGAGCGACGAACTCGGCAGCGGGTTTATCAGCCACTTCGAGCTCTACCTGCAAGGCATGGCCCAGGCCGGCGCCGACACCCGCGCCATCAACTCCTTAGTCAGCCTGCTCCGGGCCGGCCAGCCGGTGCAGCCGGCTCTGGCCGGGGCCGGGGTCCCGGCCCCGGCCACCGAGTTCGTCAGCGCCACCTGGGGACTCATCGAGAACGCCCCGGTGCACTGCCAGGCCGCGGCGTTCGCGTTCGGCCGCGAGGATCTCATCCCCGACATGTTCGACCAGGTCGTCGCCGTCAACCGGGAGCAGGGCAACCGGCTGGGCACGTTCCTCGACTACCTGGACCGGCACATTGAGGTGGACAGCGAGGAGCACACCCCGATGGCCATGCAGATGCTCGCGGACCTGTGCGCGGAGGATGACGGCAAGTGGCGGCAGTGCGAAGACACCGTCATCGCGGCGCTTGAAGCGCGGGTGCGGCTGTGGGACGACATCCACGCCGCCATCCAGGGACGGCGCGCGGCCAGCCAGGGAAGCACCGGAGACGCCGGCGGCCGGTCCCGCTAGGGCGCGGACCTGAAATTTTCAGGAGCAGGTCCGGTCATGGTGATCTTCCCGGGTCCGCCGAATGGCGCGGAGATCATCAGTCCATAAACCAGCCGCCGCACGGCTGGTAAATCCCGTAGATCCATTACTCAGCCAATTTCGGCTAACCATAACCCGTCTTCCCACGAGGAATGTCTGAGGCATGCCTGACGCAGCAGCCCGTGCACCAGAGATGACGCCGTACCAGCCCGCCCCAGCCC
>CAYPQM010000122.1:13996-20916 GCA_964412845.1 uncultured Streptosporangiaceae bacterium
CCCGCCCCAGCCCAGCCCGCCCGGCAGGTAGTCATCACCGGCCTGGGTGCCGTCACGGCGGCTGGCCGCGGCACCGGAGCGCTGCTCGGCCTGGTGCTGGCCGGCGAGCCGGCCTTCGCGCCCGTGACGAGGTTCGCCGTGCAGCGCTGCCGGGCCACGGTCGCCGCGGCGCTGCCGGGATCGCCCGTGCTGGCCGACGAACTGGCGGCCGTGATCGACGACGCCTGCGCCGCCGCGGCCATGGGCTGGGCCGATCGAAACGGCACGGGATTGCTGATGGCCCTGCACTCGGACGCCGCCGCGGCACGTGATCCACGCGCCCGCCAGGCGACCGGCAGCCTGGCGGGCGAGATGGCGCAGCGATGCGGCCTGGTCGGCCTGCTGCGGACCTACACGACGGCCTGCGTAGCCGCCAGCACGGCGACTGCGGACGCGGCCGCCATGATCGTCGCCGGCCAGGCGGACCGCGTCGTGGTGGCCGCGGGATATCTCGTCGATCAGGACAGCTTCGCCGTCTTCGACGCCGGCCGGGCCCTGGCCGCGGACGGCCAGCTACGGCCGTTCAGCAAAGGCAGGCGGGGCATGCTGCTTGGTGACGGGCTGGCCGCGATCGTGCTGGAATCTGCGGCGATGGCCAGCCACCGGGGCGCGCCGCCGCTGGCCAGGCTGGCCGGCTGGGGCCGGGCCGGTGATGCCTACCATGTGTGCCAGCCGCGTCCCGACGGCACGGGGCTGGCCAGGGCGATCGAGAGTGCCTTGCGCCGGGCCCAGGTCGGCCGCGGGGAGGTCGGCTACGTCAACGCGAGCGGCTCCGGCACCGTGTTCGGCGACGCGGCCGAGTCCGCCGCGCTGCATCGCACATTCGGCCCGGCGGTGCGCAGCATCCCGGTCAGCTCGACGAAATCCGTGCACGGCCACGCTCTGGAGGCCTCAGCGCTGCTCGAGCTCGTGGCCACCGTCCTCGCCCTGCGCAGCGGCCAGCTTCCGGTCAATGCCGGATTCCTGGCCCCTGATGACGAGTGTGACCTCGACCTGGTTCTCGGCACCGCCCGGCAGCGGCGGCCAGGTTACGCGCTGAGCCTGAACGCCGCGTTCGGCGGCGCCAATACGGCGCTCCTGGTCGGTGCTGCATGAGCACCGTCCCCGCGTTCGACCTGGCCGTCCGCGATGACCCCGCCGGACTGGCCGTGCTGGCCCGCGCGCGGTGGCCTGGCCGCAGCGGCGAGGGCCTGCCGTCGATTCCCGGCTTCATCGTCTCCTCGTTCAGCCCGCTCGTGGCCGAACTGGCGGACCGCTGCCTGCGCCGGTACTTCGGGACCAGCCCGGCCGACCGCGGACGCGGCGAGCGCACCGCCGTGCTGCTGGCCAGCACCAGCGGGGACCTCGCCACCGCCGCCGCGGTCGCCGGGGCGGTGGACGCCGGACGCCGCGTCCCGCCGCTGCTCTTCTATCAATCCAACCCCAACGCCATCGTGGGCTATCTCACCGCGCGCTGGGGACTGGCCGGTCCGGTGGTGTGCACCAGCCCGGCAGCGGACGCGCTCGGCGATGCGCTGCGGCTCGCCGTCTTGCTCATCGGGGATGGCGACGCGGACGCGGTGCTGGTCATCGTGGCTGAGCAGGGCACGCCCGGCGCGGGATCCGACCGTGGCACCGCGATGCTGGTGGGCCCGAAATCCTGGCCGCCGGCGCCGACTCGTCAGGAGGGTGACGAATGAAGATCCAGGGAATCGATCACATCGAGTTCTATGTCGGCGAGTTGCCGCAGCGGGCCGCGGACCTGTCCGCCGCATTCGGCTTCCAGGTCTGGGGCTATGGCGGCCCGGGCACCGGATTACCTGATCAGCGCTCGGTGCTGCTCCGGCAGGGCCGGGCCCAGATCCTGCTCACGACGCCGCTGACGGACGCGCATCCGGCCGCGGCCTACCTGCAGCGGCACGGTGACGGCGTGGCCACCGTGGCCTTCAGTACCGATGACGTCGCCGCCGCATTCGCGGAAGCAGTCGCTGGCGGTGCGTCCCCGCTGGCCGGCCCGGCCTACCCGGCCCGCGACAGCGGCCAGGTGGGCACCGCGTCCGTGTCCGGCTTCGGTGACGTGCGGCACAAGTTAGTCGAGCGCACCGGGCCCGCGGACGAATTCGCGCCGGGCGCCATCCGGATGACACCGCCTGATCCCGGCCCCGCGGCTGACCTCTTCGAGGCCATCGACCACATCGCGGTCTGCCTGCCCGCGGGTGAGCTCGCCGGAACGGTGCGGCGCTACCGGGAAGCGTTCGGCCTGGGCGAGATCTTCGATGAGCGGATCGAGGTCGGCGGCCAGGCGATGTTGTCCAAGGTGGTCCAGGACTCTTCCCGGGAGGTGACCTTCACCCTGATCGAGCCCGACCTCAGCCGCGATCCCGGGCAGATCGACGAGTTCCTCGTCTCGCACCAGGGCGCCGGAGTTCAGCACGTGGCGCTGCGGACGGCTGACATCACCGGCGCGGTCCGGGTGCTCAGCGGACGCGGCGTGGAGTTCCTCAGCACGCCGCCGGACTACTACGAATCCCTCGAAGGGCGGCTGGGCGCGCTGGCCATCCCGGCCCGCCAACTGCAGGAACTGAATGTCCTGGCCGACCGGGACCGCTGGGGACAGATGTTCCAGATTTTCGCCCGGTCGACGCACGAGCGCCGCACCTTCTTCTTCGAGCTCATCGAGCGGCGCGGCGCGCTCACCTTCGGCAGCCGGAACATCAGGGCCCTGTATGAGGCGATCGAACGGCGGCGCGCGATGGGAGAGGGCCATGCGTGACGAGCGCACACCCATGCTGACCGACGAGGAACGAGACCTGCTGCCCACCGAGGCTGACGTCCGCTGGTACGCCGGGCATGGCTGGTACCTGTCCAGGAAGCTGCTCACCGACCAGGAGGCTGACACCCTGGTGTCGGCCAGCGAGCGGTTCTACGCGGGCCACCGTGATCGGCGGCTGCCGGTCCGGCCGCCGAACCTCGCCTACTGGGAGCCGTCGCACGGCCCGGTCCAGCGGCACAACGACTACGTGCACTACGAGTCCGCGGAAATCGCGCGCATCCTGCGCAAGCCGCTGATCGGCGCGGTCGCCGCCCGGCTGGCGCAGGCCGGCGAGATACGGGTGTTCCAGTCGACCCTGATCTACAAACCGCCGCTGGCGGGCGAGCCGAGCAACCTGGTGCCCTGGCACGCCGACCGCCATTACTGGCAGACCTGCACATCAGAACGGATGCTCACCGCGTTCATCCCGTTCCATGACTGCGGCGAGGAGTTCGGCACCATCACCATCGTGGATGGCAGCCACCTGTGGCGGGAGCCTGACGGCGGGGACGACTCGACGCGGCATTTCGCCCAGCGCGACCGCGGCGAGCTCGAATCCCTGCTCGTCCGCACCGCCCGGCACAACGGCGCGGAGGTCTGCAAGATCCCCATGGTGATACCGAGAGGGCACATGAGCTTCCACCACTGCCGGGTCTACCACGGAAGCGGGCCCAACCGCAGCGGCCGGCCCCGCCGCGCCCTGTCCTTCCACCTGCAGGACGGGGAGAACCAGTGGCGGCCCTTCCGCCGGCCGGACGGCAGCCTGCTCAGCTACAACCACGACACCGTGGTCCGGCCCACCGCTGAGGGCACCCCCGACTACGCCGATCCCGACTTCTGCCCGGTGCTGTGGCGGTCGTAGCGCCGGAGGGCAGCGCCCGGCGGCCAGCAGCCGCCCGCCCCGGCAACTTCAGTGCGGGAGCCAGCTCATGACCGCCCAACCGCCGTTCCCGGACTGGGACTGGGAGGACCCGGATGGGCTCTCGGTGACGATGGAAAGGTTCACCGCGAACCTGGCGCAGTGCGAGAAGCTGGAACTCGCCGCCTCCGTTCTCCCTGTCACCAGGCAGGACTTCGCCGATGCTGGCTTGACCGGCATTGAATTCGCGGCATTCAAGACCACGCATCCGGGCGGTCTCGGCACCGACCTGGTGGGACTGCGCAGCAAGGACGCGGCCACCGAGCCGGGCCGCCTGTTCCGGGTGGACGGCGAGAGCTACTTCACCGAGCTGGACATAGCTGACCCGCTGCCGTTCGGCACGGGCTGCGTGGACTGGGTGTACGCCGAGCATCTCATCGAGCATGTGCCACTGCCCGTGGCCATCGGCTGGCTTACCGAGGTCCGGCGGATACTGACGCCCGGTGGCCTGCTCCGGCTGAGCACGCCCGACCTGCGCAGGTACGCGGAGGACTACGTCAACGACAGCGGGTTCTTCGCCAAGCACCGCAGGCGCCTGGGTGTCATGGGTGTCGGGCCGCCGATGCCGCAGCGTAAGGCCTTCATGGTCAACCAGTTGTTCTATCTGTACGGCCACCGCTGGATCTATGACGCCGACGAATTGCGCCACGTCCTGTCGGTGGCCGGCTTCGAGCCGTCTGCCGTGCGGGAATGCGCGTTCCGGCAGGGCGCACGGCCGGACGTCGCGGACCTCGATACCGCCTTCCGCCGCGACGAGACGATCTACGTCGAGGTCACCGTCTGACCGGTCACACCGCCCCGGCGCCAGCGAGGTGCCGCTGCCGCATCAGGAACTTGCGTACCTTCCCGGTCGGCCCGACCACTATCTCGTCGTCTGGGACGGCCACGATGCGGCGCAGCGTCGCCGCGGCGGGCCCGCCGAGCGCTTCGCTGACCGCCTCGGTCCGGTCCGCGCCGGGGTCAGCCCCCGCGGCGAGCAGCAACAGGACATCGGTCACCACCCTGCCTTCTGCCGGGCTTTCCGGGCCGGTTTCCGCGGCACCTTCGGCCGCACCCGCGACCACGGTGCAATCGCGGACGTCCGGGCAGCTCAGCAGGATGCGCTCCTCGGTCATGGCGGTGTAGAGCCAATTTCCGCCGCCCAGGTCGACCGAGTCGACCGCCCGGTCCACGTGGTAGTAGTAGCCCTCCTCATCCCGGTACATCAGGTCGCCAGTCAGGTAGTAGCCCCGGTGCCGGTACCGGTACGTGGCCGCCGAGTCATTCCAGTACCCCAGGGCCAGGGTCGGGGACTTCAGCCCGACGTGGCCGACCTGCCCGACCGGCACCTCTTCTCCGCTGCCCAGGTCAAAAAGCACCACGTCGGCGAAGATGTGCGGCTTCCCGACGCACCGGCCGTACCTGCTGCTGCCGGGGTGATGGCTGATGCGGAACCCGGAGTACCCCATTTCCGTGGAACCAATGCCGTCTATGAAGCGTGAGCCCGGCCCGCGCACCAGGCCCTCGCGCGTGTACGTCACGTGACTGCCGGCTGCCACCAGCCGCCGGACATGTGCCTCGTGTGCGCAGTCACCCGTGTTGAACCAGACACTCACCGAGCTCAGATCGCGCGTGGCCAGGTCGAAGCGCGCGAGCTCGGCCCAGGTCACCGCGAACCCGTAGACGGCTGTCGGGTGCCACCGTTCGATGGCATCGAGGACCACCGTGCCGCTGCGCGCGAACGGCCCGCCCTGTGCGGACAGGAACAACAGCTCCGATCCGCGGCACAGGGCCTGGTGCAGGGTGAGGATCCCGGCGGTATGCGCCGCGGGCAGGGCGGACAGGATGCGCTCAGCGCCGTGCGCCCGCGGCCCGGAGAGGCGGAGCTTCCGGGTCGCCGCGAACAGGCTGCCGTGCGAGTGGACGACGGCGGCAGGCATCCGCGTGGTGCCGGAGGAGTGCGTGATGGCAATCGGGTCGTCGGCGTCATAGCGGTAGTGCGCGGGAGCCTGGACCGGGTTTCCAGTCCCCGCCTCGGCCACATCGGCGACGAACGGGCCGGCCGGCTCGCGATCGCCAGCCAGGCTACGGCCGCCCAGCAGGCCGCTGTGCGCCGCGTCGGTGAGCACGGCGGCGGCCCGCAGCCGCCGGATGTACTCCACGGCGGTCTCGCCGGGCATGCTGCCGTTCATCAGCGCCGGGATCGCACCCACCCAGTTCAGGGCCAGGAAGGTAAGCAGGCAGTCGGCCGCGGACGTGACGTAGACGGCCACCGGATCCCGTGGCTTGATCCCGCGCTGATGCAGCCAGGCGGCCCTCGCGGCGACCCGCTCGTATAACGCGCCGAAGCTCAGCGGAACCCAGGCGGGGTGATCGTCCACATCGACGTCGAACGTGATCCCGGGCCGATCCGCCGCGGCACCATGCTCCCGCAGTTTCATCAGCACGTTCCCGGCACCGAGCTCGGCATCGTCAGCGAGGGCGACGCGGATGTTCTTCTCGCTCACAGCGCTTCTCCTCCGGTCTGCTGACGCCGGCTGGTCACTCGGCCGGCGCGTTCGCTACCGGCAGGCGCTGCGCTACCAGTGCGCAGAACTCGCCGACCGTCAGGCTGGACAGTTCTTCCGCCTCGTCCTCACCGAACTTCACGCCGTACTCGTCCTCGACGCGGATGGCGAGTTCCGCGAGGGCCACCGATTCCACGTCGGCGCCTCTCGGCCCGAGCTCGGTACCATCCCCGATGCCTTCGACGTCGTAGTTCATGTCCCGCAGCGAGTTGATGATGAACTCGCGGATAGCGTCGATCATTTACTGGGGTCCCCTCGTGAGAAACGCGATCCGGATTCGCGATTCACGATCACATCCTGGAATGCGGCCGTCCAGCCCCTCGGCACGGTCGCGGACGTAGCAGCAGGGGGACAGGGCTGACCCGGCGGTGGCATTCGTGAAAATTTCAGCAGGCTCCGGGGCTGACGGCTCAATGTCGCCGTCGCTACAGATGCGGAGCCATCAGGGATTCTGTGGCTGGCCGGGGCGCGGCCGGGCCCGGCAGGCCCGGAGCAGCTATGGAATCCAGGCCAGCCTCGTCACTAGGCTGACGGCCAGCGTGCGGACTGGCTGCCGCGACCTGGTTGTCTGGGAGTGTGTGGGGGGCGACCGCCGTGGTGACACTTTCCCGGCCGGCCAGGATCT
>CAYPQM010000123.1:0-13218 GCA_964412845.1 uncultured Streptosporangiaceae bacterium
TTCGTGAATACCCAGGTATGCGTTGTCCTGGATCGCCTGCCAATTCAGCCGCCCGTTGGCGTCGAGCGCGAAACTGCCGCTGCCTCCTTCGTGGCCGGTGTCCGTGGCCCCCGCCGCGTATCCCTGCGAGACCGGCTGTCGCACGCCGTTCGCGTTGCCCCACGAGAATCCGCCGCCACCGGTCCCGCGGCGGCCAGTGGAACCAAGGCCAGGGCCGCCGCCGCGCACGCCGCGGCGAGCCGGGTGCCCGCTGCCCTTTTCACAGCGCCCCCGCGAACAACTCTGGTCGCGACGCGTCACGGCACGGCGCCGCGGATGGACCGGCCTGCCGGCCGATCAGCCGATGGCGGCCGGGCACGGAACACTGACGCGGCATGCCGGAAATGCTATTGCCGTTCCCTGAGTGCGTCTTTCAAGATGTCTGCGGGCGGCCAAGATTTCCCCCGGCTATCGGGTACCCCCTACCCTCAATGCCCGTGCCCGATTCCACGTCCACCACCCAGGAGCGCCCGCCCATGAGCGAGCAGCAGCGCAATGCCGCCGCATCCGCACTGCTGCGCAAGGCGGCCGCGCCGGCCCAGGAGCTGGGCCGTATTTTCACCCAGCGCGGGCACGAACTCGCCCTGGTGGGCGGCTCGGTCCGGGATGTCTTCCTCGGCCGGGTCTCGGCCAGCCAGGACGTGGACCTCGCGACCGATGCCACGCCCGCGCAGGTGCTTGAGCTGGCCAAGGGCTGGGCGGACAAGGTGTGGGAGATCGGGATCGACTTCGGCACGGTCGGACTGACCAAAGGCGCCCGGGTCTTCGAGATCACCACCTACCGCAGCGAGACCTACTCGCCACATTCGCGCAAGCCCGACGTCGAGTACGGCACGTCCTTGCGGGCGGATCTGGCCCGGCGGGACTTCACGGTGAACGCCATGGCCGTGCGGCTGCCCTCGCTGGAGTTCGCCGACCCGTTCGGCGGCCTGGCTGACCTGAAGCGGCAGGTGCTGCGCACCCCGGGCACGCCGGAGGACTCCTTCACCGACGATCCGCTGCGGATGATGCGCGCCGCACGCTTCGTCGCGCAACTGGGCTTCACGGTCGATCCTGGGCTCCCGCAGGCGATGACGGCACTGGCTCCCCGGCTGGCGGTCGTGTCGGCCGAGCGGGTCAAAGACGAATTGGTCAAGCTCCTGCTGGCCAGCGTGCCAGGCGGCCCGCGCCGGGGGATATCGCTGCTCGTCGAGACGGGCGTGGCGGATGTGGTCCTGCCGGAGGTGCCCAGACTGCGCCTGGAGGTGGATGAGCACCTCCGGCACAAGGACGTGTACCAGCACTCGCTCACCGTGCTGGATCAGGCGATCGGGCTGGAGGACCGGTACGGCCTGCCGGGCGATCTCGTGGTCCGGCTGGCCGCGCTGCTGCACGACATCGGCAAGCCGAAGACCCGGGCCCGGCTGCCGGACGGCCGGGTGGCCTTCCACCACCACGAGGTCGTGGGCGAGAAGATGGCCCGGGCCCGGCTCAAGGCGCTGCGCTTCCCGTCCGGGGTGGTCGCCGACGTGTCCACCCTGATCGGCCTGCACCTGCGGTTCCACGGATACGGGCCGGGTGAGTGGACCGACGCGGCGGTCCGCCGGTATGTCCGGGACGCTGGGCCCCTGCTGACCCGGCTGCACGTGCTGACCAGGGCCGACTGCACCACGCGGAACCGGACTAAGGCAGCGCGCCTGGCCCGGGCCCAGGATGACCTGGAGAAACGCATTGTGCTGCTCGGCGAGCAGGAGGAACTGGCCAGAATCCGGCCTGACCTCGACGGCAACGAGATCATGCAGGTCCTCGGCGTGCCGCCGGGCCCGGTTGTCGGCCGGGCCTACCAGCATCTGCTTGAGCTGCGGATGGAGCACGGCCCGCTGGGCGCCGACCGGGCGGTTCAGGAACTGCTGCGCTGGTCGGCCGCCGCAGGGCCGGCCGCGGCAGAATCCGCTCCGGAAGGCGCCGCCGGGGAGGAGCCTGCCGGGGCGGCCGCCCCAGAGGCGGAGACCGAGCCGTCCGGCCAGGAACGGCCGAGCAGCAAGTAGCCGCCTGCGGCCACCACGTAGCCGACGGCCACGATGGCGATCAGCGGGTACGACCGGCCGTCCAGCGGCATGATCAGGGCCGCGCCGCCCGCCCCGATGACGAACGGGACGTTGAACAGCATGTCGTACAGGGCGAACACCCGCCCGCGGTAGCTGTCCTGCACGATCTCCTGGATGATCGTCACCGCGCAGATCGCCACCCCTTGGGCCACCACCCCGAGCGCGAACGCGATGACCACGAACGGAACCTGGCTGAACGTCGGGCCGAGCAGCGCGGTGATGATGCCGCCCGCGGTGAGCAGGACGGTTATCCAGGCCGACTTGGCCAGGTACCTGGTCGCCACCGGCGTGATGATCGCCGCCGCTCCGTAGCCGATCGCCGCCGCGATAACTACCAGCGTGAAGTGGGTCAGGGACGTGTTGGCGCTGGCGGTGGCGTAGAAGTAGTTCCGGTACAGCAGGATCGACATGAGCAGCAGGACCCCGTACAGCAGCCGGTGCGCGCCGGTCGCGGCGAGAGCGGCTGCCACCGGGCGCTGGCGCCAGACGTGCCGGGCCCCGCTGATGAGCCCGTCGACCACGATGGACAGTTCGGCCAGCAGCCCGGGGCGGCCCGCCTGCCCGGTCGGCCGGGGCGGCCCGAGCAGGTCGCGGCGCATGGTCAGGCCCACCCCGCCCGCCAGCAGGTAGCACGCTCCAGCGGCTAGCAGGGTCACCGCGGAGCCGCCATGCCCGCCGCCGGTCACGAGGTGAACGCCGAGGCCGGCCAGGCCGCCGATGAACCCGACGACCGTGCCCGCGGTCGGCGACACAGCGTTGGCCATCACCAGCTTGTCCCCGGCGACCACGTGCGGGAGCGCGGCGGACAGTGCGGAGAGGAAGAACCGGTTCACCCCCAGCACCGCGAGCACGCTCAGGTAGAGCGGCAGCCCGAGCCTGCCTGAGGCCACGAGAGATGCCGTGAGCACGACGAAGATGGCGCGGATGAGGGCGGAGCAGACCAGGATCTGCCGCCGGGACCAGCGGTCGATGAACACCCCCGCGAACGGCCCGATCACCGAGTACGGCAGGTAGAGGACGCTGAAGGCGACAGCCGCGGCCACCGGATCGGGAAACGTCCCCTTGCCGAAGAAGACATACGCGGCGACCCCGGCGTTGAACACGCCGTCACCGGTCTGCGAGATCAGCCGGGTCGCGAATAGCCGGCGGAAATTCCGTTCCCGCAGCACGCTGCGCAAGTCGGCGACGAACGACGAGCCCGTCTCGCGTCCGCGGCGTTTCTCCCTCAAGGCAGCCGGCCCGGTCACGCGTTCAGCTTATGGCGGATAGAGCGGCCGTCCATGTCCCCGGTTCAGCCCGGGCTGGCGCGGCGGCTGTACTCGGCCGGGGCGAACAGCACCAGTACCGCCAGGTCATCGGTGACGTCGGTGAACTGGTGCGGTTCCCCGGCAGGCACATACATAACGGATCCTGCTGCCACTGCCACACTCTGCCCCTGGGCGGTCAGCCGGGCCCGGCCCGCCGTCACCACGTAGATCTCGTCCTCGGTGTGCGGATCCTGGTCGTCGGTGCCACCGCGCGGGACCGAGTAGGTGCCCACGGACAGGTCCGCGACGCTCAGGTGCTCAATCCAGTGGCTGCCGTCCGCGCTGCGCGGCGCGGTGAAGGCCCCCGCGCCGCTCAGCACCTGCACTCAGCGCTCGGTCTCGCCGCGGATGAACTTCTCGACCAGGTCGCGGGCGACATCGTCGCCGTACTGCTCCGGGGGGGACTTCATGAAGTAGGACGCGGCCGACAGGATGGGGCCGCCGATGCCGCGGTCCTTGGCGATCTTCGCCGCGCGGATGGCGTCGATGATCACGCCGGCCGAGTTCGGTGAGTCCCAGACCTCCAGCTTGTATTCGAGGCTGAGCGGCACGTCGCCGAAGGCCCGTCCCTCCAGCCGGACGTAGGCCCACTTCCGGTCGTCCAGCCACGGCACGTGGTCAGATGGGCCGATGTGCACCGCCGCCCGCTCCATCTCGTGCGGGATCTGGGAGGTGACCGACTGCGTCTTGGAGATCTTCTTCGACATCAGCCGCTTGCGCTCCAGCATGTTCATGAAGTCCATGTTGCCGCCGAAGTTGAGCTGGTACGTGCGCAGCAGTTCTACCCCGCGGTCCTCGAACAGCTTGGCCAGCACGCGGTGCGTGATGGTGGCCCCTACCTGCGACTTGATGTCGTCGCCGATGATCGGCACGCCCGCGTCGGTGAACTTCTGGGCCCACACCGGGTCGGAGGCGATGAACACCGGCAGCGCGTTGACGAACGCCACGCCCGCGTCGATCGCGCACTGCGCGTAATACCGGTCAGCCTGCTCGGAACCGACCGGCAGGTACGACACCAGCACGTCCGCGCGGGAGTCGCGGAGAACCTGGGTGACATCCACCACCGGATCGTCGGACTCGGTGATCATCTCCTGGTAGTACTCGCCCAGGCCGTCCATGGTCGGGCCGCGCTGCACGGTGATGCCGGTCGGCGGCACATCGCAGATCTTGATGGTGTTGTTCTCGCTCGCCCCGATGGCGTCAGCGAGATCCTGGCCGACCTTCTTCGCGTCCACGTCGAAGGCGGCGACGAACTCAACGTCACGCACGTGGTACGGGCCAAACTCGACATGCATCAGGCCTGGTACCCGAGCCCCCGGGTCGGCGTCCTTGTAGTACTCCACACCTTGCACAAGGGAGCTGGCGCAGTTGCCCGCGCCCACGATGGCTACCCGAACCGAACCCATGGAGATTGCTCCTTCTCTTGCCGCGTTGCTCTTGCCGCGTTGGTGGCGCAACGACGTTTCCGTCAGCCGGCGGTGCCTGCCGCCGGGCCGTTATCTGAATCGTTGTTGCTGGGCACGGAGTCCGCCTGCCGCTCGGAGGCGATCAGCTCGTTGAGCCAGCGGACTTCCCGCTCGACAGACTCAAGGCCGTGCGTGTGCAACTCGAGGGTGTAGCTGTCCAGGCGCTCCCGCGTCCTCGCCAGCGCGGCGCGGAAACCGTCGAGCCGCTCCTCCAGCCGGGTGCGGCGCCCCTCAAGGATCCGCAGCCGGATATCGGCCCTGGTCTGGCCGAAGAACGCGAAATGCACGCCGAACCCGTCGTCTTCCCAGGCCGCGGGGCCGGACTCGGCCAGCAGTTCCTGCAGCCGCTCCTTGCCGTCCGCGGTCAGCCGGTAGACGATCTTCGACCGGCGGCCTGGCGGCCTGGCGATCCCGGGCGGGGCCTCCTCGGCGATAAGCCCCTGGGCCAGCAGGAGCTTCAGGCACGGGTACAGCGACCCGTAGCCGAACGCGCGGAACGCGCCCAGCACGGCGTTAAGCCGCTTCCGCAGCTCGTAGCCGTGCATCGGGTTCTCATGCAGCAGCCCGAGCACCGCGAGTTCGAGCACGCCTGACCGCTGTCCGCTCATGCCCGCACCTCCTTAGCCTGGCTCGGGGGCTAGCCTCGTCCGGATCTGTCTGGCCGTGATGGCCTGTATACCAGACCGATGTATCGAACCGATACATCGCAAAGATATGCGCTCGGCCTACTTCGCGCAACCTTGCATTCATCGACTGTTATCCCGGCCCGGTGGGCGCGGTCCGGGTCTCGGCTGCCGCGCGCTTCCGTCGTACCCTGTCGGAGATGGGACGGCGTCGATCGGTTGTCGACTACGGGCTTGCCCGCCGGGCAACGCTCGCATCGGTGCTTGCCGGTAACACGACGCTGGCCGATGTCTGCGACGCCCACCCGTACCTGCTCCGGGCCGCGAAATTTCACGGCGAGGCGACCGACACGGCCTGCCCCATCTGCAGCAAGACCAAGCTCACCCACGTCACCTACGTCTATGGGGACGAACTCGGGCAATACGAAGGCCGCGTGAAGCAGGGCCCGGAACTAGCCGAGATGGCGTCGGAATACGGAGAGTTCCGGGTGTACGTCGTCGAGGTCTGCCAAAGTTGTGCGTGGAACCACCTTGCGTCGTCCTACGTTCTCGGCACAGGCGAGCCACGCACCCGGCGCCGTCGGCGTGCTCGCGCCGGGGAGTGACCGCGGGAGGCAATGACCGATCGTCCCCCCCGGACGGCCGGGCCCGCAGATCACAAGATGGCAGTCACAAAGGGTGACTCACATTAGATGACCAAGGTGTGACGGACATATAACACGCGCCGGGGCATTGGGCACTGCCGGGTACCGTGCAACCCGGTAGTCCCATTGCCTGCCCCGCCACGACTGCCTCACCCAACCAGCGAGGACGCGTGAGTAACCCAGACCTCCCCGATCCCACGATGGATCCACGAAGGCCAGGCCGCTTCGGCGGCAACTCCCCTGGCGGCCAGCCTCCGCGTCCCTACGGACGGGCGAACGGTCGTAGCAGTGGTGCCGCGGCGAATGGCAACGGGCGTGGCGGTGACCAGGCGAACGGGAACGGCTACCGGGGCTACAGCGCGAGCAGCGGAGATCCAAGGAACGGCGGTTACCCGCGGGCGGGCGGGGACGGTTACGGGCGGGGCGGCGACGCACCGCGCGGCAACGGGCGTAGCGGTGACGCGGGCCGCGCCGCCGGGCGCGGGACTGACTTCGGCCGCGGCAACGGGCGCGGCGGGGACTTCGTCAATGGCCGGGAATCCGGTCGCCCAGATCGTGGCGCCGGCCGGGGCCGACGAGCAGCCCCGCGCGGCGGGGGCCCCGGTTCGCGCGGATCAGGACCGGCGGCGCCAGGCCAGCCCGGGCCGGGCCAGCCGGCCGGTGCCGGGGCCGCCGCGAACGGGCCGCAGGCACGGAGTCCCTGGGCCCGCCTCAACAACGGCACGGGTGCTGGCCGCGCCCGGGCCATGACTCCCAAGGACAGGCTGGCCGCCCGCCTTGGCACCAGCGCCGCGGTCAGCGGGCCGGGCGGGACCGGCCAGTACCGGCCGGAGGGAGCAGCCGGCCGCCGGTCGGCTGCCGGTCAATGGCAGCCGCCGGATCAGCGCGTGCGTAATGGTGCGGGAAATGGCGGCGGCAACGGCGCCAATGGCGGGCGCGGCGGCGGCAACGGCGGCCGTGGCGGGGCCGGCGGCCGCGGCGGCAATGGCCGGATGTCCCGCAAGGGTGACTGGTGGCGGCACTGGACCTTCCGGAAAGCCCTGATCACAGCCGCCGCCACCGGCGGCGGATTCTTCGTTCTGCTCCTGCTGATGATCGGGGTCGCGTACGCGCAGACCCCGATCCCGGTCGATGCGTCACAGGCTGCCCTGCAGCAGGCATCGATCGTCTACTACCGGGACGGCAAGACCGTGGTCGGCACCTTCGGCACCACGGACCGGCAACTGCTCACCGCGAACCAGATTCCCTCCGTGGTCAGGAACGCGGTCGTCGCGGCTGAGGACAAGCACTTCTACAACGAGGGCGGGGTCTCGCCCGTCGGCATCATCCGGGCCGCCCTCGCGGACGCCACCAGCGGCTCGGTCGCGCAGGGCGGTTCCACGATCACCCAGCAGTTCGTCCGGAACTACTACACGAACATCGGGACCTCACAGACCGTCAGCCGCAAGGTCAAGGAGATCTTCGTCGCGGAAAAGCTGGCCCAGGAGAAGTCCAAGGACTGGATCCTGACCCAGTACCTCAACACCATCCTGCTGGGCGGGCACGTGTACGGCTTCGGCGCGGCCAGCGAGGCGTACTTCGGCATTCCCGCGGCCAAGCTCGATGTGGCCCAGGCTGCCATGCTGGCCGCGATGATCCAGTCGCCCAACGGGTATGACCCCACGCCTGGCTCACCGGGGTACTCCCCCCTGGTGTACCGCTGGCACTACGTGCTCAATTCCATGGTGACCATGGGCACCCTGACGCAGAAGGAAGCCTCCGCGCAGAAGTTCCCGAAGATCGTGCAGACCCAGATGGGCACCGACTGGACCGGGTCCCGCGGCTACATCATGCAGGCCGTGGAGAACGAACTGCAGAACACCTACCACTACACCTTGGCGCAGATCAACGGCGGAGGCCTGCGTATCGTCAGCACGATCGACCAGCACATGATGCGTGAGCTGTACGCCGCGGTGAACCAGAACAAGACCCTGATGAAGCAGTACGGCGAGGGACTGCCCAAGTACGGGCACGTAGGCGCGGTCCTCGAAAGGCCGGGCACTGGGTCCATCTGGGCCTTTTACGGCGGCCCGAGCTTCTCCGAGTCACCGGCCAAATGCAAGGTGATCGACTGCAAGTACGACATGGCCCTGCAGAACCGTGAGCAGGTCGGATCCTCGTTCAAGCCCTACGTGCTCTCACTGGCCCGCTCGGAGGGCATGAACGTCCGGACCAGCACGCTGGACGGCTACTCGCCGCTCTACATCCCGCCGGTCTGGCAGGCCTCGACGTTCGCGAGCCGGACCACGCCGGTGAACTCCGCGAGCTGGTACGAGGTGGGCAACGATGTGGGCGACGGGAGCGTCGGGCCGGTGACCGTGACCAGCGCGACGGCCCTGTCACTCAACACCGCCTATGCCGACCTCTACCACCGGGCGGCCGGCCCGAGCGGCCAGGCCATCGTCAACATGGCCCAGGCCTTCGGGGTGGACACCGCGCAGTCCGGGCTGACCAGGATGAAGGAGGAGGTCGGCACCGCGCTCGGCCAGGCGTCACTGACCGTCGAGGAGCAGGCCACCACCTTCGCCACGCTGGCCAACAACGGCGACTATGTCACCCCGCACGTGATCGGGAAGATCACCCAGAACGGCATGGTGACCAACGCCAAGGTCATCCGGCGGGTGGCGCTGACCCCGGATGAGGCATCCGACGTGGACTACGCGCTCTCTTTCGACACCAAGGCGGGCGGCACGGCGGCCAGCACCGGACTGCCCGACGGCCGGGAGATCATCGCCAAGACCGGGACCACCAACTTGTCCCAGTCAGCGTTCTTCATCGGCGCCATCCCGCAGTTCTCGCTGGCCGTGGGGATGTTCACCAACCAGCAGGGCTGCCCGGCCAGCGCGGGGCAGGCCTGTGTCGCCGCGGCCAACCAGGAGAGCGCGCCGCCAGCCGGCGTGGAGACCCTGTACGGGGTCGGCGGCCTGCAAGGTTACGGTGGCCAGTGGCCGGCCGCGATCTGGAAGACCTTCGCGATGAAGGAGTTCCTCCCGATGACGCCGCAGGTCTTCCCGAACCCGGACTTCGGCGGCACGGCCTGGGACTTGCTGCCGCCGCAGCCCAAGCCGGTCCAGACCCAGCAATGCGGCAATGGGTTCTTCGGGCGGCACTGCCACGGAAACCAGAACCAGAACACATCACCCACGCCGACTCCGTCCAACCCGTTCCCCCTCCCCCCGACGCCCTCGGCGCCGGTGGCCACCCAGGCGGCCACGGCTACTACCGCCGTGAAGTCGGCCAGCCGGAAGTAAGCCGCGCTCGCACGCCGGATCACCTGCTGGTGGCAGAATCTTCCGGGACCTGGTGAGCCGACGACTGGTGGCCGAGGCTGGTAGCGGATGACGGAGCGTGGCGTGGCAGAGGCGGGATCCGGGCCTGCCGGAGCGGAAGACAGGGAGACAGGACCGTGGCGGTCCCGTCTCGCCGTCGTGGCGGGATCCACGACCGCGCTCGTCGCGGCGAGCCTTACCGGCAGCGCGCTCGGCTTCCTGAACAAATCGGCCTGCCGCGCCGGGGACTGGAACATCTACCTCAAGCAGTTCCAGGCGCATTGCTACACCGACATCTACCCGCTGTACTTCGGCGAAGGCCTTTCCTCGGGGAAGGTGCCCTATACCGGCCATCCGGTCGAGTACCCGGTGCTCATCGGCGGGGCGATGCAACTGGTCGCCTGGCTGGTGCGGCCGATCGCCGACCCCTTCACCAGGGGCCGGGAGTTCTTCGACGTCACGGTGCTGCTGCTGGCGATCTTCGCAGTCGCCGGGGTGCTGGCCACGGCGTACCTGGCGGGCCGGTCACGGCGGTGGACCGCGCTGGGCGTCGCGCTCGCTCCCGGGCTGGTCCTGGCGTCGTTCATCAACTGGGACCTGATCGCGATGGGCCTGGTCGCGCTCGGCATGGCCGCCTGGGCGTCGCGCCGGGGCGTGCTGGCCGGGGTGCTGCTCGGCCTGGCCGTGGCGACCAAGTTCTACCCGCTCCTGTTCTTCGGCCCGCTGCTGCTGCTGTGCCTGCGGGCCGGGCGGATGCGGGCGTTCTGCGTGACCGCGGGCTCGGCCGCCGTCGCATGGCTCGTGGTAAACCTGCCCTTCATGATCGTTGCCTTCCCGGGGTGGGAAAGGTTCTACCAGCTCAGCGCCAACCGCTCGGCTGACTGGGGTTCCATCTGGTATTTCTTCGAGACCGAGCGGGTGTCCCTGGTCGGGACGGGCACCCTCAGCAGGCTCAACATGATGTCCCTGCTGGCGTTCGTCGTCGGCTGCGTGCTTATCGGGGTGCTGGCGCTCACCGCCCCCCGGCGGCCCCGGGTGGCGCAGTTGTTCTTCCTCACCCTCGCGGTATTCCTGCTGTCCAACAAGGTGTGGTCGCCGCAGTACGTGATCTGGCTGGTCCCGCTGGTCATCCTCGCCCGGCCCAGGCTCTGGTCCTACGCGCTCTGGCAGCTGACCGAGATCGGCTACTTCTTCGCCATCTGGTCCTACCTGATCACCGTGTCGGTGTCGGGCGAGTCCTTCGCGGCCATCGGCGGCATCGGCGGCGGCGTGTATTTTGCCTCCCTGCTCGCCCGGTTCGGCGCGATCCTGCTGCTCTGCGGGCTGGTGGTGAAGGACATCCTGCGGCCGGACACCGACGTGGTGCGCGCGGCTGGCGAGGACGATCCGGCGGGTGGTGTGCTGTCCGGCGCTCCCGACCGGGTGACGCTCCGGCCAGGACTGCGCCGCATCGCCACGGGCACCCCGGCCACCGCCCCGCAGTGAAGCTCTCCCCAGCGGCGTGAAATCCTCGGCGTGAAATCTTCAGGAGGGGCCGAGGTGGCGACGGAGCCAGCGGGTATCGGTAGCGGGGTCCCTGGTCTCGCAGATCGCCGGGGCTCCGGCCGCGCGGACCACGTCCACCAGGAGCGCGGGATCGATGGTGCCCGACTCCAGACTGGCGTGCCTGTCCCGGCCTGAGTCGAACTCATCCCGTGAGTTGTTGCAGTGCACCAGGTCGATCCGGCCGGTGATGGCCTTGACCCGGTCCACGATGCCGCTGAGTTCCTCGCCACTCGCATAGGCGTGGCAGGTGTCCAGGCAGAATCCCACCTCGCCGGTGTCCCCGCTCATGTCGCCGATGGCCTCCCAGAGTCGGCCCACTGCCGCCAGGCCGCGCGCCATGGCGTTCTCGCCACCTGCTGTGTTCTCGATCAGCATGGGAATCGGGCGCTCGATTCGTTCCACTACCTTGCGCCAGTTCTCGTAGCCGTCCGCCGGGTCCACGTCGGCTGTCACATGCCCACCGTGCACGATCAGGCCTTTCGCGCCGATGGACGCAGCGGCCGCGAGTTGCTGGGCGAGGATCTTGCGGCTGGGGATCCTGATTCTGTTGTTGGCACTCGCCACGTTGATCACGTAGGGCGCGTGGATGAAGACCTCGACACCTGCGGCGGCGATCGCGTCGCGGAGTGCGCCCGCGTCGCCACCGGGGAAGGTCGGCGCCTTCCAGTCCTGCGGATCACCGAGGAAGAACTGGACGACATCGGTCCCCAGAGCGAGGGCCAGCGCCAGGGGATCGCCATCGTGGACGTGGGCTCCGATACGGACCATCCCACGAGCCTAACGGGCCTCGGCGGGGCGGGATCAGGGCATTACGCGGGGATGGGGCACGGGGCGGGAATCAGGGCACGAAACCGCCGTGGGCCAGGCCAAGCGCGACTCCCAGGAAACCGGCGACCAGGCCGGTCACGATGAGCATTCGCTGCTCCCTGGTGGCGGAGATCAGCTGGCTGTACAGGCCGACCACAAGGGCCGCCGCACCCAGGGTCGTGGCCACTACGTGCTGGCTCACCACGAATCCGAGAGCACCGGCGACAATCCCGGCCAGCAAGGTGAAGAAGGTGAGCGTGTTCTCGACCGGGTGGCGCCTGCCGTCGCTGTTGAGCGTGACACGCGGGATGTGCGGATTAGAACGGGCTCTTGCGGCTTGTGGCATGGCCACCCCCTTGTCAGGTTCCGCCCGGAGGCGGATCTACCGGATCTGTTCCCGTGCCGCGCCTGCGGGAATCCTTCGCCAGTCGGCTCCCTGGACCCTGGTAGGCTGACTCAGCCACATCCACCGCCCGTTAGTGGAGAGTTCCGGGCCAATAAGGTCCGGGGGTCTCCGGGGCGGTGCCGTGCCCCCCAAGGACCGGCACCGTCCGGTGCGGCGGCGTGGCTCCTCCTGTCACGGAGAGACCGTGGCCGCGTCAGTCCAAAGGAGGCGTATTCCGATCATGCGCCGGTACGAGATGATGATCATTCTCGATCCCAGCCTCGAGGAGCAGACAGTCCAGCCATCACTGGACCAGTTCCTCACGGTAGTGAAGGCCGGGGGCGGAAGCGTAGACAAGGTGGACGTCTGGGGACGCCGACGCCTCGCCTACGAGATCGATAAGAAAACCGATGGCATCTACGCCGTCATAGACATGCTCGCGGAGCCAGCCACCGTGCGGGAACTTGACCGTCAGCTCAGCCTGAACGAGGCCGTGCTGCGGACGAAGATTCTTCGCCCGGAGGTCCACTGAGCCGCGACGCACCTGCGTGAACGGCACCCCGACTCATCCTTCAAGCGACCGGGAGCACCCCGATGGCAGCAGGCGATACCCAGATCACGATCGCCGGCAATCTCGTCGACGACCCAGAACTCCGCTACACCCCGACCGGCCAGGCAGTGGCCAATTTCCGGGTGGCCTCTACCCCCCGGTTCCTGGACAAGGCCACGAACGAGTGGAAGGACGGCGACAGCCTCTTCCTTACCTGCAACGTCTGGCGCCAGGCGGCGGAGAACGTCGCCGAGAGCCTGCAGCGCGGCATGCGGGTGATCGTCACGGGCCGGCTCAGGCAGCGCTCGTATGAGACCAGGGAAGGCGAGAAGCGCACGGTCTACGAGGTCGAAGTGGACGACGTCGGCCCGTCGCTGCGCAACGCGTCAGCCAAGGTCACCAAGTCCAACCGCTCAGGAGGCGGCGGCGGCTTCGGTGGCGGTGGCGGCCAAGGCGG
>CAYPQM010000123.1:13318-20867 GCA_964412845.1 uncultured Streptosporangiaceae bacterium
AGTCCAACCGCTCAGGAGGCGGCGGCGGCTTCGGTGGCGGTGGCGGCCAAGGCGGCGGCGGCCAAGGCGGTGGCCAGGGTGGCGGTGGCCAGGGTGGTTCCGGTGGATACCGCGGATCGTCCGGCGGTCGCCCTGCGGAGGACCCGTGGGCGGCCGATCCCGGGGGTTTCGGGGACGGCGGATCGTCTGACGAGCCACCGTTCTGATCCCGGGCCTGCCAGTTAACGACAGTCCTTAACAACTGACCATCCCCGCCTTGGAGCGGGGCTCTCACAGGAGCACCATGATGGCGAAAGCACCAATACGCAAGCCCAGGAAGAAAGTCTGCCTGTTCTGCCAGGAGAAGATCTCCTACGTGGACTACAAGGACACCGGGCTGTTGCGCAAGTTCATCTCCGACCGCGGCAAGATCCGGGCCAGGCGGGTCACTGGCAACTGCACGCAGCACCAGCGAGACGTCGCGACTGCGATCAAGAACGCCCGCGAGATGGCCATGCTGCCGTACACCAGCACGGCACGCTGACGGGAAGGGCCGCAAACCGATGAGTCGCACACCTATGAAGCTCATCCTCACCCAGGAGGTCACTGGCCTGGGCGCCCCGGGCGACGTGGTCGAGGTAGCTGGCGGCTATGGCCGCAACTACCTGGTCCCGCGAGGGCTGGCCATGCGCTGGACGCGCGGTGCGGAGAAGCAGATCGATTTGATCAAGCGCGCGCGTTCTGCCCGCGACATCCGAGGGCTCGACGACGCCAGAGACGCGGCCAGCAGGCTTGGGTCGCTCAGCGTACGGCTGGAGACCAAGGCAGGCGGCACCGGAAGGCTGTTCGGCTCGGTGAGCTCGGCCGACATCGCTGCCGCGGTCCGCGCCGCGGGTGGGCCGGAACTCGACAAGCGCCGCATCGAGGTGCGCAACCCGATCAAGACGGTCGGGGCGCATCAGGTCACGGTCCGGCTGCACCCGGAAGTGTCCGCCACCTTGAACATCGAGGTGGCTGGCGCCTGAGCGATCGTCGGCGGCCACGTGGTCGTCAGGGCCTGAGCGGCGGGTCTCGCTAAGCCGGTCCCGCGCAGCGGCCGGTTCCGCTTGTGCGGGCCGGCCGCTGCTCATTCGGCCGGCGCAGCGTAACGGGGCAGGCGCTCCGCCAGGCCGGGGTCAAGCTCGGCCACCATGGCCCAGATTCCGGCCAGGCGCTCCGCCACGCTGTCCATCTCAGTGCCCGTCCCGGCACTCCCGGCCGTGGCGGCACGGGTTCCGCTGCGCGTGTCCGCGGCCAGTTCGTCAATGGCCTGGCCGAGCAGGGCGATGCGCGCATCGGGTGTCGAACACATGATCGGACCCTAGAGCAGTCGGGTGATGATCGCAGGGGCTTTTCACCGACCGCGCCAGTGGGTCAGCGGGCCCCGCGCCGACACCCCGGGGGACCAGTGCGACCCACTGGCGCCGGCCCGCCACGCGTCGTCCGCGGCCTTGCCGAGCACGGCATACGACCTTGCAGGTCACATTCCGTGTGTGGATAACTTGGCCGCGGGTGTGGATGGCGAATCCCGGCCAATCTTTTTTCCGCGCACAGGCAGTGGACGGCATCGGCGCAGGCCGGGGGCACCTATGCCGGCTCGTCCCCGGTCACGTCCCCAGGGGTATCCCCAGCCTGCGCACAGGACGCGCGGCGTGTCTGCACAGGCTGTCCACAGACCTGTGCACAGCCCGATTGGACGACGCAGGCCACTGCCACAAGACTGTCGGAGCCATCCGCTACAACTGACTTGATTGAAGGTGCGGGACATCCGCAGAGCGCTTGCTGGGCACGGGGAAGGGGATGTCAGGTGAGTGTTGCCGAGATCACTCCCCGCGGCGAACAGTTCGACCGGACCCCACCGCATGACGTGGCCGCGGAGCAGTGTGTTCTCGGCGGAATGCTGATGTCCAAGGACGCCATCTCCGACGTCATGGAAACCATCACCGCGCAGGATCACTACCGCCCGGCCCACCAGCTCGTGCACGAGGCGATCCTGGAGCTCTACGGCCGGGGAGAGCCGGCTGACGCCGTTACAGTCAGTGACCTGCTGAACAAGCGCGGCGATCTGGGCCGGGTCGGCGGCGGCACGTACCTGCACACGCTCATCGCGTCGGTGCCCACCGCGGCCAACGCCGGCTACTACGCCCGGATCGTCCGGGAGCGCGCGATCCTCCGCCGCTTGGTCGAGGTCGGCACCCGCATCGTCCAGCTCGGCTACTCCGGCGACGGCGACGCCGACGAGCTGGTGGACCGGGCCCAGGCCGAGGTCTACGGGGTCACCGAGCACCGCATCAGCGAGGACTACCTCGCACTGTCCGAGATCATGCCTGGGGCCCTGGACGAGATCGAGGCGATCGGCAGCCGCGGCGGCGGGATGACTGGCGTCCCCACCGGCTTCGCCGACCTGGACGCCCTGACCAACGGCCTGCACGCAGGCCAGATGATCGTCATCGCAGCCCGGCCGGCCATCGGCAAGGCCCTTGCTCTCGATACCCCGCTCGTGACCCCAGCCGGCTGGACCACCATGGGTGAAGTCTCCGTGGGAGACCGCCTGATGGGTGCGGACGGCAGGCCGGTCACTGTCCTGGCCGCCACGGATGTGATGCACGGGCGGTCCTGCTACGAGATCGAGTTCTCGGACGGCGAGGTCATCGTCGCGGACGGCCAGCACCAGTGGCTCACCTGGACCCGGGCCGCTCGGCACGACGCGCAAGGACGAGGCGGCCGGAAGAATTACGCCCAGCCGGTGCGACCGCAGGTCGTCACCACCGAGCAGATTGCCTCGACGCTTCGGTGTGAAACCGTGGACTCGCGCCCCAATCACGCCGTGGCCATAGCTGGCCTGCTTGATCTGCCCGAGGCGGACCTGCCCATTCCGCCGTATGCCGTTGGGACATGGCTCGGTGACGGGCACGCGGCTTCGGCGCGGTTCACCAGCGTGGACAACGAGATTCTGATGAACGTCGGAGCATCTGGTCTCGTCGTGTCGCACCAAGGCAGCCGCGTCAATTCCCACATGGCGTTTCCCGTCGAGCGTGCGCGTGTCTCCGGACGTGTCTGCGTCATCTGTGGCCAGCCGTTTCAGCCGGAGAATGAGCAAGCGCGGACATGCGGGCGTGCCTGCGGTGGCAAAGCCAGATTCTCCTCGCCGCCCGCGCCGACCCCGCAGTGTAAGCGTTGTGGCGGTCCGATGACTGGGCTGATTCCCGGATCGGGGCTGTGCCTGCCGTGCTGGAAAGCTCATGGCACCGTCCAGGCGGAGCCGCGGTCACTGGGTGTCCTTGGTGACAAGCACATTCCGCCGCTCTATTTGCGCGCGTCGGCTGAGCAGCGCCGGGCCCTTCTCGCCGGGATTCTCGACACCGACGGGACTGTGACCTCGACCGGTGGCGTACAGCTCGCGGTGACCAGTCGGCGACTCGCATATGACGTTCGCGAATTGGTGCTCAGCCTTGGCTACCGGTGCACGATGACCACGAAGCGCGTAAAGGGACGTACTGAGGAGTCGTCGACCTGCTTCATGGTCAACTTCACGACGACTGATGATGTGTTCCGGCTGAGCCGCAAGCAACTGATACACAAGGAACGGCTCCGGCATGATCCGCAGCGGACCCGCTGGCGGTACATCGTCGACGTGCGTCCCGTGCCTTCTGTGCCGGTGCGCTGCGTTCAGGTGGACAGCGCCGATCACCTGTATCTCGCCGGGCGCAGCATGATCCCGACACACAACTCGACCCTGGCACTTGATCTTGCTCGGGCGGCCGCCGTCAAGCACCAGATGGCGACGGTGATGTTCAGCCTGGAGATGAGCCGTAACGAGATCACTATGCGGCTGCTCTCAGCGGAGGCCCGGGTTCCGCTGCACACCATGCGGACCGGCCAGATGGGCGATGAGGACTGGACCAGGCTGGCTCGCCGGATGAGTGAGGTGGTCGACGCGCCGCTGTTCATCGACGACTCCCCGAACATGTCCATGATGGAGATCCGGGCCAAGTGCCGTCGGCTCAAGCAGCGGCACGACCTGAGGATGGTAATCATCGACTACCTGCAGCTGATGAGCTCGCCCCGGCGGGTGGAGAACAGGCAGCAGGAGGTGTCCGAGATGTCGCGGTCACTCAAGCTCCTGGCCAAGGAAATCGACGTTCCGGTGATCGCCATCTCCCAGTTGAACCGCGGTCCCGAGCAGCGCACCGATAAGCGCCCCCTCCTCTCTGACCTGCGCGAATCCGGTTCGATTGAGCAGGATAGTGACGTCGTGATCCTGCTGCATCGCGAGGATGCGTACGAGCGGGAGTCGCCGCGAGCCGGGGAGGCGGACCTGATCGTGGCCAAGCACCGCAACGGGCCGACGGCAACAGTCACCGTGGCTTTCCAGGGTCACTACAGCAGGTTCGTCGACATGGCCCCCGGCTGATCACAGGGCGGGCCAGGCGCAGCGTACGGCATGGCGGGCCATCCCTGGACAAGCCCGGCGGTCAGCTCACTGGTCCGCGATTTCCCCGTGCTGGACCGTGAGCTCATAGCGGACATCAAGCTGGCCGGATGAACGGTTGACGGTGATCGCCACCGCGTCACCGGCCAGCAGCGCGTAGTCGTCAATCACTGGCACGTCGTCGGCGGTGAAACTGGTCCGGCGGCTCAGGAGTGCATGACTGTCCCCGGGCCGGTCCAGGTCACGGGCATCAACCGGGGTTAGAGTCGTCATCGAAATGGTCTCGTCGGCTCGCACGACGGTATGCCCCTGCTGAGCGAGAACGGTATACAAGCCGGGATTGATGAGGTCACCCGGATCGGTCTGGCCTACGTATCGGACCGGTAGATAGGACGTCTGCACGATCAGGGGCCGGCCGGACACCAGCCGCAGGCGGCGCAGCCGGAGGACGTCGCCGGGATCGCCGAGACGAGCCGCAACGTGCGCGGGCGGGTCGATGATCCCCTCCCCGAGCAGCTGGGTGGTGATCTGGGCGCCCTGGGCCGCGAGATCACTCGCGAAACTGCGCAGATTCCCGAGATCGTAGGCGTAGTGGGCCGCCACGTACGTCCCGATCCCGTGGCGGATGTCGATAAGCCCGTCATCGGTCAGCAGTTGCAGCGCCTGCCGGACGGTCATGATGCTGACCCCGAACTCGCCGGCCAGCTCCCGTTGCGCGGGAAGCGGATGGCCCGGTGACCACTGGCCACTCATTATGCGTCCACGCAGGTCACTATAGATGGTCAGGTATTTCGGCTGCCGATCGCGGAGAGTCCGGCGGTCTGGCCCGTTCACTGGGCGGCGTCAATCGCGGTCCGCAGTTCCCGTACGTAGCGGCCAATCTCGGCACCTGGCGCCCCATCCATTACTTGGCGCATCAGGGCGGAGGCCACGATCACGCCGTCGGCATACGCGGCCGCGGCGGCCGCGCGTTCCGGGGTGTCGATGCCGAAGCCGATGATCACCGGCCGGGCGCTGTGCTTCCTGGATCGTGCGGCGACGGCCCAGCGGGCGGCGTCATCCCGCTCGTAGGTCCGTCCAGTCGTGTTCATGACGCTCATGACGTAGAGAAAGCCACGCGACCGCTCGGCGATGACCCGCATCTGCTGGTCCGGCGTCGAGGGTGTCACCATCAGGATCGCGTCCAGCCCTGCATCACCGGCCTCATCCAGGTATTCGCCCGCCTCGCTGACAGGCAGGTCAGGGACAATCGTCCCGCTGAAACCGCAGTCGGCCAGCTCGTGACAGTACTGCCGGAGACCGCGGGTGTAGGCGTGATTGGCGTAGCTCATCGCGATGAGCGGCGTGTCCAGACCCTTCATGTCGCGCAACTGGGCCAGGGTGCAGGCCATGGTCGTCCCTCTGGAGATCGCTGTGCTGGACGCCCGCTGAACGGCTGGGCCGTCCAGCATGGGATCCGAGAAGGGCAAGCCGATCTCGACGGCGTCGGCCCCGGCGTCAATCATCACCCTCAGCAGGTCGAGCCAGTCCTCCCGGATGCCCGCGGTGACATAGGTGACCAGGGCCGCCCGGCCCTCCGCCCGGGCCTGGCCCAGCACGGTCTCAACGGCGGCCACGGATCAGCTCCCGCAGCACCGAGACGTCTTTGTCACCCCGGCCCGACAAGGTGACCAGCACCGTGGATCCGGCCGCCAGCTCACCGTTTTTTGCTGCGCGTTGGACCCAGGCCAGGGCGTGAGCGGACTCCAGCGCACACAAGATGCCTTCGGTCCGGGCGCATAGCCCGGCCGCGGCGACCGCCTCCGCATCCGTCACCGAGTGGTACTCGGCCCGGCCGATCTCGGCCAGGTAGGCGTGCTCGGGGCCGACCCCCGGGTAATCGAGGCCCGCTGAAACAGAGCTGGCCTCGGCGATCTGCCCATGCTCGTCCTGAAGGAACGACGACATGAAACCGTGCAGAACGCCGCGGCGGCCGTTGGACAACGCCGCCCCGCCGGCCGCCTCCGCGCCGATCAGACGGGCTGAGGTGGCCGCGAACCCGGCGAACGTCCCGGCGGCGTTGGATCCACCGCCCACGCACGCCACCACGGCGGCCGGCACCGCACCGGGCAGCAGTTCCGCGCACTGGGCCCGGGCCTCGTCGCCGATGACACGCTGGAATTCCCGCACCATCCACGGATAGGGGTGCGGGCCCAGGGCGGAGCCGATGCAGTAGTGGGTGGAATCGACGGTCGTGACCCAGTGCCTGAGCGCCTCGTTCGTGGCGTCCTTGAGTGTCTGCGATCCTGACGTCACGGGGATCACGGTGGCCCCCAGCAGTTCCATCCGGAAGACGTTGAGCTCTTGCCGGGCCATGTCCTTCTCGCCCATGAACACGGTGCAGCCCAGGCCGAGATGGGCGGCGACCGTGGCGGTGGCCACCCCATGCTGCCCGGCTCCCGTTTCCGCGATCACAGCGGTCTTGCCCATTCGCTGCGCCAGCAGGACCTGCCCGGCGGCATTGTTGATCTTGTGGCTACCGGTATGGGCCAGATCCTCGCGTTTGAGCAGAACCGAAACACCAAGGGCGTCTGACAACCGGTCGGCCGCGGTGACAGGTGTTGGCCGTCCGGCGTAACTGGTCAGCATATGAGTGAGCTCCGCCCGGAAGCCAGCATCTTCCCAGGCCATCCGGAAGGCTTCTTCCAACTGCTCACAGGCGGGGATCAGGGCCTCAGGAACGAAGCGCCCGCCCATCGAGCCGAATCTGCCCGTCGGCCCGGGATCACCCATGATTATCGGTTCAATGACAGTGCTCATCAGGCTAGTGTTCTAGAAGACTAGAAAAGTTGCAACCCGCCGCTGCGGGGCCGGACGGTCTTGAGGCTCTTGGCCGCGGTCCCGGCGGGAGCTGTCAGGAGGCGCCGAAGGTACGCGGTGCTCGTCATCCGCGGAGCGAATCAGAAGGGCTTTAACCGCTGTGCTCCGCGCGGCTGGCCAGCTCTGCACGAGGGGGTGCAGCGTGCCGTAGACTGTCGGGCGCTAGCGCTCGTAGCTCAACGGATAGAGCATCTGACTACGGATCAGAAGGTTGGGGGTTCGAGTCCCTCCGAGCGCGCT
>CAYPQM010000124.1:0-20772 GCA_964412845.1 uncultured Streptosporangiaceae bacterium
CGCCACCTCCGGGAGCTATGGTGCGGTCGCGCTGGCCATGACCCGGCGGATCAGGCCGAAGGTTCTCAGCGAGCGCACGCCCTCGTCGTGGAATGACTGCAACGCAGGATCATCGCCGGGATCGATCGCCGTGGCCTCCTCCCACATGGCCAGTTCGCAGGCCCGCCAGCCGGGGCGCTCCCGGACCTCGACATCGCCGAAACCCGCAGCCGTCAATCCCGCGCTTAGGCCGACCCGCCGCAGCCGGGCGGGCACCCTTTCGTCGTCCCGGTCGAACGCCTCCCAGCAGGTCAGGGCCGCCCGCCCACCCGGTGCGAGAACCCTCAGCACCTCGGCGTAGGCGGCGTCCGGCTGCTCGGCGAACTGGATGGCGTCGACACAGAGCACGGCGTCGACCGAGCCGGCGCTCAACCCGGTCGCGGCCAGGTCCCCGGTGCGGAAGTCCGCGCTGCGGCCCTGCCGCCGGGCGGACTCGTGGGCCTGGCGCACCGCCTCGGCGGAGAAATCGACCCCCACCAGCCCGGCCCCCGTGCGGGCGGCTATCTCCAGGCCATAGCCGCCGCGGCCACACGCAAGGTCCAGCAGGAGGTCGCCGGAAGACAGCCGCAGCGCACTGGCGACCTCGTCGATCCCCTCCCAGCCGAGCAGGCTGGTGGACAGCAGGTGCGGCGGCAGTCCCAGATGGCGCCGCATGATCTCGTCCTTGACGGGCGACCCGGCCATGTCGGCGTACCAGCCGTCGAAGTACTGCGCCGAGCGCGGCGCTGGAGGTTCCACCCGCTCAGTATCGCGGCCGATCCCGCAGCCTGGCCCGAATGGCCGTGAGTCCCACGGCTGCGGGCACGCTCGCTGGCCGACCTGGCCCCCGGGCCCGGGCCGGCTGGCCGGCGTGAGAACATCGTGATGCCAGGAAGCCGTTGAGAGTAAGGACCATGCTGGGAACCAGGGCACGCTTCGACCGCCTGCCGACTGTGCGCGCAGCGGCGGCCGCCTGCCTGGTCGTCCTGGCCGCGGCCGGTCTCACCGGGTGCTACGCCAGAGCGGTCGCTGCGACGTCCATCCAGGTCGCCACGGCCTACGTGGCGCAGCCCACGGTTCCTGGCACGACTGTCGCCTACGTCGTCATCCGCAACAATGGCCCGCGCGACCGGCTGATCGCCGCCCGGACCAGCGTCGGCGGGCAGGTGCTGTTCCGCGCCCCGGTCGGCCGGACCTTGACCATGCACACCATCCCCGCGATCAGCATTCCGGCCGACTCGATGACCCGGCTGGTGCCTGATGGCCTGCACATGCTGATCACGGGGGCCGGGCCGATGCACGGCGGCAAGGACATCACGATCACGCTCATCTTCGCCCACGCCGGGCCGATGTCCGTGGTGGCCCAGGTCACGAACCCAGAGACCGGCGGCAGCAGCTACTTCCTCAACTAGCGATCGAGTCCACCTGCCTGGCTGTCGCCGTCGAGACGGTCATGGGGCCTGCGTGCTGAGCCGGGTCGGCTTAGGCGCAGCAGCGGTCCGATCGTGATAGCGATGGACGGCAATACCCAGTCGCGGTGGCCCGTCGATGACGATGACGGGAAAGGCGAAGGATGCGATCAGCTCGATGATGGTGGCGGCGGTGCTCCTCCTCGGGTTCGATACCAGGCGATCGTGTCGGTGATCGCGGTGGCGAGCGGGGTGGCCGCAGTTCCGAAGGTGGACTGGTATTTGGTGGTGTCAAGAACGAAGGGGTCCTCAAACTCGTAGGCCATTTCGGCCAGCTCACGCATCAACGGGTTGGCGAGCCCGAGAACTCGCATAACGATCTTGGGTACGTTGCGGATCCCGACGGGGTGGCCTACCTCGCCGGCGACAAGGTGGAGAAGCGCGCGGGTGCTCACCGTTTCCGGGCCAGGCAGGTGCCATACCTGGCCGACGGCCCGCTCGTCGGTGCCGAGGGTGGCCAAGCCGGCCGCGATGTCGGGAACGTAGCTGTAGGTGTGCGGCAGGTCAGGGTCGCCGATGAAATCGGCGCGCTTGCCGGCCACGGCGTTGCCGAAAACCCGCTCACCGAGGGTGGATTCCGTGACGCCCGCACCAAAGAAATCCGATGCACGCCCGATGGCGATACGGACCCGGCCTGCCTCCGCGGCGGCCAGCAGTTCTGCGGTCATCGCCGCCCGGGTCCGGCCCTTGGATGTCGTGGCCGCGAGGCGGAGATCCTCGGTCATCGGCTTGCCGCCGGTCGGCCCATAGGCATAGATGTTCTCCAGGGTCACCAAGAGGGCGCCGGTACGTTCGGCCGCGGTCAGTACGCCCCGCTGCAGTGGCGGGAACAGTTCTGGCCACTGGGTGTACGGGGCATTGAGACATTGGTAGATCACTGATGCGCCTTTGGCCGCGTCGGTAGCAGCTTCGCCGTCGGTCGCGTCGACGGCGCGCCAACCGACACCGGCCGCGAGGGCCGCCGGCCGACGGCGTGACAGGGTCCGGACGGCGACACCCAGCCCGGCCAACCGGGCCGCGAGGGCACGGCCCACTTGCCCGGCGCCGAACACGACGTGCAGGGTGCCCTCACTCATAGGTGCCTGTCCCCGGGTTCGAGGGCCTGAACGTGGCAGCAGCGGAGGTCAAGATCATCAGCGATGACGAGCCCGCTCCTGGCCGTAGATCAAGCACCGACGTGCTGTTCCCATCGTCGCTTCTCCTGTTGGTTCTCGGCAGCCCCGCATGGCGGGAGCCGGATCTCTCCCCATGGGACCACCCTGAAGCGGCATGCGGCCAGGGTCAGAAGGCCTTTCCAGCCCGAAAAGACCTGCTGCCGGTCAAAATTCTCGCGGGCCGCGGTACAAGCTGTTCCGAGTCGGCCGGGTTCCTTCCAGGGCTCGCGCGTCCCGTGTGCTTGCCGCAGCAAGACTCACCGGCACGGCCCGTGCGTCCTGCGGGTTTGCCTCGGGCAAATTCGCGACATAACGTGTTCTGAGAACACTCCCTATCGCGGCCCGGAGGATCACATGGCGAACCAGGGCGACGCGCGCGTCATTGACGCCGACCGTGACGCGGCAGCCGGCAGGCTGCGCGCGCACTTCGCGGCGGGCAGGCTCACGCTGGCGGAGTTCCAGGACCGGCTCGACGCGGCATTCGCCGCGACCACCCGCCGCGACCTGAGCCGGGTCACTGCGGATCTGCCGCACGACGGCATCGTGCCAGGTCCGGATGGCCGGGCGGCTTCCGCCGGACGCGGGTGGTCGCAGACGGCCCGGCCGCGCGTTCGGCCGTATCGCCGACGCCGGCTGCGGCTGCGGGCCCGGCTGCTGCTGACCGCCGCGGCGATGACCGCACTCTGGCTGCTGGTCGGCTTCTCCCTGCCGCACAACGGGCTGCTGATCGCCGCGTTCCTCATCATGACCGGCCTGGTGGGACTGATGGCCGGCCTCGTCGTCGGGCTGATCCTGCTGGCCCGCCGGGCCTGGCGGCGTGCTGCCTGGCTGGAGGGCCTGCCCGTGCTCGCTGGCGCGCCCTGGCTTGGCCGCGCGGTGTGGGCGGGCCGCGCCGTGTGGGTGGGCCGGGATGCCTGGCGCGCGGGAGACCGGTTCCACCCCGCCTACGACGCGAGCGGCGATTACCCGCGCGGACCCTGGCCAGCAGGCCACCGCTGACGCCCGCCGCGCCACTGACGCCCGCTGCGCCACTGACGCCCGCGCGCCCCGTGGCACCCCGCCGTCCCGTGGCACCCGGCCGATGACCTCGCCGCGCGGATGACACCGCTGCGCCGCTGACATCCGCGACGCGGGCCAGTTCAGGAACGGACTGCAGCCCGCAGCGGGACCACCAGGTAGCGGAACGGCGGGACGCCGGTCCTGCCGTCGTCGCCACTCTCGCCGCCCTGCACCCAGGTGATCAGGGCCGGCTTGGCCGGGCTGGTGAACTCCAGCCGGAGCAGCCCCGGATCGGCTGACGGTCCCGCACCGCTGGCCGCGCCTCCGTCACCGCTGCCGTCACTGTCCCCGCCGCCATGGCCATCTTCAGGGTCACCCCGGACTTCCGGCGCGTGGTGCGGGTGGCCCGGCGCCGCCGCGGCGGCCAGTCCGTCGAGCAGGTAGTGCGGGTTGAAGGAGATGACCGGCTGATCGCCGTGGAACTCAGCGGGCACGGTCTCCACGGCGCGGGCCCGGCCCTCGGTCTGCGCCTCGACGACCACCTGGCCGGCACCGAACGCAAGCCGGACCGGGCTGGTCCGGTCCGCGACGAGGGACACGCGCCGGACCGCCTCGGTGAGCGGCCCGGCCGGCACATCGGCCCGGCAGCCGAACTCGGTGGGGAAACGGGAACGGTACCTGATGAACTCGCCGCCGATCAGCCGGGCTGTCAGCCGGCGGCCGCCTATTCCGAAGCTGATCATTCCCTCGGCCGGCCGCGGCTCCCGGCCTGGTCCCGGTCCGGCCGCAGCTCGCTGATCGGCGTCGGCTTCCCCGCTCCCGGCGCCGGGTACCCCGGCCGCGGTCTCGAACGCGATCGACACCGGCCATCCCGGCGCCATGGTCCGGGCCGCGTCGGCCAGTGTCCGTGCCGGGACCAGGGCAACCGCGCGCAGGCCCGCGCTCACCGGCTGCCAGCTCATCTCCCGGACGGCAAGCCGGTACCGGTCCGTGGCGGCGAGGGTCATCATCTCGCCGTCGATGTCCAGGCAGATGCCGGTGAGCATGGGCAGCGTGTCATCACGGCTCGCCGCGGGCAGCACCTGGCCGATGGCCGTGGCCAGGTCACCGCCGTCGATGGTGCCGGCCAAGGCCGGCGGTTCCGGGATCGCCGGATACTCCTCGCTGGGCAGTTGGACCACGGTGAACTCGGCGCTCCCGCAGGTCAGGTTGACCACGTCGCCGTCGGCGGCGAAGTCGACGGCCAGCGCGGGCAGGCTGCGGGTGATCTCGGCGAGCAGGCGGCCGGGAACCAGTACCGATCCGGCCTCCGCGACGTCAGCGTCGAGATGCGCCGTCGCCGACACCTCGTAGTCGAAGCAGGACAGGGTCAGCCCGGCGCCGGCCTCCAGCCGCAGGCCGGACAGGACGGGCACCACCGGACGTGACGGCAGGGCGCGTGCCACCCATGCGAGAGCGTCCGCCAGGGCGTCCCGCTCGACCCGGAACTTCATGCCACCGCCTCCGACCCCGTGACCGCCGACCGCAGCCACCACCCGATCCTGGCACGGCCGGCTGACAATCCGAAGGGGCGCTGGCCGAGGGCCGGTCCCCCGGGCCGGCCGCCGCGACCGGGCCGCCTGGGCGTGTCCCGCTCAAGATCTGCGGGACACGCCGCACGGGAGTTCCAGGTGCGCTGGCCCGGAACCCCCGCGCAGCGACGTCAGGCGAGGCCAGGAGGGGCGGATGCGAGGGTGGACTCGATCGCCGCGGCGAGCGCCCGCGCCGACTCCGCGGTCAGTTCGACCGCGACCCGCGCCGCGGGACCCTGCCCCGGGTTACGGAAGTCGATGTTGAGCGTGTGCTCCGCCGCCGCGTGCACCGGGTGATCGAAGTAGACCGTGGCCTCACTGAGCGCGAACCACCCGGCCGCGCCCTTGCCGCTTCCGTCGACCTCAACCTTTTCGGTCAGATACGTGCACATGAGCCAGCCTCCGTTCAGCTCGCCAGGTAGCGGCCGTAGAAGTCCCAGATTTTCGCCCAGCCGTCCTTCGCGGCCTCCGGCCGGTAGGCGGGCCGGTCCACGGCGAAGAACGCGTGCCCGGCACCTTCGTAGCTGTGGAACTCGAACGGCTTGCCTGCCGCGGCGAGCGCCTTCTCCAGCTCGGCGACCTGATCCGGCGAGGGGTGCTGATCATCGGCGCCGAACAGGCCGAGCAACGGGCAGGACAGGTCCTTGGCCAGGTGCACGATCGGGCCGACCTTGAGCGGCATGCCCTCCGGCGGCGTCCCGACGATGAAGGCGCCGTAACAATCCACGGCCGCGTCCAGTGGCAGGCTGCACGCCGCCAGGAACGACTGGCGCCCGCCGGAGCAGTACCCGATCGTGCCGGCCTTGCCGTTGGAGGTGGGCTGCGCCCGCAGGAACGTGACCGCCCCGAGAACATCCCCGACCAGGCGCTCGTCGGGCACGCCCCCCAGGGCCCGCGCCGCGGCCGCGGCGTCGTCCGGGCTCGCGCCAGGCGCCTCGCGGGTGTACAGGTTCGGGCAGATGGCGGTGTAGCCGTGCGCGGCGAACTTGCGGGTGATCTCCTTCGTTCCCTCGTCGTAGCCGGGCATGTGGTGGATCACCACCACACTGCCGAACGGCCCAGGGCCGAGCGGGCGAGCGAGGTACGCCTCGATCTGGTCCCCGCCGTGCCCGTTGATGCTGATGGTCTCGGCCATCATCGCGTCATACATCCGTGTCCTCTTCCTCTGCGGTTGGCCGACCCTGTTGTTGGCTGGCCCTGCGCTGCTCGCTGCGGCGCCGGCGCTCTGCCCAGTCGCCGTAGCCCTGGGATATCACCTGTGCCCAAGCGCCGGGGCGACGACCCCCGGTGAGAGACTCCCTCCATGACGTACCTCGCCGCGCAGGATCGCTATGCGCAGATGCCGTACCGCCGCTGCGGCCGGAGCGGACTGGACCTCCCCGAGGTTTCGCTCGGGCTCTGGCAGAACTTCGGCCATGACCGGCCCATCGACACCCAGCGGGCCATCCTCAGGCGCGCCTTCGATCTGGGGGTCACGCACTTCGACCTGGCCAACAACTACGGCCCGCCGTACGGCTCCGCCGAGGTCAACTTCGGCCGGCTGCTCCGCGAGGATCTGCGTCCTTACCGCGATGAGCTGGTCATCTCGACCAAGGCGGGCTACGACATGTGGCCCGGCCCCTACGGCGACCGCGGGTCACGCAAGTACCTGCTGGCCAGCCTGGACCAGTCGCTGGCCCGGATGGGCCTGGACTACGTGGACATCTTCTACAGTCACCGGGCCGACCCGGACACGCCGCTGGAGGAGACGATGGGCGCCCTGGCGACCGCGGTCACCTCAGGTAAGGCGCTGTACGCCGGGATCTCGTCGTACTCAGCGCAGCGGACCGAGCAGGCCGCGGCGATCCTCCGGGAGATGGGCGTCCCGCTGCTGATCCACCAGCCGTCCTACTCGATGCTCAACCGGTGGATCGAGGAGGACCTGCTGGATACGCTCGGCCGCGAGGGCGTCGGCTGCATAGCCTTCTCCCCGCTCGCCCAGGGCGTGCTGACCGGCAAGTACCTGACCGGCATCCCCGAGGGATCCCGGGCCACCCTGGGTGGCTCGCTGACCCAAGACCAAATTACCGAACGCACACTCGCCCACGTCCGCGCCCTCAACGACATCGCGCTGCAGCGCGGCCAGTCGCTGGCCCAGCTCGCGCTGAGCTGGGCGCTCCGCGATGACCGGGTCACCTCGGTGCTGATCGGCGCGAGCAGCGTGGCGCAACTGGAGGAGAACCTCGCGGCGGCCGGCCGGGCCCAGTTCACCGAAGAGGAACTGTCCGCCATCGACGGCCACGCGGTCGAGGCAGGCATCAACATCTGGGCCGCCTCCAGCGCCCACTGACCTGCCGCATGCCATCTCCGCGCGGTCGCCCAGCGCACGCGCGAGATCCTGGATCAAGGCAGGGTTGTGAGGTAGCCGATGGACGTGCTCAGCTTGCCGGATCCGTCGTGAGCCACCCCGGCGTGGCAACCAGCAGGCTCGATGGCGGCCGCATCGAGGACATGGCGAGGCTCGCCCGGCGGGCCGCCGGGCGGTACGGCATCTCGCCCGGCTGCCGTCTGCGGCAATACCCGCTGACGGAGAATTGGACGTTCCGGATCGAGCCGCCATCGGGTGACCCGGTCGTGCTGCGCATCTACCGCCCCGGCGGGCGGCCTCCGGCTGAGATCTCCTCGGAACTCGCCTGGATGTCGGCGATCCGGGCGGACGAGCAGGAACCGCTGCTACCGGCCATCATCCCGGCGCTCGATGGCTGCCAGCTGGTCGAGATCGTCCGCGATCCACCACTGGAGCGGTGCTTTTGCGTCATGTTCGACTGTGTTCCCGGCAGCGAGCCTGCCGCTGACGAGCTCGCCGCATGGTTCCCGAGGCTCGGCGCCATCACGGCCCGGCTGCACCGGCAGGCTCGCGCCTGGACCCCGCCGTCCTGGTTCCAGCGACCGCGCTGGGACGTGGCCACCACACTCGGCGAGCGCCCGCACTGGGGACCTTGGCACGCGAGCGTGACCGACGCCGCCGAGCGCCGTCAGCTACAGCACCTGGCCGACGTCGTCACCGGCCGGCTGGCACGGTTCGGCACCGGGTCCGCCCGGTTCGGGCTCGTGCACGCTGACTTGCGCCTGGCTAACCTGCTGGTACACCGGGACAGCGTGGCCGTGATCGACTTCGACGACTGCGGTTTCAGCTGGTACCTGTACGACCTGGCCTGCGCGCTGACCTTCAACGAGGGACGCGCCGACGTTGACGATCTGGTCGCCGCGTGGGTCCAGGGATACCGGCAGGTCGAGCCGCTGTCCCGCGACGACGAGGCGGAAATTGCGACGTTCCTCATGCTGCGGCGGCTGATGCTGAGCGCCTACATCGGCCTGCGACCCGACACCGAGCTGGCGGCGGAACTCCACCAGGCCCGGTTCTCGTCGGAGACCTGCCAGATCGCCGAGCCGTACCTGAAGCGCTTCAGCTGAGCCGCAGGTTCACCATGCCGGAACCGACCGCGATCCGGGCTGGCTCCCGCGCCCGCTGACCTGCCCTCGGGGGCTAAGGACTGGTAACAAAGTGAGCTGGCGGGTGCAGGGAATGACGGTGTGTCAGTTCTCGTTGGTGCCTGCCGGATAGGGGGTGCGAGGCAGCCGAGACGAAGAGTGCAAGTAAGCCGTGGGAGGTCGAGGACTCGCTGTGGGAGCGGATCGAGCCGCTGCTGCCCGTGGTCGAACGTAACTATCGCCATCCCGGACGTAGGCGTCTGGAGGATCGGCGGGTGCTGTGGGGATCCTGTTCGTCTTATATATGGGGATCCCGTGGCGGTTCCTGCCGCAGGATCTGGGCTTCGGCTCGGGGATGACCTGCTGGCGCAGGTTGCGGGACTGGAACGAGGCCGGGGTCTGGCAGCGCCTGCATGAGGTGCTGCTGGCCGAGCTGCGGGCAGCTGGCATGCTCGACCTCTCCCGCGCCGCCGTCGACTCCTCCCACCTGCGCGCGATGAAGGGCGGGTCGGCGACCGGCCCGTCCCCGGTGGACCGGGGCAAGACCGGCAGCAAGCACCACGTGATCGTCGAGGCCCACGGCATCCCACTGGCCACCACGCTCACCGGCGGCAACCGCAACGACGTCACCCAGCTGATCCCGCTGATCCAGGCCGTCCCGCCGATCCGCGGCAAGCGCGGCCAGCCGCTGCGCCGCCCCACAAGGGTCTACGCCGACCGCGGCTACGACCACGAGCGCTACCGCGACCAGGTCCGCGGGCTGGAGATCACCCCGGTCATCGCCCGGCGAGGCACCGAACACGGCTCCGGCCTCGGGGTGCACCGCTGGGTGGTGGAAGGCGCGCTCGCGTTGCTGCACTGGTTCCGCCGCCTGCGCATCCGCTGGGAGATCCGCGACGACATCCACCAAGCCTTCGTCACCCTCGGCTGCGCCATCATCTGCTGGCGACGCCTCAAAAAATCGCTGTGACCTGGCCCATCATTCGATAGCCGGCCGCCTTTGATGCAGCAACGGCGAAGAGCACAGCGGGAGTGGGCTCAGGTGAGCGGTTGTGTCAGGCGTTGGCGGGATCAGCTGCTCTGGCGGCCTGCTCGATCTTCGCGCAGTGGTTCTCCCAGTAAGCCGCGTCGTATTCCTGCAAGGCCGTGCCCTGCGCGTGGGTCCCGACCGCGCCGTCGAGCTGTTCGCGCAGGATGTCGGCATGTCCGGCGTGCCGGTTGGTCTCGGTGAGAATGTGAACCAGGATGTTGAACAGCTTCACGTCGGGGCGCGGCCACCACGGCACGTGGCCGGGCGCGTCGATGGCGAGCGTGACGATGGTCGCGTCCGCATGTTCCCACGCGCGCCGGTAGAAGCCAATGATCTGCTCGCGGGTCTCGTGCTCGGTGGCCCACAGGTCGGTGCCGCTCGAGGCCTCGTCGTCCCACCGGGGCAGGGGTTCGGGGAACGGGCGGCCGAAGACCTCGCCGAAGTACCTTGCCTCCCAGGTCGCCGAGTGCTTGACCAGGCCGAGGAGGTTGGTTCCGGTGGAGGTCAGCGGGCGGCGGATGTCGTATTCGGAGAGCCCGTCGAGCTTCCAGACCAGCGCCTCGCGTATCCAGCGCAGATCGTCGTGGAGGTACTCTTTCGCGAATTCATCGATCATGCGCCATGAGCCTGCCATGCGCCGTTCGTGGGCTCAACCCGGGTGACCGCCCGCGGCGCCTGGCCGCTGCTCACCAGCGGGCGCCGTTCGGACAGCCACCACTCTCAACGGGACAGATAGCGGTCTCCGTCACAGACCTCACACTTCATTTTGATTCCAGTCCTAAGTGGGCAATGCCCGGCTAGTTACCTTGCTGTCGCCGGGCCGACATCTGGTGCTGGTTGTGACGATCATGACCATTGCCCACAATGGCTTTCATGCTCACACGTCGAACTTTTCTTCAGCTCATGGGCGCTTCGACCGGTGTGGCGATCACCGGCTCGGAGTTCCTTTCCGCCGCAGCGGCCAGCGCCGCTCCCGCGCTCTCCCCGCACGGCTCGAACGGCGTCGAGCACGTGGTGGTGCTCATGATGGAGAACCGGTCCTTCGACCATTTCCTCAGCTGGCTGCCGGGGGCCGATGGCCGTCACGACATGACCTACCTGTCGGCCGATGGCAACGTCTATCCCAATTACCCGCTGGCCCCCGACTTCCAGGGCTGCGGGTACAGCGACCCCGACCACAGCTGGGAAGGCTTCCTGGTCCAGCACAACGGCGGCCGGATGGACGGGTTCCTGCAGCGGCCCACCGCGCCGGCCGCCAACCCCGGGGTCACGCTGGCCGCCGCGAACACCTTCCCGGTCGGCTACTACACGAACCTCGGCCCCGGTCACCGGCCGAAGGCTGTCCCCGACCTCCCGGTCATCGGGGCCCTGGCTCAGCATTACACGGTCCTGGACCGGTACTTCTGCTCGTTTGCCGGTGAGACGTTCCCGAACCGTTTCTACCAGCACGCGGCCCGGACCGACCGGGACCACAACTCGACCACTCTCTCGACGCTGCCCGCCATCTGGGATCACCTGTCGCCCATCCCCAACAACCAGGGCGTTCCCACCGGCGGATACTTCTTCCGGGACGCGCCCTTCCTGGCCCTGTGGGGCACGAAGTACTTCCCGTTCTGGCATCCGTTCGCGGCTGGCGACACCGACGTTCTCGGGATCCCGGTCACTACCCTGCCGTTCCTCGACACCGTGGCCCAGGGGCTGCTGCCCAACGTCAGCTTCATCGACCCGGCTTTCGACGTCGAGGGAAACGGGACCTCAGCCGATGACCATCCGCTGGCCGACATCCGGCTTGGGGAGCGGTTCATCGCCGACACGTACCACGCGCTCGCCACCGCGGGGTACCTGGACAACACGGTGCTCGTGGTCACCTTCGACGAGTGGGGCGGGTTCTTCGACCACGTCCCGCCGCCCCGGGTGACCGATGACACCAACCCAGCGAATGTGGACCACACCGGGGACGCATCGACGCCCACCGACGGCCGGCTGGTGCCCGACTACACGCAACTCGGATTCCGGGTGCCAGCCATCGTGGTGTCCAACCTGGCCTCCGCCCAGGTCGTCCACCATGGCCCGTTCGAGCACACCTCCACGCTGAAGCTGATCGAGTCCACCTTCGGGCTGCCGCCGCTCACCGCCCGGGACGCGCACGCCGAGAATCTCGGCCAGGTTCTTGAGCGGTCACCGCGGCGGCCTGTCCCGGCCGGCGCCATCCCGACCAGCGGCCAGGTCCTGGGGCCGGTCAGCGACGCCGCCGCGATCTGCAGCGCGGACAGCGTCCAGTCGGTCTCGCCAGTCCCGAAGCACGTCGGCCACCGCCCGCCGGGACCCCCGGTCTATCACCAGTCCGGGTCGCCGACGGGCTCCGGGATGGCCGGATTCGGCCGTCAGTACCGGCCGAGCTGACCCAGCGGCCGCGCGCTACGCGCCGGCGCCGTCCTTGAGCACCACACGGAGGCCCTGCTCGTGGAGCCCCTGACCCACTGCGGCGGCACCGTGCGCGACTGTGTCGGGCAGGCGGTAGAACTCATCGAGGATCTGGCGGGCTATCTCGTCGTCAATGACCGAGGCGTCCCACCAGACTTCGCCGCCGCTGGCCGTGACGGTGAAGCTGAAGAACCCGCAGCATGCCTTTTCCCGGCAGGCCAGGTCACGCACCCAGGCTTCAAGACCGTCGTCGGCCCGGAAGCGGAACCTGATACCGGTGCCGGCCCGGTCCCGTCCCACCAGGGACTGCGCGAAGAGGCGCTGGTACTCGGCAATGCGCTCGGCCGGGGTATCGGGGGCGCCGGTCATGTCACACACGACAGGCGGCTGGTCGTTGCGGTGCGGCACGGTTAGCTCCAGTAGGTGCGGGGCGGGGTCGAGTTACCCGGCCGGTCGGCACCACCGTAAAGTCTGGAGTCAGGTCCAGAGTCAAGGGGTTGCGGTGAAAATCGGGCAGCTTGCTTCCGAGTCAGGTGTCAGCATCGACACGGTTCGCTTCTACGAGCGCCGCGGCGTGCTGCCGGCTCCGCCGCGCACGGCGTCGGGGTACCGCAGCTACACCAGTGCGAGCGTGCCGCGGATCCGGCTCGCCCGGCGGCTGCAGAGCCTGGGGCTCACCCTGGATGAGGTCATCAGCGCACTGCACGACAGCGACGAGGGCCACGCTTCCTGCGCGACGCAGCGCTGGCGGCTTGAGGCCGTGCTCGATCGCATCGAGACGAGGATCGCCGAGCTCGCCCGGCTGCGCGGCGAGGTGCAGGAGGTACTCGCCGCGTGCGACTCCGGCTCCTGCACCCTCACCGATCCGGACGGAGGTGATGGCTGCCGGTGAGGCAGGCACCGAGCGGTCCTGGGCCCGAGCCGGGAGGCCGCCGCGTGATGGCGTGCCCCGCCCTAGTTCCCGGTGAATGGCTCGAAGGTGTGGCTGAACTGCCAGGTCGACTGGGAGACCCCGGAGCAACTGTCGCTGCCGCCCGTGCCGGGGCAGCCGCCGTTGTCCCTTTCGAGCGCCCAGAAGGACAGCTCCGCCAGGTGCTTGCGCACCGCCCAGTGCTCAACCGTCGTCGCATCAGCGGTGCTGAAAATCTCGGGCGGCCCGAAGTCGTCGATGCCCACCATCTCGGTGACGCCGATCATGGACCAGAGCTGGTGAGCCGACTTGGCCGGATACAGCTGGTGCAGCGAGTCGTACAGGTGCTGCGCGGCGGTCATCGAGTCGGCCGCCATCTCGTGCGGCTGGTTGTCGTAGTAGTCGAAGGTCATGATGTTGACGATGTCGATCCGGGCATGATCGCTCACCGCGTCCCGCAGGACATTCAGCCCGGTTGAGTCGAGCCCAGCCACGTTGGTCGGCAGGGTGTAGACGAACTGCACCACACGGCCGGTCCTCGCCGCCCAGTCCTCGACCATCTTGATCGCCTTGTTGCGCCGGTCGATGCCAGCCGTGTTCGTCAGCGAGTTGTCCTCGGTGTCGAGGTCGAGGCGGGTCACGTTGTAGGTCGTGATCACCTTCTCGTAGGCGGCGGCGATCAGCGCGACGCTCGGGCAGCTGTCGGCGATCTCGGTGCCGGTGTCGTCAGCGGAGTAGCCGCCGAAGGACGGAATGACGTCACCGCCGGCCGCGCGGATTTTTGCGATGTCGCTGCCGTAGACGGACGGCGCGATCGGGGTGGCCGGGTCACCGTTCCAGTCGATGGTGCACGACCCGGCGGCCGGGGTCTGGATGAAGGCGAGACTCAGGTACCGGGCACCCGATTGCCGCGAGAGTACCGCCGGGCTGTCGGTGCTGTATGCCTCGAAGTACGGCGCGAAGACGTGCGCGGGCAGCGGGGCCCCGGCCGAGGAGCCGGCGGACACGGCGGACGGGGCACCGCCTACGGCGGCCAGCGCGAGCGCGGCGACCGCGAGGAGCGAACGCGACCGGGACATGGAGCCAGCCTTCCCGCGAGGTTCGAGCCGTCCGCACCTGGGCCGGCTGGCTGCTGCGCTGCGGGCAGGTGCGGACAGGCGTCCTGGATTAATAATTAAGAAAGTTTCCTGTTAAAGAGGGAAGTTAGACGTGCCCCGGCCGCCCTGTCAAGAGGCCTACCGCCAGCTCCCCGGTCGGCGGGATGGTCGGGCCATCATCGAGCTGATCCGTCGCTAGGCCGGCCTGATGCCCTGCGGGAAGCGGAACACCTGGTGCGGATCGTAGCTGGCCTTGATGGCCGCCAGCCTCGGGTAGTTGGCGCCGTAATAGGCCTGCTGCCAGTCGCTCAGCTCCGGGTCCAGGTAGTTCTGGTAGGCCTGCCCGCTGGCATACGGGTGCAGGGAGGAGTAGAAGGTGCGCAGCCATGCGCGCTGGCTCGCCACCGCGCCGTCCGGCGCGCCCCAGCGCCAGCTGGTCGAGTACTGAGCCAGGAACAGGGCATCCCGGTGCACAAAGGCGGTGGCCGCGGGGTGGACCCGGTTAACCGCGCCGCCGAGCGCGTCGAACGCGATCGCCCCCACCCCGCTGGCCGCGCCGGGCACCGCCCGCACCTGCTCGATCCCGCTGACCAGCGTCTGGATGGCGGCCGAAGGCAGCCGCCTGGTGAAGAAGTCAGATTTGGCGTATGAGGGCTCGCGGGCGAGCTGGCCGTCCGCGGTCTGGGTGGGCAGATGGCACTGGGAGACGCTCAGGTCCGCGCAGCCGGCCTCCACCATCATCGCGTTCTGGTACGAGCTCTCTGCTACATAAGGGCTGGCCGGGGCGGAGCCGACCGCCGCATACAGCGCGCTCAGCAGGCCCTGCGCCCCGCTGATACTGCCCAGGTAGGTGCCACCGACCTGCACGGTGGGCAGCGGGCCGTGTGGCTTGGCGATCAAGTGCAGGTTGGACCAGAGCGCGTCCGGCGTGGACGGCACCCAGGATTGCCACCCCTCGACCACCCGGGCCGCCTGTGACCACGGCCAGGACAGGAAGAAGATGACCAGGCTCGACAGCTGCCTGGTGCGGAAGGTGAACGAGGTAGCCACGCCGAAGTTGCCACCTCCGCCACCGCGGCAGGCCCACAGCAGGTCGCTGTTCCGCTGGGCGTCGCAATTGCGGATGGCGCCGTCCGCGGTGACGATCTGCACCGCTTCCAGGTGATCACTGGTCAGCCCGTACTGGCGGGACAGCACCCCGACGCCGCCGCCGAGGGTGAGGCCGGCCACCCCCACTGTGGGGCACGACCCCCCGGGCACGGCCAGGCCGCGGGCGGCGAGGCCGTTGTAGAAGTCGACGAGGCGGGTCCCGGTGCCGACCTGAACGGTGCCGCCCCCGGCGCCGGCCCGGAACGAGGTCATCCGGGTGACGTCGATGATCAGGCCGGTGCTGCTGGACCAGCCCCCGTAGCTGTGCCCGCCCGATCGTGCCGCGACCGGCAGGCCGAACCTGCGGACGAACGCCAGGCAGGCGCTGACGTCCTGGGCGTTCCCGCAGTAGGCGATCCCGGCCGGCTCGATGGCGTCGAACCGCGGATCGAACAGCTCCCGGGCCGCCGGGTACCGGCCCTGGCCCGGACGGACCAGCGTCTTCGTGGACAGGCTGCGGCGGAGTGCCTGCCAGTCAGCCGGCCCGGCGGCGGGGCTGGCGCCGTCCGCCACGCAGGGCGACGGGGCGCATGGCGCGGCCGTGCCGCTGGCCTGGCCAGTAGCGGCGGCGCTGGCCGAACGGCCCGGCTGGCTGGCTCCGGGCCCTGAGCAGGAGACCGCCGCTCCGGCGGCCGCCATTCCGGCCAGCGCCAGGAAAGCCCGCCGTCCGGGCTTGCCGGAGCCACTCTCGTCGGCCGGCCCCGGATCGCCGGGCCCGGCATCGCTCTTCACACATGTTCAGACGCCGTACTGGCCTCGTTGGTTGTGCGCCGGACGGCCGGCCAGGTTGCGCCGCCTGACCAGCCACGCCTTCCCGGAAAGAATTTGACCTACTCAACTAGTCATGCTTATAGTTGAGCTACTCAACTGTTGAGCAGGTACACCGATGGCTGCAGGCCCGCGAAAACGGGAGGCCGGGAGGAGGACGGAGTGGACACACGATCCGACGAAGACCGGCTCGATCTCGATGTGCTCGATGCCGTCGCCGGGCTGATCGCCGAACTCCTGGCCCTGGGCGAGCGGGTCGCCCAGACCTTCGAGGTACCTGCCTTCTTCATGAAGGCCGTGCACATGCTCGATGGCCCGCTGGCCATGAAGGAACTCGGCCGGCGGATGCACTGTGACCCGTCGTTCGTCACGGGCATCGCAGACATGCTGGAGAAGCGAGGGCTGGCCGCCCGGGAAAGCGATCCTGGCGACCGCCGGGTAAAGAGGCTCGTGCTTACCCCCGCTGGCCAGGAACTCAAGCAGCGGATGGAGCAGGAAGTTCTGGCCCGGGCACCATGGCGCTCAGCCCTCAGCACGGATGAACGTCGCTGCCTGCTCACGCTGATCCACAAGATGGCCCCGCCGGTGCGGACCGCCTGCGGCACGCCGTACTCTGAAGAGGAGGTGAGCGGGCTCCTGGGCACCGCTCCGCAGGCTGGCTGATCCCTTCGCCGCCGGCAGCGCCGCAATGCGGCGGCCAACGCCGGGCCGTCCGAGCAGTGGTGTTTCCCCCCAACAAGCTTCCGTACGCGGCACAACAGGCCGCGGCGAAGAATTCACACGCGCTTCAGCAAGGAGACGTCATGTCCACCGCACCGCCCGTGACCGGGCGCGCCACGCCAGGCGCCACGGCTGCAGGCCCAGCACGCCACCTCGGCCTGGCTCTCGTGGTGATCGCCACGGCCCAGCTCATGGTCGTGCTTGACGCGACGATCGTGAACGTCGCGCTACCCGACATCCAGCACGCGCTCGGCTTCTCCGGCTCCGGCCTGGAGTGGGTCGTCAACGCCTACGCGCTCACCTTCGGCGGCCTGCTGCTGCTCGGCGGGCGGGCCGGGGACATTCTCGGGCGCCGGCGGGTATTCATCGCCGGGATCATCCTGTTCTCCCTGGCTTCGCTGCTCGGCGGATTCGCCAACTCGGAGTCCTGGCTGCTGGCGGCCCGTGCGGTGCAGGGCGTCGGCGGCGCGATCATCGCGCCGACCGCATTGTCCCTGGTCACCACCACCTTCCCGGAGGGCCCGCCGCGTAACCGGGCGATGGGTGTCTACGCCGCGATGAGCATCGGCGGCGCCGCGGTCGGCCTGATCGCGGGCGGCCTGCTGACCACCTACCTGTCCTGGCGCTGGGTGCTGTTCGTCAACGTCCCGATCGGGGCAGCGGTCGCCCTGCTGGCCCCGCGGGCGATCAGCGGCGAGTCGCAGCGCAACAGCGGCCGGTTCGACCTGCCGGGCGCGATCACCAGCACCCTCGGCCTGGCTGCCCTGGTCTACGGCCTGACCAGTGCGGCGACGACCCCCAACGGCGTCTCGCACTGGGGGGACACCAAGGTCCTGATCTCCCTGACGGCGGCCGTGGTCCTGCTCGCATCATTCATCATCATCGAGATGCGCAGCGAGCACGCGCTGATGCCATTGCGGATCTTCCGCAACCGCAACCGGTCCGGCGCGTACCTGATAATGCTCTGCGTCGGCACGGCCATGTTCGGGATGTTCTTCTTCCTGACGATCTTCGTGCAGACCGTGTGGAGCTACAGCGCGCTGAAGACCGGCGTCGCCTACCTGCCGATGGTGGGCACCATCATGGCCATGGCCGGGGTCAGCGCCCAGCTCGTGCCGCGGATCGGCGCCCGGCCGCTGCTGCTGGCCGGATCAGCGATCACGACCGGCGGGATGTTCTGGCTGTCGCGGATCAATGAGCACAGCAGCTACGCCGGCGGCTTGCTGGGCCCGATGATGGTCACCGCGGCTGGCTTGGGCATGCTGTTCATGCCACTGACCTTGGTCGCCCTGTCGAAGGTCGATGACCGGGACGCCGGCCTGGCCTCGAGCCTGCTCAACACCGGCCAGCAGGTCGGCGGCTCGATCGGGCTGGCCGCGCTCGGGACCGTGGCGTGGACCATCGTCGCCAACACCGCCAGGAGTTCGGCGGCTAGCGTCGCGGCCGCTACCAAGGCCGGCCACCCGCCGCACGGAACCGTCGCGCAGGTGCAGGCCGCGATCTACAATCACGCCCTGTCGGCCGGGTTCTCCCGCGGGTTCGAAGTATCGGCCGGGATCGCGCTGCTCGCTTTCCTGGTGGTCCTCGTCTCGATCCGGGTTCGCCGCGCCGACCTGGCCGGCGTCCCCGTCGGGCCGCTGCCCGGCACCCCGGCCCCGGAGCAGGCGCAGGCGCCGGTCTCGTTACGAGACGGCGCGAGCGCTCGCTGAACATCAGCCCCGGCCCTCGACCAAAGGGCCGGGGCTGACGCGCGGGCGGCTCCGGAGCCGCCCGCCTCCCCGGCGGGACGGGCGCCGCTAACGATCTGGTCCCACCTGGTCACATACTGGATGGTGAGGTGGGAGTCATGCGGGTCGTTATCGTGTATGAAAGCCTGTTCGGCAACACCCGGCAGGTCGCTGAGGCAATCTCGGAGGGCATCCGGGACGCCAGGCCCGAGGCACAGATCAGCTGCGTCCGGGCGACCGAGGCCAACCGCGATGTGGCGCTGGGCGCCGACCTTCTCGCCGTGGGCGGCCCGACCCACTTGTGCGGGCTGAGTTCAGGCGTCAGCCGGAAATTGGGCCTGAAGGCCGAGCAGCTGGCCGCAGCCAGGGAAGCCGGCCATCCTGTCGAGCCAGACTGTGCCGGGCCTGGGGTTCGCGACTGGTTCATGGCGCTGCCCAAAGCGGCCGACGGCAGTCTCGGCGCGGCGTTCGACACCCACGCGGACTCCCGGGTGGCAGGCGCCGCGGCCCACGACATCGCGCGGCGGCTCCGCCGGCACGGCTATGAACTGGTCGCCGAGCCAGAGGGCTTTGTTATCGAGAGCATCGAGGGACCGCTGCGGGCCGGCGAGCGGGAGCGGGCCAAGGCCTGGGGGGCCCGGCTGCTCCGCCAGCCGGTGCGCTGAGCCGGCCGGTGCATCCGTGCGCGCTGAAACATACACGCTGAAAACTGAAACGTGCACGCTGAAAACTGTGCTCCCGCGATAGGACTCGAACCTATAACCTGCCGGTTAACAGCCGGACGCTCTGCCAATTGAGCTACGCGGGATCAGCCGACGGACGATCACTGGGCCGGGGAGCCAGCTGCTCGTGTCCCATGGTCGTCGCGCGCCTAAGGGTAGCGCACCCGCGGGGATCCCCGCGGGTGCGCGGCGTAGGCTCACGAGGGGTAACGCTCCCGCGAGCATGCGGGGATTCCCGTGGGCGTTACCAGGAGTACGCCTAGGCATCACGGGGAAGTCAAGCCAGCGCCAGGTTAACTCGGGTGAAAGAGGGGCCACATGCGGTACCGGGTCTCGTTCTTGGCTGGCCTTGCGGTCGGCTTCGTTATCGGCGCACGGGCAGGTAGAGAGCGCTATGAGCAGATCAAGAAGCTGGCCCGCAAGGCGGCCGACAGCCCCGCCGTGCAGCAGGCCGCCGGAGCTGCCCAGGCCCAGGCGGCGGGGATCGCGCGATCGGCCCGGGACAAGGTCACCGGCAAGATCCAGGAGCGGCTGCCGAAGCTGGCCGAGACGGCGCGGAACAAGGTGGGCAGCAAGCTGCCGGACCGGGCCGCTGGCACCCGGTCGCGGGACGGCAACGGCCACGCCGGCGGCGACGCTTTCTCCCGGAGGCCGGGCACACCGCACGCCTGATCATGGTCGGTGCGGGCCAGCTGCGCCCTAGGCCCTGCTGGTCAGGTGCCAGCCTTTGCAGACCGGGCAGCGATAGACCCGCTGCTCATCCTTGGGCCGCCGGGCCCGGCGTTTGCTGCGGGTCCGCACCAGGGCCATGAGTGCCGCGACTTTATCCGGGTAGCGGATCTTGCGGCAGGTCACGTCCGCCTCCCGGGACGTCTTCAGCTACGCCTGAGCCGCGCAGGACCCGGGAACCCTCGCCGGAAAGGTGTTAGGCGAGGTACTCCTTGAGCATCTGCGCCCGGCTCGGGTGGCGCAGCTTGGACAGGGTCTTCGACTCGATCTGGCGGATGCGCTCCCGGGTGACGCCGAACTCCCGGCCCACCTCTTCGAGCGTCCGCGGGTGACCGTCCATCAGGCCGAATCGCAGCTGGATGATCTTCTGCTCACGCGGCGTGAGGTTGTGCAGGATCTGCTCAAGCTGGTCCTGCAGCATGATGAACGCCGCGGCCTCGATCGGCACCACGGCGTCCGCGTCCTCAATGAAGTCACCGAGGTCAGAGTCTTCCTCGCCAATCGGCGCCTGCAGGGAGACCGGCTCCTGGGCGATCCGCTGGATCTCGGCGATCCGGTCCTGGCTCACGCCCATTTCCGCGGCGATCTCGGCCGAGGTGGCCTCTCGGCCCAGGTCCTGGTGGAGCTGGCGCTGCACGCGCGCCATCTTGTTGATCGTCTCCACCATGTGCACGGGGATCCGGATCGTGCGCGCCTGATCGGCGATGGCCCGGGTGATGGCCTGCCGGATCCACCAGGTGGCGTAGGTGGAGAACTTGTAGCCCTTGGTGTAGTCGAACTTCTCGACCGCGCGGATCAGGCCGAGGTTGCCCTC
>CAYPQM010000125.1:0-20771 GCA_964412845.1 uncultured Streptosporangiaceae bacterium
GGGGTCTCGCACGCGCCGGCAGAGCAGGCCGACGAGGCGGACTGCGCAGCGGGCGTCGACGCGCCCGCCGCCGTGCTGCAGGACCTGGCAGGCCAGTGAGCCCGCCCAGCGCCGCAGCGACCGGCCCGGGTGCCCAAGAGGCCTGGCCTGGCCGGGCCGGGCCCGGTGAGAGTCGGCCCGGTGTGGCTGGGAGCCGCGCCGGGGCCGGCATCCGGCGTTGGCATGCCGAGCTGGCGTGGCTGCCCGCCCGCGGGATCTGCCCGGATGTGCTGATCGAGGCGTCAGGCGACAGGTTCAGTGCCGTCACGCCGGAGGTAGCCGCTGCTGATCTGCCAGCCGGCACCATCGCGCTGGCCGGGGTCACCCTGCCCGGCCTGGCGAACGCCCATTCGCACGCGTTCCACCGGGCACTGCGCGGCAATGGGCAAGCCGCCCGCGGCACGTTCTGGACCTGGCGAGAGCGGATGTATCAGGTCGCCGAGCGGCTGGATCCGGATAGTTACCTGGCGCTGGCCCGCAGCGTGTACGCGGAGATGGCGCTGGCCGGGGTTGCCTGCGTCGGTGAATTCCACTACCTGCATCACGGCCCCGGGGGCATCCCGTACGGCGACCCCAACGAGATGGGCCGGGCGCTCATCGAGGCCGCGGCGCAGGCGGGCATCCGGGTCACCCTGCTCGACACGTGCTACCTGTCCGGCGGCCTCGCCGCCGACGGCACGCCGGAGCCGCTCAGCGGCGCGCAACTGCGCTTCAGTGATGGTGACGGCGGCCGCTGGGCGCGGCGCGCGGAAGGGCTCGGCCCGGACGAGCACGGGATGCTGGCCCCGCACGCGCGGGCCGGGGCGGCGATCCACTCGGTGCGGGCCGTGCCGCCCAGCCAGATGCAGCCGCTGATCGCGTGGTCCCACCGGTACGGGGCGCCGTTGCACGCCCACCTGTCCGAGCAGCCGGCCGAGAACGAGGCCTGTCTCGCGGCGTACGGGGCGACCCCGGCACAGGTGCTGGACGATGCTGGGGCTCTTGGGCCACGCAGCACCATGGTGCACGCGACCCACCTCACCAGGCGCGACGTGGACATCCTCGGCGCCAGCCGGACGGTCGCCTGCTTCTGCCCGACCACCGAGGCTGACCTGGCCGACGGGATCGGGCCCGCCGCGGCGCTGGCCTCGGCGGGCTGCCCGCTGAGCCTCGGCAGCGACAGCCACGCCGTGATCGATCTGCTGGAGGAGGCGCGCCGGGTGGAGCTTGGCGAGCGGCTGATCAGCGGCCGGCGTGGGCATTTCACCGCCGCCGCGCTGGCCACGGCGGCCACCGTGGCCGGGCATGCCTGCCTGGGCTGGCCGGACGCGGGGAGTATCGCGCCGGGTGCGCTGGCTGATCTGGTGACGGTGTCGCTGGACACCCCCCGGCTGGCCGGGACCGTGGCAGCCACCGCGCTGGAATCGGTCATCTTCGCAGGGACTTCCGCGGACATTCGTGACGTTGTGATCAGCGGGCGGGACGTGGTCAGGGATGCCCGGCACCTGCTGGTGCCCGATGTCCCTGGTGCGCTGTCCGCCGCCATCCGGAGCACGGCGTCCTGAACCGCCGGGCCTCCCGCGGCCGCTTGCACACCGAGAGACGAGGAAGATGAGCGTTCACGACATTCCGCTGCACACGCTGTCCGGCGAGCCCGCATCGCTGGGTGACTTGGCCGGCCAGGCGCTGCTGGTCGTCAATGTGGCCTCCAAGTGCGGCCTGACCCCGCAGTACGAGAAGCTCGAAGAGCTGCAGCGGACCTACTCGGGCCGAGGGTTCTCGGTGGTGGGCTTCCCGTGTAATCAGTTCGGCGGCCAGGAGCCCGGCTCGGCCGAGGAGATCGCGGAATTCTGCTCAGCCACATACGGCGTGACGTTCCCGCTCTTCGAGAAGATCGAGGTCAACGGGCCAGGCAGGCACCCGCTTTACACCGAGCTCACCGCGGTCGCCGACGCGGAGGGGGAGGCCGGTGACATCCAGTGGAACTTCGAGAAGTTCATCGTGGCGGCCGACGGCTCGGTGGTCAGCAGGTTCCGGCCCGGCACCCAGCCGGATGCTCCCGAAGTCATCAGCGTCATCGAGGCTCAGCTGCCCAGCTCCTGACGGGCGGCTCCTGACGGGCGGCTCCTGAGGGCAGCGCTAATAGCGGTTCCTGGGCGGGCGGGTTTTGGCGGGGCGTCTGCTAACGGGCGCCGCCCGCACGAGCGGCGCGCAGCCGGGCCCGGGCGACGGCCATGCCGTCCCTGAGCCCGGCGCGCTGCGCGGAAGTGAGCGCGTCGATCAGGAATTCACGCACGACCCGGACGTGGCCGGGGGCAGCGCGGCTCAGCGCGGCGCGCCCCGCGCTGGTCAGCGCCGCGAGCACGCCACGGTCATCAGCGGGGCACTTCTCCCGGCGGACCAGCCCGGCCCGTTCGAGCTGGGTGATCTGGTAGGTCAGGCCGCTCCTGGACACGATGATCACATCGGCGAGATCGCTCATCCGCATGGCGCCGCCGTCGGCGGATCCCAGCCGGGAGAGGATCTCGTACTGCGCGTGGGACAGCCCGGCATCCCGTTTGAGCTGTTGCTCGATGGCCCGCTCCAGCAGGTGGCTGACCTCCAGGAAGGCGAGCCAGGTCGGCATCTCCTCGTCGTCGAGCCAGACCGGGGTCGCCGCCACGCCGCCGCCGGGTGTTGCGCCGTCAGTCGTGCCGCGGGGTGTTGCGCCGTCAGTCGTGCCGCGGGGTGTTCCGCCGTCAGTCGTGCCGCGGGGTGTTCCGCCGTCAGTCGTGCCGCCGGGTGTTGCGCCGTCAGTCGTGCCGCCGGGTGCGGTGCCGTCAGCCACCTCGCTGGGTGCGGTGCCGTCAGGTGCGCCGCTGGCCGGTGCCCCAGCGGGGTCAGCCACTGGCCTGGCCTCCGCTGCGTCGTCCGCCCGGCCTGGATCGTCCACCCGTCAAGCCTAGCTGGCTTGTTTCAAATTTTAACTATTAGCCACTCGCCTGGGAATGTAGTTAAAATTTGAACTGTTCTTGCTCACAGGAAGCCGGCCTAGGCTTTCCGGTGAGCAAGATCCATGGAGGCGCCACATGTCCGCCGAAGCCGCTACCGGGCGGACGCCCGCGATCTACCTGAGCCACGGCGCGCCGCCGCTGGCCGACGATGCGTTGTGGACGCAGCAGCTGGCCAGCTGGGCGCAGGAGCTTCCCAAGCCCAGGTCAGTGCTGATGGTCTCGGCGCACTGGGAGGCCGCACCCCTAACCCTCGGCGCGACCAGCACGGTGCCGCTCGTCTACGACTTCTGGGGTTTCCCGGAGAAGTACTACCAGGTCACGTACGCGGCACCGGGGGCACCTGAGCTCGCCGACGATGTCCGCAAGCTGTTGCGGGCGGCGGGCACCCCGGTGCACGACGCGGGTGACCGCGGCCTGGACCACGGCGCCTATGTGCCGCTGGTGGAGATGTACCCGGATGCCGATGTGCCGGTGCTGCAGATCTCCATGCCGACGCTGGATCCGGCGAAGCTGTATGAGATCGGCCGCAAGCTCGCACCGCTGCGCGACAACGGCGTCCTCATCGTCGGCAGCGGCTTCTTCACGCACAACCTGAACGCCCTGAGCCAGGATGGCCGGGTCACGTCGGTGATGTCCGACTTCGACCAGTGGGGCAGGGAAGCGCTGGCCGGCGGCGACCTGGACGCGCTGCTTGACTTCGAGCACAAGGCGCCGGCCGCCCGCCTGGCGCATCCGCGGACCGAGCACTTCGCGCCGCTGTTCGTCACCCTGGGGGCTTCCGGCGGCGACCTGGCCGGCACCCGCTCGGTGATCGACGGGTTCTGGTACGGCCTGGCGAAGCGGTCCATCCAAATTCCCTAGACGTTACCCACCCAGCTGGCAACGCTGGGTTACTTGAAGCCATCTTGGTGCTACTTTGAGTGACCTGCGAGCCGAGGCCGGGGGGCGTCACAGATGGAACGTGCGGTACATGCGGCGATGGCGGCGGCTGTCCTCGCCACCGCACTAGCGGGCACTGCGGCCAGCACCAGGCCCGTGCCTGGCACTGCTCCCGCGCCCGGCACCGCTCGTGGGGCCAGCACTCTTCTTGCGGCCCGCACCGCTCGTGGGGCGGCAGCGTGGACGGCCGTCAAGGCGCCCTTGCCCGCCGGTGCAGCGTCGAGGTCCAGCGCAGGTTTCTCCGACGTGGCCTGCCCGTCGGCCACCACCTGCGTCGCCACGGGGTTCTACACCGATTCGGCGGGCAACTCCCGCGGGCTGCTGCTGACCGGGCACGGGTCGTCGTGGACCGCTACCAGGGCGCCGCTGCCGGCCGGCGTCGTCACGAGTTCCGCTACCCAGCCCCTGGTGGGCTCGGTGGCCTGCGCGTCCCCAGCGGCGTGCGCAGCCGTCGGCTCCTACACCGATTCGGCGGGCAACTCCCGCGGGCTGCTGCTCACTGGGCACGGGGCGTCCTGGACGGCCAGCGCCGTCCCGCTGCCCGCCGGCGCGGCGACCAGCCGGTCCGCCGTCCTCACCGACGTGGCCTGCCCGTCGGCCACCAGGTGTGCCGCCACCGGTTACTACACGGACTCGGCCGGCGGTCAGCAGGGTCTCCTGCTGACCGGGCACGGATCATCATGGACCGCCATCCAGGCACCGCTGCCCGCCGGTGCTGGTACCAGCGAGGACGTCGGCCTTACCGGCGTGACCTGCCAATCGGCCAGCATGTGTGTGGCTGTCGGGTCCTTCGGCAGGAATGGATTGCTGCTGACCGGGCCGGGATCGGCGTGGAGGGCGGCGAAGGCGCCGCTGCCCGCCGGCGTGGCCACCAACCCCTTTGTCAGCCTCTCCGGCGTGACCTGCCCAGCGACGACCACGTGCGTCGTCGTCGGCCAGTACGAAATATCGGACCATAACGGCCGCGGGTTGCTGCTGGCTGGGCACGGGTCGTCCTGGACCGCCAGCACGGCGCCGCTGCCCGCTGACGCGGACGCCAGTCCCAATTCCGGCCTGTCGGAGGTGTCGTGCCGGTCCGCCGCCACCTGTGCCGCGGTCGGCGACTACCGAGCCACAGCGGCCGGCCACCAAGGGCTGCTGCTGGCTGGGCGCGGGACATCGTGGGCCGCCGCGAAAGCGCCGCTGCCCGCTGGCGCACCCGCCGGCGCTGCGTCCGATATCTACGACGTGTCCTGCCCGTCCGCCACCACCTGTGCCGCCGCTGGCGACTACGCCGACTCGTCAGGAGGATCGCTGGGGCTGCTGCTGACCGGGCATGGGGCGTCCTGGACCGCCATCAAGCTGCCGGTGCCCGCCGGGGCCGCCCCCGAACCTGAGGCCAGCCTGTCTAGGGTGACCTGTGTCGCCACGACCACGTGCGTCGCCGTCGGCTCCTACACCGACGCGGCGGGCCACGGCCAGGCGATGCTGCTGACCGGACCAGGCTGACCGGGCCAGGCTGACCAGGTCGGCCTCACCGGGCCACGCTGACCGCCCGGCGAATGGGCTCCTGAGCGAGTCGCAGACCAGCCGGACAGCTAGCGTGGGCTCCCGTGAGCATGTTGATCACCAACATCGGCGAACTGGTCAGCAACGCGCCGGACTCCGGCAGCGACAGCGACCAGCCCGGCCCGTTCGCGGTCATCGAGGACGCGGCGCTGGTCATCGAGGCAGGCCGGGTGGTCTGGACCGGACCGGCCGCACGGGCCCCGGCCGCTGATGAGGTGACTGACTGCGCGAATCGTGCGGTAATTCCGGGGTTTGTCGATTCCCATGCCCACCTCGTCTTCGCGGGCGAACGCAGCGCTGACTTCGTGGCCCGGATGACCGGCGCCGCCTACCGGGCCGACGGCATCCGGAGCACGGTCGAGGCCACCCGGGCTGCCCCTGACGCGATGCTGCGGGCGAACCTGCGCAGGCTCACCAGGGAGATGGCGGCGCAGGGCAGCACCACGCTGGAATGCAAGTCGGGTTACGGGCTGACGGTCGCCGACGAGCAGCGCAGCGTGCGGCTCGCGGCCGAGGTCACGCCGGAGGTCAGCTACCTCGGGGCGCATGTCGTGCCGCCGGAATTCAGCGACGACCCCGGCGGATATGTGGACCTGGTCTGCGGCCCCATGCTGGCGGCCTGCGCGCCGCATGCCCGGTGGGTCGACGTGTTCTGCGAGCAAGGCGCGTTCGGTGCGGACGAGGCCAGGGCCGTGCTCGAGGCCGGCCGGGCCGCGGGGCTGATCCCCCGGGTGCACGCCAACCAGCTCGGCCCGGGACCAGGTGTGCAGGTCGCCGTCGAGGTGGGCGCCGCCTCCGCGGACCACTGCACCTACCTGACCGAGGCGGACGTGGACGCGCTCGCCTCCTCCGGCACGGTCGCCACCCTGCTGCCAGGGGTCGAATTCTCCACCCGGCAGCCCTATCCGGACGCGCGGCGGCTGCTGGCGGCGGGCGTCACGGTCGCGCTGGCTACCGACTGCAACCCGGGGTCGTGCTTCACCTCCAGCATGCCGTTCTGCATGGCCCTGGCCGTGCGGGAGATGCGGATGACCACCCAGGAGGCGCTCTGGTCGGCCACCGCCGGCGGCGCCCGGGCGTTGCGCCGGGCCGACGTCGGCCACCTCGGCGTCGGTGCCCGGGCCGACCTGGTGATCCTCGACGCACCGTCGCACAGCTACCTCGCCTACCGGCCTGGGGTCCCGCTGGTCGCCGCCGTCTGGCAGGCCGGGAAGATGGTCCCCGGCGGCCGCTTGCCGTCGTCTCCAGCGAGTGGGAAATGAAGAGCGGTGAACTTTTTAGCCCCGTGGAGGGCTAAAAAGTTCACCGCTAACGACATGCGTGAGCTGGCGGCTGCGCCGCGTCGAGGTGGTGATCGCGGATGACCAGTCTGATCACCCGGGCCGCAGCGCCGGGTAGCGGCCAGCGAACCTGATCAGCGGCTCGCCTGAGTCAGCCACGTAGGGGACGGCGAGCACCGCCGCGATCACCAGCAGGTGATCGCCGGCCGGCAGCCGCTGGCTGGCCTCGCAGTCCAGCGCCGCAAGCCCGCCTTCCGGGATCAGCGCCCCGGACTGCCCGCCGCGGAAATGCGGGACGTCGTCGAGCAGCAGCCGGGCGCCAGGACGGCCCGCCGCGGCGAACCGCCCGGCCAGCGGGCGCTGGGTCGCGCCCAGGATGGTGACCGCGAACCGGCTGACCCGGCTGAGCACGTCGGCCGGGTAGGAATCGGCGATCAGCGAGACGAGCACCAGCGGGGGAGCGAGCGAGAGCGGGCAGAACGCGCTGACCGTCGTCCCGATGTCGTCCCGCCCGTCGCTGATGGTGACCAGCGTCACCCCGGAGGCGAACGCCGACAGCGCTTCCGGCAGCCGTCCGCCGGAGTCATCCCCGGGCAGCACAGCGGCTTACTCGATGATCCACGGGCCGGGCAGGATCAGCGGCCCGTACGGCGGCAGGCCGACGTTGGCCGCGAGCCGCCAGACCGGGCCCCAGCTCTCGGCGAACAGCCCGGCCCGAGCGGCGGACCGGTCCTCGCTCGACTCCGGCGGCCGGACCCGGTCCAGCGGCCGGATGCGCGGGTACAGCCGCAGCGGCGCGGAATCCGGCAGGCCGGCCTTGCGCCGGGCGATCGCCACCGCGGTATCCAGCCCGCCGAGTTCGTCGACCAGGCCGTTGGCTGAGGCATCCACGCCGGCCCATACCCGGCCCCTGGCGATGTCCTGCACCTTTTCGATGGCCAGGCCACGCCCGGCGGCTACCTTGCTGGTGAAGTCCTCATAGATTCGGTCCAGCCAGGTATTGACCCGGCCCCACTCGTCTTCACTAAACGGATGGCTGGTGCTGAACATGTCCGCGCGAGCGCCCTCGCGGACCGAATCAGTGCTCACCCCGGCCCGGTGCAGCAGATCATTCACGACCGGCTTGCCCGCCAGCACGCCGATCGAGCCGGTCACAGTGCCAGGCTCGGCGACGATGGCGTCGGCGGCCATGGCGATGAAGTACCCGCCGGAAGCCGCCACGTCGCCCATGGAGACCACGACTGGCCTGCCCGCTTCGCGGGCCCGGACCACTTCGCGCCATATCGAGTCGGATGCGACATACGAGCCGCCCGGGCTGTTGACCCGCAGCACGATCGCCCGCACCCGGTGGTCCGCCACGGCGGCGCGGAGCGCGGCGGTCATGGTATCTGACCCCATGGCGCCGGAGGCCAGCGGGCCGCGGCCACTGCGGCCGCGGCGGATCGGTCCGGTCGCGTAGATGAGGGCGATCAGATCCTCGCCCGGGTTCGGCAGCTTGCGGGCACGCTGCGCGAGCGCGCGTGAGCGCTGGTAGCGGCTCAGGTAGAGCAAGGACGCGTCCGGGCCGACCTGCTTCCTGACCTCCGCGTACACCTCGTCGCGGTAGCCGAGCGCGTCGACCAGGCGCTCGTCGAGTGCCTCGCTGGCCAGGAACGGGCCGCGATCTATCAGCCCCCTGGCCTGCTGCGCCGGGATCTCCAGCCGCTGCCCGATCGCCTCGGTGATCTGCTCGACCACCGACGCGGCCAGCCGCTGCATGGCCTCCCTGGCCGGCCCGGTGAACCCGTGCTCGGTCAGCCGTTCCGCGGCGCTCTTGTACTCCTTGCGCTTGCCGACCTGGTAGTCGACGCCGAGCTTGTCGAGCGTGCCGCGGTAGAACCAGTTTTCTACGTTGATGCCGGTCAGGCCGACGTCACCGGAGGGCTGGAGGTAGATGCGGTCGAACGCGGTCGCCAGGTAGTACGGCACGTTGCCCGGCGAGAAATCGCCGAACGTCTCGGCCCAGGCCACGGTGAGCTTGCCAGCGCCGCCGAACTGCTGGATGGCGGTGCGCAGTTCCTGCACCCGGGCGAGCCCGATCCGGCGGCCGCCGACCTTCACGATCAGGGCCTTGACCCGGTCGTCGGCCCGGGCGCGGCGCAGGCCGTCGAGCACGTCGCCGAGCCTGGTCCGCCGCATCGTCAGTACCGCGGACACCGGGTCGGTCGGCGGTTCCTCCGCGATCCCCTCCGTCAGGTCCAGTTCCAGGATCAGCGGGGCCGTCCTGCGCTGGCGCAGCTTGGTGATCCGGTCTGGCAGCATCGAATTCACCATGCGAGCCAGCTTACGGCGCGCGGAACGCCCGTCGGCCGTCGGCCGCGATGTGCCGCCGGACGTGCCCCCGCGAGCCGGCCAGGCCTGCGCTATCGTCGATCATGATGGCCGAAGGAGATGGGAATGGCTGGGCCGACTGCGACCTGGGCCACCGGCATTGGGGCATATACGGCGCCGCTGGCCTGCTGACCTGCGCGCGCGACCAGTCAGGAGCGCCGTGCGTGCTGCTGGCGCTCCGGGCCGCCTGGACCCAGCACGGCGGCACCTGGGGACCGCCCGGCGGCGCGCGGGACAGCCACGAATCGGCGGCCGTCGCGGCCCTGCGCGAAGCCGCGGAGGAGTGCGGCGTTCCCCCTGGCGCGGTGCGAATCCAGGGCATGCTGCGCGATGACCACGGCGGCTGGGCCTACGAGACGATGATCGCGGCAGCACGGTCCGCGTTTCCGGTGCACGCGGCGAGCCGGGAGTCCACCGAGGCCGCCTGGATCCCGGCCAGCCGCGTTGGTTCCCTGCCGCTGCACCCCGGGTTCGCGCAGGCCTGGCAGGTGATCCGGGACACGCTGGAACCTGTCACGCTGATCGTGGACGGCGCGAACGTGATGGGATCGCGCGCCGACGGATGGTGGCGGGACCGGGCCGGCGCGGCCGTGCGCCTGCACGACGAGCTGGCCGGGCTGGCCGCCCGCGGCCTGGCGGCATTCCCGGCCGGGGTGGCCGACGCTGCCCTGGACCGCTGGTTCCCGCAGATCGTGCTGGTCATCGAGGGTGCGGCCCGGGTGGCCGCGGACCGCCTGGCGGCCCGGCCGGGGGCCGGTCGGGAGCCCGGGAATGGCGTCCTGGTGGTGCCCGCCCGCGGCAGTGGCGACGACACCATCGCCGACCTGGCGCAGGAGGCCGACGGCCGCCGCCTGGTGGTGACCGCCGACCGCCAGTTGCGCGGCCGGTGCGTGGCGGCCGGGGCGGCCGTCACCGGTCCGCGCTGGCTTCTTGGCCTGCTGTGACGTTTTGGCCTGCTGTGACGTTTTGGCCTGCTGTGACGTCGCCGCCCGCGGCGACCTCGTCGCGATCAGGGTGGGCGTGCTCGATGCGATCGCCGCGCCAGGCGCGCAGGCCCAGCAGGCTGCCGGTGATCAGGATGGCCGCCGCGTTCAGCACATGCAGGCCGCCCGCCGCTCCCGCGATGGCCAGCACCGGCTGGAGCGCGGTGAGCAGCAGCAACGGAAGCGCCCACTTCCAGCGGCCATTGCGGGCCACCAGGGCGGCCATGAGCAGCAGCAGGGCGAGCCCCATGACCAGGGTGCCGTTGGCGCGGTGCGGGTCCAGGGTGCTCGACTCACGTGCCGCGGTCCCGGGGCCAGCGCTGAATACCCCCGCGCCGGCCAGGAAGAACTGCAGGAGCACGTCGACGATGAACAGGGCAGTCAGGTAACGGTAGACAATCCGTGCCGCTTTCATGCTGCGAAACTATGCTCGCCTGCCGCCCGGTCCCAGGGTGCTGCCAAGCCTCTTCCTGGTGGGCCTAGCACCACGGGCAGGCGGCAAAGATGCCGCCGCGGGCGGCCTGCAGGCATCCGTCCCCCTCGGCCGGACGCCTGCACGCCGCCGTCGCGGGGCCAGCGCCGGGACTGCTACATCGGGACGAGTTCGAATATCTCCACGCTGAAGCGGCCCTTGCCCTCGGACAGGAACGGGTGGCCATCGAGCAGTGCGCGAGCCGCGTCGATGCCGTCGGTCTGCACGATCGTGTAGCCGTTCTGGTCGCTGGGCGCCGGATTCGATCCGTCGTCGCTGACCGCCGAGCGCGCGCCGAACGGTGACCCGCCGTCCACCAGGGCCGGCCCGACGCGGCCCATCCACTCGCCCCAGGCGCGCATCTGCTCGGCGGACTGCTCGGCGGTGAAGTCCGCCATCGCCGTCGCCGGACCCCGGTACAGGTACAGGAACTTGGTCATCTGCCACTCCCCTCAGGTAACCGGAAAGACGGGCCAGCCACGCCGCACTGTCTCCCCGGGGATGTGCGCCCGGTGCGCGCCTCATTCACCCGACGAACGGCCGGGCGGGAAATCGACAGCCGGTCAGGTAGGCAGGTTTCGGCAGTACCGTGGTCTGCGGCGCCGGCGGGCGGCGCCGGGCGGGGAGGGAACGGTTTGCGAGCACGGGCTGCCGGGGCCGCTCTGGGCGCTGCGGTACTTGGCCTATCCGGGTGCGCTGCGGCCGGGGACGCGCATCCCACCGCCAATCCCACCGCGCCGCAGGCCCGCACCATGCCGCCGTCCAGCCAGGCCCGCGCCACCTCGGCGGCTGACGCGTCCCGAGCCCGATCTGCGGTACCGGGAACAGCCGGGGCCACCGGAACAGCGGGGGCCACCGGAACAGCGGGGGCCACCGGAACAGCGGGGGCGGCGAGGCCTTCAGCCCTGGTGCCGGCCGGGGCGGTGCTGCCTGCGGCCAGCCGCCAGCTCATCACGGTGACCGCGGCGTCCTACCGGGCGACGCGAGCGGAACTCACCGCCTACCGGCTGGTGGGCGGGCGGTGGCGGCGGACCCTGGGGCCGTGGGCGGCCTGGATCGGCCGCGATGGGATGGCCCCGCCGGGCGCCAAGCGGGAGGGCGATGGCCGCACCCCTTCCGGGACGTTCAGTTTCGGGATTTTCTTCGGGGCTGACCCTGATCCAGGAGTCCGGTTCCGGTACCGGATGGCGCATGCCTTCGATTTCTGGGACGACGACCCGTCGAGCCCGCTGTACAACGAGTGGGTGGATGACCGGTACCGCAGCCCCGGCGCGGCACCTGAGCCGATGGATGTGTCCGGCTATGACTACGGAGCCGTCATCGGGTACAACACCGCCCGCACCCCCGGGCTCGGCAGCGCGATCTTCCTGCACGTGAACATCGGCATGCCCACGGCGGGCTGCGTGACCCTGCCGATGGGGGAACTACTGGACATCCTGCGCTGGCTGAATCCCGTCGCGTCGCCGCGGATCGAGATGGGCGTGGCCACGTCTGGCGGTTAATGCCGGCGGCGGCATCGGCGCCGGGCTGGCCCGGCTGGCTGGCGGGCCGGTCCTCGGATCAGGGCCCGGCGGTGCTCCGGTGGCCGGCCACCCGCAGGCAGTCGCGCCACACGGAGCGCGCCACCGGCCGGACCGAGCGCATGACCGGCCGGGCCGCGAAGAACGACCCGGCCAGGGCGCTGAGGCCGACGCCGAGATCGATGGAGATACGTCCCTGCTTGGCCCAGTACACGTCCTTCAGGTCCAGCAGCAGCGCGAATTCATCGACGATGAGCGCCAGGCCCGCGCCGTAGCTGAGCGCCACCGCCGGGTGCCTGCGGTGCCGGTCATCCCCGCGGACCGCGACGGCGCCGACTCCGGTGAGCATCCCGATTCCCCACAGGTAGTGATGCAGGTGCTCGCCGCCCGCGCTGAGGTTGCCGAATGGGCCCCGGCCCGCCCGGATGCTGTACGTGATGCCGCGGGTCACCGCGAACGTCGCCGTGAAGGAGAGCCAGCTGAGCAGGGCGCTGCGGTGGGCCGGATCGAGTTCTTCGTGGTAGGCGGCCCGCACGGCGGGTGCCAGCGCCCGGGCGGCATCTGTCATACGTGATCAGTACCACAGGCCGGGGGACCCGCCATGGCCTGGGCCTGAGTTGTGCTTGGGTCGGGAGGTGACCGTCGCCGAGGGGTTCGCGCTGCTCGGGGTCGGCGTCCTGGCGGGCATCGTCAGCACGGTGGCGAGCCTGGCATCCGTGGTCTCCTACCCGGCGCTGCTCGCGTTCGGCCTGCCGCCGCTGTCCGCGAATGTGACGAACACCGTCGCCCTCCTGTTCACCGGCGCGGGCGCGACAGCAGGGTCGCGGCCCGAACTGGCCGGCCAGTGGCCGCAGGTCCGCCGCCTCGGCCTGATCACCGCGCTGGGCGGCGCCACTGGCGCGGCGCTGCTGCTGGCCACGCCCGCGCGGACGTTCGAGGACGTCGCCCCGTTCCTGATCGCGGCCGCGTCGCTGGTCCTGCTCGCCCAGTCGGCGCGGGAAGGGCCGGCCACGCTGGCCGGCCCGGGCCACCGCCGGCTTCTGCTGCTCGGGCTGTTCTGCGTGGCGATCTATGTCGGATACTTCGGCGCGGCCGCGGGCATCCTGCTGCTCGCGGTGCTCACCCCGATCCTCAACGAGTCGATGGCCAAGACCAACGCCGTGAAGAACGTCGTCTCCGGGCTGGCCAACGCGGTCGCCGCGGTCGGTTTCGCCCTGTTCGGCCCGGTGCACTGGGCTGTCGTGGCGCCGCTCGCCGCGGGTTTCCTGATCGGCGGCTGGACCGGGCCATCCCTGGTCCGCAGGCTCCCCGGGCGCGCGCTGCGCGTCTTCATCGCCTGCTGCGGCCTGGCCCTCGCGGTCAGGCTGGCCATCACCACCTACCGGTGACCGCGGCGGACCCCGCGGCCACCTCATCCCCTAATCGTCTGGGACCAGCCAGAGCACGCCGAGCGGCGGCAACGTGATCACGGCCGAGGCGGGCAGGCCGTGCCACGGCTCCGCCGTGGCGTCGATGACGCCAAGGTTGCCGACCCCGCTGCCGCCGTAGTTGTGCGCGTCCGTGTTGATCACCTCACGCCACCGGCCCGGGTGTGGCAGCCCTACCTGGTACTGGGAATGCGGATCTCCGGAGAAATTCGCGATACAGGCGAGCACGCTGGCGCCCGCCGAGCCAGCCGCCGCGGCGTCGCCGGAAAACCGCAGGAAGGACAGCACGTTCCCCGCGGCGTCATTCGCGTCGATCCAGCCGAATCCCGCTGGCGAATAGTCAAGCGCCCATAGTGCCGGGGCGCCCCGGTAGGCCGCATTGAGGTCGCGGACCAGGCTCTGCGTCCCGGAGTGGTACTCGTCGTCCAGCGCCCACCAGTCGAGGCCTTGCTCCTGTGACCACTCGGCGCCCTGACCCCACTCCGAGCCCATGAACAGCAGTTGCTTGCCTGGGTGCGCCCACATGTAGGCCAGCAGGGTCCGCAGCCCGGCGAAACGCCTCCAGTCGTCGCCGGGCATCTTGCCCAGCAGGGACCCTTTGCCGTGCACCACCTCGTCGTGCGAGAGCGGCAGGATGAAGTTCTCGCTGAACGCGTATATCAGCGAGAAGGTGATCTCGTTGTGGTGGTAGTGCCGGAAGATCGGGTCGTGCGCGAAGTAGGCCAGCGTGTCGTGCATCCAGCCCAGGTTCCACTTGAAGCCGAACCCCAGGCCGCCCAGGTGCACCGGCCGGGTCACCCCGGGCCACGCGGTGGACTCCTCGGCGATCATCATGACCCCAGGGGTGCGCCGGTAGCAGGTGGCGTTCACCTCCTGAAGGAAGGACACCGCATCGGTGTTCTCCCGGCCGCCGAACTCGTTCGGCGTCCACTCGCCCTGCTTCCGGGAGTAGTCCAGGTAGAGCATGGAGGCAACCGCGTCCACCCGGAGCCCGTCGATATGAAACTCCTCCAGCCAGTACAGCGCGTTGGCGACGAGGAAGTTGCGCACCTCGGCCCGGCCGAAGTTGAAGATGTAGGTGCCCCAGTCCGGGTGCTCACCGCGCTGCGGGTCAGGGTGCTCGTACAGCGGGGTGCCGTCGAAGCGCGCCAGTGCCCAGTCGTCGCGCGGGAAGTGCGCGGGCACCCAGTCGAGGATGACGCCGATGCCCGCCTGGTGCAGCCGGTCCACCAGGCGGCGGAACTCATCGGGTGTGCCGAACCGTGACGTCGGCGCGTAGTACGAGGTCACCTGGTAACCCCAGGAGCCGCCGAACGGATGCTCAGCAACCGGCAGGAACTCCACGTGGGTGAAGCCAAGCCCGGTCACGTAGTCAGTCAGTTCCTCGGCGAGCTGCCGGTAAGACAGGCCGGGACGCCAGGACCCGAGGTGCACCTCGTAGATGCTGACCGGCTCACGGGACCGTTCGCCCTGCCCCCGTGCTGCCAGCCAGTCCCCGTCGCCCCACTCGTGATCCGAGCTGTACACAACGGACGCCGTGGCCGGCGGCTGCTCGGCCAGGTTGGCCATGGGGTCAGCCTTGCGCCGCCACTGCCCATCGGGCGCGCAGATGTCGAACTTGTACCTGGCGCCTTCGCTGGCTCCCGGCAGGTAGATCTCCCAGACCCCGGCCCCGCCCAGGGAGCGCATCGGGTGCCCGCGCCCGTCCCAGTGGTTGAAGTCCCCGATCAGCCGCACGCCGCGGGCGTTCGGCGCCCACACCGCGAATGACGTGCCAACCAGCGGCTCGAACCCGGGGCGGGCGGGCGGGCCGGCCGGGGCCGGCCGGTGCACGTGTGCCCCGAGGACCTGCCAGAGCTGCTCGTGCCGGCCCTCGCCGATGAGGTACAAGTCCATCTCGCCGAGCGTGGGCAGGTGCCGGTAGGGGTCATCGGTGATGGTCTCAGGCAGCGGTGCCGCTCCGTCAGGGCCCGGATAGCTGACGGCGAGCCGGTAGTCGGGCACCTTACCCGGCGGCAGCTCAGCTGCGGGCAGCGTGACGGCGAAGACGCCCTCGTGGACATGGTCCATCGGGAAGCGTGCCCCGTCGGGCAGCACCACCGCGACGGTCTGCGCAAGCGGCCGCAGTGCGCGCACGGTGACACCATCCGGGCCGGGATGCGCGCCGAGCACGGAATGCGGGTCGTGGTGGGTGCCGGCCACGATCCGGTCGATCTCCGCGAAACTGACCTGCGTGACCCGGTCCGGGTTGGTGGCCATCTCAGGAGTCGGCTATCGAGCCGAGCGGGATGGACAGCCAGTCGGGCCGGTTCCTGGCCTCGTACATCACTTCATAGACCGCCTTGTCAAGGACGAGTGCGCGGAGCAGGGTCGTGTGCCTGCCCGGATCCATTCCGCCCGCTTCCGCGTATCCGGAGCAGAACGCGGCCTGGTTGCGCCGCACCCACTCACGCGCCGCCTGGTGCACGCGCTCCTGGTCGGAGTGCGAGCGAAGCTGGTGGCGGGCCGCGTAGTCGAACGAGCGGAGCATACCCGCGACGTCGCGGAGTGCGGGAGAGCGTGCGCGGCGCTGGGCCAGCGGGGTCGCGGGCTCCCCTTCGAAGTCCAGCACGACCCACCCGGTCTGGGTGCGCATGACCTGGCCGAGGTGGTAGTCGCCGTGCACCCGCTGGACCAGCAGCGGCTGGCCCAGCTTGGCCAGGTCGGAGAAGGCGGAACCGATCAGGTCGGCGTGCCTGCCGAGTTGCGGGACGGCGGCCAGGGCCACATCCAGCCGGTGAAACATCTGCCGGGCCAGGTCATTGGCAGCGTCGGCGGGGAGCTCATCGGTGCCGAACGCCTCGGCCAGATCCCGGTGCACCTCGGCGGTGGCCACGCCGAGCCGGTGTGCCTCACCGGCGAGGTCGCCGCCGGCGTCCGCCGCGCGCATGCCGTCGTTCGCGTAGAGGTCACGCACGCTGGTCGCGGCCAGGGACCAGCCGTCCGATGCGGCCCGCAGGTACCGGGACAGGATGCCCAGCACGGTCGGCGCGCCGTCCATCCGCGTCTCGATCCAGCCCAGCGGCTCGGCCACGTGCGGTGAGCCGAGCCCGGCCAGCGCACGCGGCACCTCAAGGTCCGGGTTCGGCCCCGGCGACAGCCTGCGGAAGACCTTGAGAATGCTGGTCTCGGCGAACATCAGGCTGGTGTTGCTCTGCTCGCCGGTGAGCACCAGGCTGTCCAGGCCGGTCTCGATGCTCGCGCCGGGTTCCCGGGCGAAGCGCAGCGGCCCGGCCTGGTCGCCCGCGGCCATGGCCGCCAGCAGGAACCTGGTGAGCTCCGGATCGTGCAGCGCGTCATAGGCGGTCAGCCCAGCGGCGGGCGCGGCGGGGCTGGTCTTGCCGGCGGTGGCGCGGTGGGTTTTGCCGGCGGTGGCGGGGCTGGTCTTGCCGGCGGTGGCGGGGTGGGTTTCGCCGGCGGCGGGGCCGGCCTGGCCGGCCCCGCTGGCCTCGCCAATGACCGCGTGCTCAAGCCGGTCAGGGATGTGCTCCCGGAAACCCGCGAAGACCTGGTAGGAGTCCACGCTGCTGCCCTGCGACACGTCGATGATCAGGTGCCGGAGCCCTGGATCGCCGGTCACGAGCTCGGTGTCAGCCACGATCGCCAAGTCCAGGATCCTGGCGCCCTTACCAGCGAACCACCGCTGCGTCGGCATCCACTCCGCCAGCGTTTCCTCAAATGTCATGGTTCCGGTCTACCCCGTCCCCGGCGATCATGCAGGATGTCGAAGATCACCATTGTGTAGTTGTGCGGTCGGCCGCGCCCGGATGCGGGAATCTTTCCCTGCGGCGTCAACGTGCGTGTTCCTCCTTGGCCGCGGGAAGCTGGAACCAGTAGAAACCGTGGCCGGGCAGGGTGAGCAGGTAGGTGAGCTCCCCGATCGAGGGGAAGATGACCCCGCCCATGCACTCCACCGGGGTAACCCCGCGGAACGGCCGCAGGTCGAGCTCGACCGGTTGCGGGAACCGGGACAGGTTGTTGACGCACAGGATGCGGTCCGTGACGTCCATCCCCTCGGGCCAGTGACCTTTTCCGTCGTACGCACGGACGAACGCCAGCACGCTCGGGTTGGATGAGCTGAGCTCCTGGTACCCGCCCAGGCCGAAGACCGGGTGCCGCTTGCGGATCTCGATCATCCGCTTGGTCCAGTGCAGCAGGGAACCGGCGTTGTGCTGCTGGGCCTCGATGTTCAGCGCCTGGTAGCCGTAAATGGGGTCCATCAGCATCGGCAGGTAGAGGCGGGCCGGGTCGCAGCTGGAGAAGCCCGCGTTCCGGTCGGGCGTCCACTGCATCGGGGTCCGCACCCCGTCCCGGTCACCGAGCCAGATGTTGTCCCCCATCCCGATCTCGTCGCCGTAGTAGAGCACCGGCGAGCCGGGCAGTGACAGCAGCAGGGCGGTGAACAGCTCCAGCTGGTTACGGTCGTTGTCGAGCAGCGGGGCCAGCCGGCGCCGGATGCCGATGTTGGCCTTCATCCGCGGATCCTTGGCGTACTCCGCGTACATGTAGTCCCGCTCGTCGTCGGCGACCATCTCCAGGGTGAGCTCGTCATGGTTGCGCAGGAAGATGCCCCACTGGCTGCTGCCCGGAATCGGCGGGGTCTGGGCCATGATCTCCGAGATCGGGTACCGCTGCTCGCGCCGCACGGCCATGAAGATGCGCGGCATCAGCGGGAAGTGGAACGCCATGTGGCACTCGTTACCGCCGGTCTCGGCGTCCCCGAAGTACTCGACCACGTCCGCAGGCCACTGGTTGGCCTCCGCGAGCAGCACCCGGTCCGGGTAGAGCCGGTCCACCTCGGCCCGGATCCGCTTGAGGTACTCGTGAGTTTCCTTCAGGTTCTCGCAGTTGGTGCCCTCCCGCTCGTACAGGTAGGGGACGGCGTCCAGCCGGAACCCGTCGATGCCGAGATCGAGCCAGAACCGCAGCACCTCGATCATGGAGTCCTGGACCCGCGGGTTCTCGTAGTTCAGGTCGGGCTGGTGGGCGAAGAACCGGTGCCAGTAGTACTGGCCGCGGACCGGGTCATAGGTCCAGTTCGACTGCTCGGTGTCCACGAAGATGACCCGCGCGTCGGCGTACCTGTCGTCGGTGTCGGACCACACGTAGAAGTCCCCGTACGGGCCTTCCGGGTCGCTGCGGGACTGCTGGAACCACGGATGGGCGTCACTGGTGTGATTCATCACGAGGTCTGCGATAACCCGCATGCCGCGTTCGTGCGCGGCGTCGACCAGTTCAATGAAATCCCCGAGATGCCCGAAATCAGGCAACACGGAAGTAAAGTCGGAGATGTCATACCCGCCGTCGCGCAGTGGCGAGGCATAGATCGGCAGCAGCCAGATGCAGTCGATCCCGAGCCACTGCAGGTAGTCGAGCCGCGCTGTCAGTCCGCGCAGATCGCCCGTGCCATCTCCGTTGGAATCGTGAAAGCCGCGGACCAGCACCTCATAGAAGACCGCGCGTTTGTACCAGTGCGGATCGCGTGGCGTGGCAAACGAGAAGGGGTCCGGAATGGGCTCACCGGGGCCCGTCGCGAAGGTTGGCACATTCGGCGGGAGCGAGAGACCCGCGGGTCCGGGACGGCCCGGCTCAGGCTCTGTGACCACTGGCGTCTCCTGCGGATATGTCGGGCGCCATCAGCCATGCGGGTCTGGTGTGACGCTGAAGATGTGTGCGGGCTCAGTCGCCGGGTCGAGGCGTACGTAATTGGCCTGGCCCCACCGGTAGGACACGCCGGAGAGTTCGTCAGTGACAACGAACTCGGTACGCCCGTCCATTCCTAGCGCGGACAGATCGAGCCAGACCATGGCCTCACGAGGCTGGTGTGGATCAAGGTTCACGATGACCAGGACGGTATCCTCGTCCTGCGGCACTCTTTTGGAGAAGCAGATCAGGTCCGGCTGGTCGACGTGATGGAAACGTAGATTACGCAACCAGTGCAGCGCTGGGTGGGCTTTTCTGATCGAGTTGAGCTGCCGGACATACGGCGCGATGCCCTGCGGTCCGATCTGTGCCTCGGCCCAGTCCCGGGGCCGGTAGGCATATTTCTCGGAATTCAGGTACTCCTCGCTGCCTGGCCGGATCGGCACGTTCTCGGACAGCTCGTATCCGGAGTAGATGCCCCACGCGGGGGACAGCATGGCGGCGAGCACGGCGCGGATCTTGAACGCGGGAGGCCCGCCGTGCTGCAAGTACTCGTGCAGGATGTCCGGGGTGTTGGTGAAGAAGTTGGGCCGCATGTAGGCGGCGGCCGGCCCAGCCAGCTCGAGCATGTACTCGGTGATCTCAGTCGCGCTGGTCCGCCACGTGAAGTAGGTGTAGGACTGATGGAACCCGATCCTGGCCAGGGCCTTCATCATGGCCGGACGGGTGAATGCCTCAGCGAGGAAGAGCACGTCGGGGTCGGTCCGGGCCACCTCAGCGAGCAGCCGCTCCCAGAACGGCAGCGGCTTGGTGTGCGGGTTGTCCACCCGGAAGATCCGTACCCCGTGCGCCATCCAGTGCCGGAGCACCCGGAGCGACTCGGCGTAGAGCCCCTCGAAGTCGTTGTCGAAGTTGAGCGGATAGATGTCCTGGTACTTCTTGGGCGGGTTCTCGGCGTAGGCGATACTGCCGTCGGCCTTCGTGGTGAACCATTCGGGGTGCTTGGAAACCCAGGGATGATCGGGCGAGGTCTGCAACGCGAAGTCGAGCGCGACCTCCATGCCGAGTTCCCGGGTGCGGGCGACGAAGGCGTCGAAGTCCGCCAGCGTGCCCAGACCCGGGTGGATCGCATCGTGACCACCCTCCGGGGAGCCGATCGCCCAGGGTGAGCCGGGGTCGCCGGGACCCGCGTGCAGCCCGTTGTTCGCTCCCTTGCGGGCCGTGGTGCCGATCGGGTGGATGGGCGGCAGGTAGACGACGTCGAACCCCATGTCGGCGATCGGCTCCAGGCGGCAGGCGGCGCTGCGGAAGGTCCCGCCGATGGGCTCCCTGCGGCCCATCGGGTCTGCCTGCACTCCTTCTGAACGGGGGAAGAACTCATACCACGACCCGTAGAGGGCCCGTTGCCGGTGCACGATCACCGGGAACCTGGCCGACCGGGTGACCAGCTCACGCAGCGGGTGGCGGGCCAGGATGGCGGTGATCTCCGCGTCCGTGGCCGCGGCGAGCCGGTCCCAGGACGGGATGGTCGGATCCCGG
>CAYPQM010000126.1:0-20671 GCA_964412845.1 uncultured Streptosporangiaceae bacterium
TTCGGGTGCTTCACGGCCCGGTGCGACCAGCATGACAGCCAGCCCGACATCACGGCCGCGCTGCACGCCGGGTTCGACCGCGAACCAGGCTTGGGACCCCGCGGTTATCTCGACCATCACGCGCGGCTCGCTGCAGCGCTGGCGCAGATGGCTCTCGGCGACCTGAGCGACGACTGGCTGGCGGCGGCCGCGGGCCAGGTGCTGACGTTCAATGTCTACCGCAGCACCGTCCGGCGTCATCCGGTGATCGCCCGGTCTGGCTGTCCGCGCTGTGGCGGCCCGGCCGCTTCGGCCAATGGCTCCGCCATGGCTGACCTGCTTCACATCATCGCCGCCGAGCGCGCGGCGCGGCACGCCCGGGATAGGCGAGCGGAACTGCGGGAGACTGCCGATGGCCGATGACGAGTACCCCATCGTTGATGCGGCTGACGGCGATCGTCCTGACGCGGCCGATAAACTCGGGGATGGCACCTACGTGCGTTTTTGCGAAGGGCTTGCCGTGCTGGTCGAGGGCAACCGGGTCATCATGACCGGCGGCCTGAGACGTCAGATGTTCACCGGGCGCGATGCCTGCCGCGTGGCCGCGGAACTCGTCCCGGTGCTCGACGGGCGCCGCACGGCCGCCGAGGCCTACGCAGCTAGCGGGATGCAGCAGGAGGCGGCCAAGCAGGCCATCTTGATCTTCCGCAGCCTCGGCCTGGTTGAATACGCCGACCGCCCGTTCCGGGACGACGGCCGGCTGACTTCCCATGTATCCACATTTCTTTCTCGCGCCGCGCACGCAGCAGGAACGTACCGCAATTCACAGGACTCGCGCGATGCACTCGCCACGTCCGCGTTGCTGGTCCTGGCCCCGGCACCGGTAGCTAAGCCGCTGCAGGCCGACCTCCTGGCCTGCGGAATCGGGTCGGTCGTGATCGGTAACGCGGCCGAGGTCGCCGCGACCAGGGCGGCTATCACGGCAATGGCCAGATGGCCGCACCACCTTGTCATCGGCGTCGAGGACTTGGCCGCCCGGGCCGCATTCACCGGGACGGAGACCGCTTGCCGGGACCGAGCCGTCCCGCTCCTGCGGGCCGCGCGCGCCGGGACCAGAGCTGAGCTGGGTCCACTGTTCCTGGGCGGGCACACAGCCTGCTCCGCGTGTTTCAATCGCGACCACGCCGAATATTTCGCCGGCCGGTCAGGCGAGACGGCTCTCCCCGACGACGCGGACACCTGCGCACTGGACGAAGCGTTCGCGGCGATGATCGCCGAAGAAGCACTCGCCGTGCTCGGTCATATCAGGACCCCGCAGTCCTACCGGTCGGTAACCTTCACATCGCTGAGTGACTACTCGGACCAACGTCTGACCGTCCTGCCCTGGCCAGATTGCCCCGCCTGCGGCGCGCTATCTCCCGGCGAGGACGAGGCCGATATGGCCGGAGCCTACGAGTGGGAGGTGCAGGGCGGCCCGGCCTCGCTGTTCCCGCCCGGCGGTCAGGCCGGGCTGGCCAGGCCTGACCTCAAAGAGCTGGCCACCCGGCGCCCGGTGTTTCCGTCCAGTCCCTCGTATCCGCTTGCTGCCGAAGCCGAGGCGGATGCCGTAACGTCTTTGGGCGGCGGGCGGGAAGCCAGCTCTCCGGCCCGGCTTGGGAGCGCTCAGCTGGCCAGGATTCTGGCCCAGGTGGGCGGCAGGCGGGCGCCGGGTCACCCGTCGGATCTGCGCCGCTGGGCACCCAACGGGGGAAACCTGGCGTCCGTCGGCCTCTATGCGGTTACCGCGGGTTCCGGATTCGGGGCGACCGCTGAACGGCTGACGGTCTACGACGACATTGAGCATCGGCTGATCGTGGCGCGGGCCGGGCGGGTGCGTATCAGCAAGGTGCTCGCGGAGACCGGCCTGGAGCCTGCTGAGCCAGCAGCAGTCATCGTGTTCGTCGCGCAGGTAGCCCGTATCGCGCGCAAGTACACCAGCTTCGGCTACCGGCTCGCTCATCTGGATGCAGGCGTAGCAGCCGCCCAGCTCATTGCGGTCGCTCAGGAACTCGGGCTGGCCGTCGCGTTCGCTCCCACGTGGAGCGCGGGCCTGGCCGAGTTCCTGGAACTGCTGCCCGACCAGGAATACATAACCGCCGTGGCCGTCCTCAGCCCGCAGGAAAGGCGAGCCGATGCCGCTGATAGCTGAGCATGCCGCCCTGCGCGAGCTGTGCGCGTCCAGCCGCCCGGACGTGCCGATGCCGACGGGGCGCCCCGGACCGGTGTCGGCCGCATCCGCGCCTCCCGTGTGCCCAGCCGCGGGCCAGGTGCTGGCCGGCCGTAGGTCAGTACGGCAGTTCGCGGACCGCCCCGTCCCGGCCGCCTTGCTCACCGATGCCTTCCGCAACGCAATGCGTGCCGAACGGGCCTACTGGCCTGCCGAGGTTCACGGCGACGCGGGGCTCAGGCTCGCGGTAGCCACGGCACGAGTGGACGGCCTGGCCACGGGAGTGCACACGTTGTCGATCGCGACTGCGGAGTTCGCTTACCTGGCTGGTGCGGCGCTGGTCGGTGAACTCCAGCAGGAATACGCGAACGCACCGGCGCTTGTTCTGGTGTGCGCGGAGCACGTCCGCGACCATGACGTCCTGCCGCGCAGCAGCTACCAGAGCAGGGTGATGCGGGCGGGGGCGCTCGGGTACGCGGTCTTGCTCAACGCCATGGCTGCGGGGCTGTGCGGCTGCCCGTTCGGCCGGGCCATGAGCGAGGTCCCGATCACGCTGAGCGCGAGGTACGCCAGGCCGGTGCATCATCTTTTCACCATTGCGATTGGCTGGCCGGCCGAGGCCGAGGCCCCGCAGCAAGAAACCGGATGACCACGCGATCTGCGAGGAGAAGCGGCTATGGCCGGGATCGTCTTGCTGGCCCGCGGGCACGGGTACGGGCATGCCGCGCGTGACCTGCAGATCATCCGCGGCCTTCGCCAGCTCCGTCCTGATGCTGAGATCGTGCTGGCATCCTCCGGCAGCGGCGTTGAATACTTTCGATTCCAGGGCATTCCCTGTCACGACGTCGGGATCGCTGATCGCCACGACCTCAGCGAGCAGGCGGTGCGCCGCGTCTGGGGATTCCTGCAGAGCCTGCGTGATCCTGACCTTGTCATTGCCGATGAGGTGGTGTGGGCCCTGCCGTTCTGCCGCCGGTTCTTCGGCTGCCCGCGTGTTCTGCTCACGGACTGGCTCTACGCTGACCACGGCATGCCCCAGCACGACCCGTTTCTCAACGACGCGTCCGAGATATTGGTGCTCGACTTCGCCGAAGCTCATCCCGGACCGTATGACACGCAGGCACCGATCACCTTCACCGGGCCCGTGGTCAGCAAATTCCCCGGCGACCGGTACACCGCTCGCAGGCAGCTCGGCCTCGGGGCCCAGGCACGAATGGCGGTCGTGTCGGCGGGCGGGGTTGCCGACCGCCCGGACGCCCGCCGCATCTTCAAGCACACTGCCGAAGCCTGGGCGGCGTACGCGAATCCAGCGGACGTCCTCTTCGTCCTGGGCGTCGGATACGAGCTACCCGGTATGCCGGGCAACATCAGGCTGATTCCGCACACGCCGTCGCCTGAGGTCTACTACCAGGCAGCCGATGCCGTCGTGACCGACGCGACCGGCCTCACGTGCTGCGAGGTGGTCGCGAACGGCATCCCGGTCGTCGCCATGATCACATCCGACGCGCTGCGCTTCGCCCGCGTGTACCGGGCCCGGGCGTCGCTCCTCGAGTCGGCCAGGGGCGCGGTCACAGCGCCTCTGCATGGGACCATCGACATGTTGTGGGAAGCGCTGACCGACGCCATGCGACTTCCGCGCGGTGGCAGCCTCCCGCCCGCCACACTGTCCTGGGCGACAGGCCTGGATGTTGCCGCCCGGCTGCTCGCCTCCGGTGCGGCACCGGCGATAGCTCATGGCGCGTCTCCAGGTGACCGGCTTCCGGCCGGAGGCGACCTGACCGGAGCCGGACAACCGGCGGAGCCAGGAGCAGCGTCATGACGGATTCGCCCGGCGAGCAGCCCGGGCCGACCGGACCGCTCCCCCACCCTGTTCTCATGCTGGCTCCCGCGCGGTCGTACTCGACCGTTTCGCTGGCCATGCTCGCGGGCCATCCGCAACTCTACGGATTCCCGGAGATGCTGGTATTCAGTGCGCCGACGGTCGGCGAAATCCTGGAAGGAGTAGGCCGCCCGGCAAATGCTGCCTGGATCGAGTTCGGCAACATCGGGATATCCCGAGCCGTCGCCCAGATTCATGAGGGCACCCAGTCACCAGCGGCGCTTGAGCGGGCCATGGACTGGCTTCGCGACCACGGTAACTGGAAGGCCGTCGCACTCATGGACTATCTCTTGCGGCGGGTGTACCCGAAAATTGGGCTGGAGAAGTCGCCAGATACGGTTCGCTCAGAGCGCGCTCTTAATGCCTGCCTGCAAGCGTACCCGCAGAGCATGTACCTGCATCTCACCCGGCACCCAGTCAGCACCGTGCGATCCATGCAAAAGCATTGGGCGAGGTTCTTCCCCCCGGAGATGCCGGAGCAACTGCGGAGCAGGGTTTGCCTGATGAGCTGGTACACCTGTCACCTGAGGATTGTCAAAGCCCTGCTCGGCCTGCCCGGCGATCAGTGGATGCGGGTACGCGCTGAGGACCTGCTCCGCGAGCCCCGGGTATGGCTGCCCCGCGTGCTGGACCGGCTCTCGCTTGGCCACGACAACCTCACGATAGAGCAGATGATGCAGACTGATAAATGGCGCTTCGCTCAGTACAACCCGGATGCCGCGGGTGGCGGCGACTACTCCTTCATGCGGAATCCAGCTCTGCGCCCCGTGCCCGCCCCGGCAGCAGAGCTGGATTCGCCTTCCTGGGAAATCACCAATGAGGTGCGCCGCCGCATTACCGTGCTCGCCCGGTATCTGGGTTACTGAAGATATGGTGAGCGGCGCTCGATATCCGGACCTGTCCATCGTCATCCCAGCTTACCGAATGGGGCGGGCTCTTGACATGACGCTGCGGGCGCTCGCTAATACCGGCACAGGTGCTGGCACGTTCGAGGTCATCGTGGTGGACGATGGCTCGGAGGAGTCGCTCCGGCCCGTCGTTGATGCCTACCAGCAACTACCGGCCAGCTATATAAGGCTGGCCAGAAACTCCGGGCGCGCCGCGGCGCGGAACATCGGTGCCAGCCAGGCTCGCGGCAAGCGACTGCTGTTCCTGGACGGCGATTCCATCCCGCTGAAAGGGCTGGTGCACGGGCATGTCACGTACGGCGTAGACGACCACGAGGGCAGGGTGCTGCTCGGGAGCAGGATCAATCCAGGCTGGGGACGGCTGGCCGATGCAGTAGCGTGCGGCGAGGCGGAAGGGGCAGTCGCGGCGCATGAGGATGATTTTCGCCATCTGGGCGGTGGGGAGGCGGCCGCGGTTGACTTTATGCGGCATCGTGCGCCGTGGCTGTACTGCTACACGCTCAACCTGTCAGTCCCGAGAGATACGTTTACCGAACTGAATGGATTTGATGAAGCGTTCACTGGGTGGGGCTTCGAAGACACAGAGTTCGGATACCGCTTTTTCGAGTCACGCGGCCGTAGTGGCGGCTTCGATTACCGGCCCGATATCACATGCATGCACCTTCCTCATTTCCGCAACCCGCGCGCGACGGGAAGCGAGAGCAGGCAAAGCATCCGGCATATGAAACGAAAGCACCCACATTTCGACATAGAACTGGTCGGCACCGACGTCAACCCCAGGGTCGAAAGCAAGATCCGATATTACGAGGACATGCTGGCCGGCGCTAGCCAGGCGGGGCTCGGGCTGAGCGCAACGGATGTGATGCGGCTGCTCCCAGACATAGGGGGGCAGAAGGTGCTCTGGATCGGGGCTGGGCTGGGACTCGAAGAAGGCACGTGGCAACTCGATCATGCTCGCCCGGCCGGTCGTCATAACCTGCATCTTCTTGGCGTCGACACTCCGTTCAGGGACCAGGAGTTCGATGTCATTATCAACGTAGACCTATGGCGCTTCCTCACCCCCCAAGATCTGTCTTATGCGATTATCGAGGGCCTGCGGGCCGGCCAGCGGCTTCTGCTCGTTGCATCATCCCGCGTCCGGTACAGTGGGCCCGGTCTCGGGATAGCGGACCTTGATTACTTTACCGAAGCCTATGGATCCCCCCATCACATCCAGACGGTAAGCGCCGGCCTGGACGGCAAGGTCCTGCACATCACCGGACAGTAGCCAGAAGCTGTGCCATCTCATGTCCGGGGCTACCCGCCTTCGAAGAGCCGAGCCGCGGGACCACCTGTGTGCGTAGCAAACGACGTCCCAGGCCCGGTCAGGCTCCGGTACCTGCCGGCCAGCACGGTAAATGCTGGCCTTCTATCCGCAAAACGCTTGGCCAGATTGTTCACTCGCTCAGGATTACCCAGCTCGGGGCGGTCTCGAAGTCCGGGCATGAAGGAGAGCACGAACATTGCCTCCTCGCTGTAACCGCGCTCAAGCCATCCCTTCCAGATGACATCACGACTGGCTTCCTGGTCCTCAAAGAAGCGCCGCGCTTCCCGGGCCCGGGGCACGGCCGGCGGCTCGCAGCTACATTCGTCCTGACCACGGAGGGCAACGCGCCGCCCGCTCAGATAGATGACTTCGATCCCCTTGCGCAGGCAGAAAGTCAGGGCTTCCGCAGCGGTATCAACAATCGGCTCGCCCTTATCATTGAGCGACGTGTTGCACAGGATCGGGATACCCGTCGCACGCCGGAACGCGTCCAGTGCATCGTTTAGCCGCGGATCGACGCCCGGTTCAAGTACCTGGAGCCGGGCCGATCCATCAAGATGCACTATCGCCGGAACCCTCCCGCGCATTCCCTCCCGCACTCGCGCAACTTCCAGCATGTATGGTGAAGGCCTTGGTAGTTCAAACCACTCCGCCGCGTGCGCGCTCATCACGATGGGCGCTACCGGCCGCCACCATTGCCGTTGTTTCACCCTATTTAGCTGATCCTTCGTGCTGGCCGTACGCGGATCCCCAAGCAGGCTGCGGTGACCGAGGGCGCGGGGTCCGAGCTCAGCTTTCCCATCGACCCACGCCACGATCGAACTGGATATGTCCTGCACGAACTGCGCGCTTGAAAAGTCGGAGATACTCTTAATCCACGGGCTGAACTCCCGGAGGGCCATTTCCGAGTCACGCAACGGGTTGCCATGAAATGCCGAGGTAAATATGAAGTCCCTGGCCTGAAGCATTCCCGACCCATAAAGGCCCATCAAGCCCAGGCCCAGTGCCTGCCCTGAATCATCGGCGCATGGTGGCGCGAGCAGCCCGCGGAAGCCGAACTCGTCCATCAGCCGGGAATTGGTCGGGCAGTTGAGGGCAAAGCCACCGCTGACAGATAGGTAACTGTCGCGCGGGTCAATCCGGCCCACGGAGCAGAGCAGCCTGACATTGCGCGCCGCGATAACTTCGCAACACTCCTGAACAGCGGACATGACCGCACTTTGGATATTGTCCGGCCGGCTGAATCTGCTATCCAACGGGCGCTGGGCAAGTTGCTCTTGGGCTTCGCTGATCAGGCTCTGGATGAACGGAACAGCGACTGTCATAGGAAAGAGGCGGCCGCCGCATAGATTTAGCGAGGAGACCAGAGCCTCAGAGTCGATCTTCATCTTCGCCCGGCATGCCGACGCGAGCGCCATCAGCGTGCCAGGCTCACGCATAAATAGGGCCGACGCGGCACCATAAAGCGGCGCCGGGGACGCAACGGGGCGGAAAGTAAGGCTGCCGCGCCTTGAAACACAGCCGGCATACCAATGCTCCGGATACCTTCTCTCTTCGACAAAGTCCGGACCGCCATCTATTGCCATGGCGATGATGTTCTCATCCTTGAACAGCCGGGTGTCGAGCAGCATCCCGCTGAACAGATGAGCTAGGCTGTGGGTGGGCAGGCCCTCTGTGCCCGCGGGCGACGGCACAGCGCGATATCGCGGCAAGCCGGGCGTTCCCCACAGGCAGGTAATATCATTGAGTGAGAGCCCTTCGGATTCTAGCAGATACTCGAGGAATGCCTCGGCTCGCGCAACGGTGAAGAGTGGCCAGTCATGATGCTTCTGGCCACTGAGCCGCTCGACCTGCCAGACACGCACCAATTCGACGGCATGCCCCGAGCTTCGCCAGAGAGCGACTCCCTGGTCATGCCGGGGCGACAGCACGGAACTTTCGCCTGGCGGCACCAGATATGCAGAGAGGAAGTACTCGCCCTTTAAGCCTTTGGACATGTAGCAACGCCCTTATTCGTTAGGCGGCTGTTCCGTCAGAGCAGTACCGGCTAGCCGCTTTCGCATCTGCAGGGATGAGATCTCGTAGCCGGATGATTCGTAAAGGCTGCGGGCAATGATGTTTCCGCCAAAGACATTCAGGCCGATTTCTTTTGCGCCGTGCTCCAGACTGTGCTGCTCAGCCGCTGCTAGGAGCTCGCGACCGTAGCCTTTACCGCGATAACCCGGGAATATTTCTATATTGTGGATCCATACGGCGCCCGGGCGTGGCCGGTCGAGCACCAGCCAGGCCATGCCGATGGAGTTGCCATCGGATGTCTCGGCGGACAACAAGAGCACCCCGGGGGTTTCGACGCCGGCCGGGAGCAAGTTGCCTATCAGCTTCGCGGCGCGGCTGTCTGCCTCCCCGGCACTCCAGACTCCGGCTCGCAGGTGGGCGGCCGCGTACCCGGGGAGGATCCTGGCGCGCCATATGCTGAACTGGGCGGCTGTCATTGGCCGCAGGCGAAGCGCTGTCAACATCCCTCCGTCCTCATCCATCGCCGCGGCTACGTGCGGGCGGTGCCGAGTCCTGTTGTTGCATTCTGCTCGCCGGTTCTGGCGCGTCTCTGGCGTCGCGCTGGCGCCCCGCGTGCGGCAGGTCCGGCCAATCTGGCTTGACCCGGCGGCGGCCGGCATCGGCAGCTTTTCTCATGATCTTGGAGTACCCGGGCGAGCCGGGTGATCGTGGGTAGCGTGCCGGTTCTCTACCGGTCCCCTACCTCGGTGAGCAACGCCGGATGATCGGGATGGTCCTCGGCCCGGTCGTTCCCCGAATTCTGCAGCCGGGCACTGATCTGCTCGGCATCGGGGCTGCGTAGCTCATCCAGTAGGCCGGCGGCTTGCTGCCAGGCGGAGCGGGCGCCCACGGCGTCGCCAGCGTCACGCTGGAGATCGCCAAGGTGGGTCAAGGCTTCAGCCCGCTGATAACGCGCTCCCAGTTGATCTGCCAAATCAATCGCCCGCTGGTAACACGCGATGGCTTTCGCGTACTCGCCAAGCTGGCGGTGGGCATAGCCGAGGCTGTCCCAGGCCGTGGCCTCGCCGAGCCGGTCGTGCGCCTCGCGGCAGCGGGCCATGGCTTGCGCCCAGTCGGCCAGCGCCTGCTCGTGATTACCTAGCCGGGCTCGGCACCAGCCGATGGCGCTGTGGGCTCGTCCCTGCCCGGCCAGGTGACCAGCGGCCTGATGGAGGACGAGCGCCTGCTCGGCGTCACGGAGTGCCCGGCGGTTATCGCCCTGCCGCCTGGCTACCTGGCTCAGGCCCAGGCTGGCCTGGGCTTGCCCGAGCTTGTCATCGAGCTCGGCACACAGCCGGAGGGCATGCTGCAAGTGGACGCCGGCGTCGTCCAGCGCGCCCAGTTCGATGAGGCTGGCACTGAGCCCGGAATGCGCGCGGGCCAGCCCGACCTTGTCGCCGGCTCGCTCAGCGGACGTGAGTGCCGTGCGCTGGACTGCTGCGCCATCCTGCCAGCGCCCGTCCAAGTCGAATATGCCGGTCAGACACCATGCGATCTGCCAGGCATAGGCGTCGAATCCTGTCTTGGCCGCGAACTCAACGGCCGCCATCAGCACCTGGTATTCGTCCTGGAACCAGGCTAGTGCCTGGCTGTAATCGGCTATTCCTTCCGGTGCGACGCCGCTCTGGGGCCTGGCCAGGATGAGCGGTTCTTTCGCTGGAGACAGGAGGCGGCCGGCGGCATGAGCGGTGTGAACGTAGTGCTGAAGTACCCGGCCGGTAGCTGCGTCCCGGCTCGTTTTATCTTCTTCCACTTCAGCGCGCTCGGCAGCGTAGACACGAAGCAGGTTGTGGAATGTGAACCGTCCCGGAGAGTGGCTGCTCACCACATTGGCGTGGACCAGTTCAGCTAGCAGGCGGTGCGTCTCCGGCAATGACAGACCGGCCAGGCTGGCGGCGGCGGCAGCGGCGATGTCCGGGCCGCCATGCAGGCCGAGCAGCCGGAACATCCGCGACGCCCGGCGGCTGAGGATCTCGTAGGACCGTGAGAACACGGCCCGGATGCTGCTCTCTTCATCCCCGGTGTCCAGGGCATGGAGCAGGCCGGTGTCGCGCAACTCCGCGGCCAGGCCCGCTAGGGACAGGCCGGGCTGAAGCGCGATGCGGGCGGCCGCGGCGGCGAGCGCGCACGGCAACTGGGCGCATTGTTCGATCACTTCGGTGATTACTCCGGGCTCGGCTGCGGCCCGGTCTGCGCTGAGGCGGCGGATCAACAGCTCGCGGGCCTGGGCCTTGCTGAGAACGTCCAGGGAGAGCGGCAGCGCCCCCTCGACCACGACCAGGCCGGTGAGCTGGCTGCGGCTGGTGACGATCACCATGCAGTGCCGGCCGCCTGGCAGCAGTGGGCGCACCTGGGTAACGTCACGGGCGTTGTCCAGCACGACCAGCATCCGCTTGCCTGCCAGCAGGCGACGGTAGAGATCCGCGCAGCCTTCCAGGGTCAACGGCATCCGGTCAGCCGGGACTCCCAGGGCGCCCAGGAATCTGCGAATCGCATGCCTCGGTGTAGCGGCCCCCCTGGTTGGGCCGAAACCGCGCAGGTTCACGTACAGCTGCCCATCGGGGAACCGGTCGGCAACCTCATGCGCCCAGTGCACGGCCAGCGCGGTTTTGCCCACTCCCGCCGGGCCGGTCACCAGGAGCAGCCCGGTCCCAGTTCCCTGGGCGGCATGGTCGGACAGCTTGGTCAGGGCGGTCAGCTCAGCGACCCGGCCCACGAAGGATTGCGCGGCGGTTGGCAACTGCCGTGGCGCACCCTCTGCCCTGATCAGCTCCGGACATTGACCGTTAGCCGCGGCGGCATGAGCAGCCGGGGTGGCGGTGAGCATGCTGGCTGCGCCGGCCGCGGGCCGGCCGGATGCAGCAGGATAATTCCTCAGCTTCGGGTCGCCGGTCAGGATGCGCTGATGCAGCTCTTGTAGCCCGGAGTTGGGCTCAACGCCGAGCTCTTCGACCAGAAGCCGGCGTGCGCGTTGATAGACAGCCAGTGCGTCGGCCTGACGGTCGCACCGGTACAGCGCGAGCATGAGCTGGGCGTAAAGCCGCTCCTGGAGCGGGTGCTGCTCGATTAAGGCATAGAGCTCAGGGACCAGGGCGGTGTGTTTGCCCAGATGCAGTTGGGCATCGTTCCTCAACTCGATCGCTTCCAGCCGCATCTGCTGCCAATTCGGCCGCACGCTGCGGATCAGTTCCTCGGATGGCACGTCGGCCAGCGGAGTGCTCCGCCACAAGTGCAGGGCCTCGGTGAGCGCCGCGGCCGCTTGATCCCACGATCTGACCCGCATCGCCTCCTCCCCGGCCCTGATCAACGTATTGAACCGGGCGGTGTCCAGTTCTTCGGTCCCGACCCGGATCAGGTAACCGGGCTGGCAGGTTTCGATCCGGGCGCCAGCTACCGGCCCCAGCCCCTGCCGCAGCCGCTTGATATAGCTGTGCAGCGTGAAGTGGCCACCGGCCGGAGGAGCACCGTCCCACAGGAACTCGACCAGTTCATCCGCGGAGATCACCAGCCCGGGGCGGCACAGCAGGGATGCGAGCAGCACCCGCTGCTTGGCTGCTGTCAGACGCAACTCCAGGTCCCCGGACCGCACCAGCAACGGGCCCAGCAGCCCGAACCACACTCCATTGGCCGACGACACGACGCACGTCTTCCCCTGCTCATCCTCCGGGACCACGTCATCGCCCCCATCCTGGCCGGCCTCCGCAGCCCCGCATGGGGCGGCAAGCCCCGGATCTGGACCCGTCGACCACCCGGGCAGTGTGCCGGCGAAACTGCTCAGCGCCGCACCGCGATCGAACTCTCTCGCCGGGCTGGGCACGGAGGCTCCGGGTGGGTTCCGAGGTGTGGACTTCCGGCGGGTGAGGGCTTGACCGCGCTAGGGCCCGGACCTGGCGACGCGCCGCGGTTCGTCGCTGTGGCGTTCGCGTCCTGCGCGAGCCCTGGTCAGCCGCCGCCTACCCGAAACCCAGTGGCGGCCTACGTTTTACTAGCACTTGTCGTTGCCAGACCAGCCAAAATTAGTAACCTCACTTATATAAAACCACCTGACACTCTTCGGGAGGTTGTAGTAAGTGGTTCCATGGCCGAAGTGATTGTATACGGTATAGCTATGCAAATTGTCGTGGCCATAGATGTAGCCAGAATTATTCCCGCCGCAGAAGGCGCGCATGTTGGGCCAGGGGGACAGGCTCAGTATGCCCCTGAAACCGTAACAGGACACGCTGCCGGTAGGTCCTTTGACGTGCATCCAGTGCGAATGGCTGGCACAAGTAGCCTGACGGATACTGCCGCTGATGCGGTGATTTGCGGCGATGCCGGGCTGTGCCGCTGCTGCTGGCCCGGCGGTACCGGCCAGCGCCGCCGGGTTGTTGAAGGCGACCGCGCAGGCGGCGCCGGTGAAGGTGGTCGCGACGCGCATTGTCTTCTTGATGCCTGACTTCATCGCGCTGTCCTTTCTGGGCTGTGATCGATTGACACTGTGATGTCGGCTAGTACGGCAGCGCGGACACCGTTTCCGGCCGGCCCGGCCCGGCCGCCCGCGGCCATTGTGGAGGGTCGAGGATGGGATCGGCGGTCACGATGTGCTGGTGCAGCTGGCGCAGCTCGGGTCCGGGCTCGACGCCAAGGTTGTCGGCCAGGCACATGCGTACCTGCTGGTATGTGCCCAGGGCGTCGGCCTGCCGTCCGCACCGGTAATAGGCCAGCATGAGCTGGGCCTGGATGTGCTCATGCAGCGGATGCCCGGCCGCCAGCTGGCGGAGCTCGGCGAGCACGTAGTGGTGGCGGCCGAGGTGCAGCTCGGCGTCCATCTGGGCCGTGACCAACTGCAGGCGCGCCTCTTCCAGCCGCTCGGCCACCGACCGGTGCAGCACATCGGATGGGATGTCTTCCAGCGCGCGGCCGCGCCACAGGCACAGCGCCCGGCCCGATGCCCGGCCTGCCCGTTCCCACTGCTGGGCTTCGGCGGCCAGCCGCGACTCGGCATGCAGGCGGTCAAGTTCGTCCAGGTCGAATTCGCCTGGCGGGTGAACCTCAACCGCGTAACCGGTGGGCCGGCTGACCAGCCGGGTACCCACCTGACCCAGGGTCCGGCGCAACCGGGCCACGTAGGTGCGGATCGCCGCCAGCGCGTTGGGCGGCGGCGCGTCCTGCCACAAGGCATTCGCGAGCTGGTCACCGGTAACCGTCGTGTTGGCCCGCAGCAGCAGCGCGGCCATGATGACCCGCTGCTTGGGTTGCGGGATAGCGATGGCCGTGCCACCGGCCCCGGTGACTAGCAGCGGGCCGAGCAGGCCGAAGCCAACCGGCAGGTCTGGCGTTTTCATTCCCTCTCCAGGCGTCATGCAAATCACATGTGCCACGGCCACAAGGCGCCTAATGAGAGTTACGCCTGCCGCATGGATGACGCTACTTTCGGCCCCGGACCTGAGGCAAGGTAGTTTCACACGAAGAATTGGTGGCAGTTTCGGGGAAGTATTGCCGGTCCGGGATATCCCTCGTCAGCCATGGCTGCCAGGACGCGGCGGCGGCTGTATTATCCAGCCGGGAAAGCCCTGATTGCGCAGCCTGGGCGATGCGCGGGCGAGCGCGGTTCCGGCTTAATAGTGACCTCAACAAAGGCCTCTTGGATGCTGGCCAAGAATCTTCTGCGGGCCTTCGCAGCCAATGGGCGGCCGGTCTTCGGCCGGCGCAGCACAACAGGTGAAGGGTGACTGGCTGTGCATGAGACGGACGTGAACGAAACCGGCCCCGACGGGCGCGGCGCCTTCCTGGCCGGGCCTGGTGACGTGCCGCCGGGCACCGGCGCTCCGCATGTCGTGCGGGACGGGGGCGCCACGGTGAGGCAGCGTCACCGGCGTCCGCGCAGGCGGGTGCTCGTGGCAGCGGGTGGGGCCGCGGTCGCGGCCGGGGTGACGGCCGCGCTGCTGGCGGCATCGGCCGGCCACCCGCCGTCGCCGCGGGCCGCGGTGGCCGGCGCGCTGGCGAAGACCTCGGCGGCCAGTTACCGGTTCAGCCTGGACTCGGTGGTGCGGTTCAGGGGGCGTGACATGTACTCGGGTGTGGTGTCCGGCGCGTTCGACCCCCGGCACGGGCTGGGCACCGAGCTGCTGGCCCTACGGCGGCCAGACGGCCCGGCGACAGCGCAGATCCGGTTCCTCGGCCGGTATGTGTACACGCGGGTACCCGGGAGTGCGGCCCTCGGCCAGCCCTGGGACAAGGCCCCGGTGCCGCCCGTGACGGCCGACGGGATACCGCGGTCCGAGATGTATGGCTTCGTCACCGACCGGCCAGTCAGCCCGGCTGAGCTTTCGGAGGCGCTGCGCTCGGCGGGCACGGTGCGCGAGGCGGGATCCGCCTCCGGCCCGGGCTGGACCGGCCCCAGGTACGTGTTCACCGTGCGCCTCCCCGGAGCGCCGCAGTCGCTCACCGCGACCGTGCAGCTCGATCAGCAGGGGCGGGTCCGGCGCCTGGTGACCATCACCAGGCAGGGCAGGCAGGGCAACGTCACGACCGACCGGGATCTCACCTTCGGTGACTTCGGCGCGCCGGTACCGGTCACCGCGCCACCGGCCAGCCAGGTCAGCTACACCAGCCGCCCCTACTGGGGATTCTTCTTCTGAACCACGCCTGCCCCCCGAGGTGGCCGACGTTGCGGCGGCGATGCATGCACGATGCGGTGCACAGGCACCATGGGTCCAGGTCTTAGCGAACCCCTATTGGATGCGCCAGTGAGTGAGATCCCAGTGGAGCAATTGAATCCGGCGGCCTGGCATGGCCCAGGCAATGGCCGCAGCGATGGCGGACAGCAGATGGACCCGGTCTTCGTGTTGTGCATGGGGCGTTCTGGGTCGACGCTGCTGCGGCTGATCCTGGATACGCATCCGGACCTGGCCTGCCCGCCGGAGACGAACATCCCGGCGTTGTGCTCGCAGCTGGCGGTGGTGTGGTCGCTGATCGAGGGTGCGCCGCTGGCACTGCAGCGGGGCGACGCACCGCCGCAAGTCCCCGATGCCGCGATCGCCGGCATCCGGCAGACCATGGACCTGATGACGGCGCCGTACCTGAAGCGGCGAGGGAAACGGCTGTATTGCGATAAGAGCCTGGGTACGGCACCACACACCGAACTGCTGACCCGGATCTATCCCGCGACCCGGTTCATCTGCTTGTATCGCCATCCGATGGACATGATCAGTTCCGGGCTTGAGGCGTGCCCGTGGGGGCTGAACGGCTACGGATTCGACCCGTACATCGCCGGCTCACCGGGCAATGCGGTGATGGCGCTCGCTAGGTACTGGCACGACCAGGCCCGGGCGATAGCCGAGGCCGAGGAGGCGCACCCAGACCTCTGCCACCGGGTGCGGTATGAGGACATGGTGCGGGAGCCGGAACGCATCGCGGCGGGGATCTTCGATTTCATCGGCGTCGGGCGGGTGCCCGGCATCGCGCAGGCGGTCTTCGCCCACGAGCACGAGCGGTTCGGCCCGGCCGACCACAAGATCTGGCATACCGGCAGGATCAGCCCGGACTCGATCGGCAGAAGTGATTCGGTTCCGATGGGGCTGATCCCGCCGCCCATCCTGGAGTCCATCAACGAACTGCTCGGCAAGCTTGGCTACGTCCCGATCGACGAGAAGTGGGGAACCGCCGACAGCCCAGCCAGCCTGCTGGTACCCGCCGGAGACGACGCTGGTGCCCCGGAGCGCGCCAATGTTCCCGGGCCGGGCACGCCGGTGCCCGGGGCCGCCGTGCTGGCCGGCCGGCTGGCCGCGGGGGTGGCCCGGATCGACAGCGTCTTCGCCGACCGGTGGCAGGAGCACATGGCGGAGAGCTTCACGGTGGCGATCCGCCAGCCGCACATCGACCGGCCGGTGTGCTGGCGGGTCGATCTCGCCGCGCGCACGCTCAGCAGTGACGCCAGCCCGGCCGCGGTTGATCAGGAAAACGGTGATGATGAGGACGGCGTAGAGCCTGCCTGGAGCATCGTCGGGACCGCGCAGGCGTGGCTGGAACTTCTGGACGGCCGCGTCAATCTGAGCGTGGCGCTGCGCCGCAATGAGCTGAGGTACTGCGACTACGGCGAGAGTGGAATCTTCGCCGACGAGGGCAGGATCGGGCTGCTCGCCGATCTGCTCGGCCTGCCGTCGCTGGCGCACCATGCCGCCATGGCCGGCGGCCAGTCTCCCGCCCTGGCGGGCTGATGATGAGCATCAGCCAACTGCCGAATCGCCCCGCCACCGCAGCGCAAAGCGCGCAGGCCGCCGCCGTCATCGTCATGGCCTACACCGGATCCGGGGCAGACCGGCTGTGGTCCGCAATGTCCGCGTGCCCCGGACTGGCCTGCACCGGGGGGACGGGCATACTGCCGCTGTGCCATACCGCGGTGACCACCTGGCAAACCGTTGACGGCCATGACGGCCAGGGGATTTCACAGCTTGGGGCCGCGTCCGCCAGGGCGCTCAGCACCGGGCTGGTCACCGCGATTCTCGCCCGCGACGGCGGCAGACGCTGGTGCGAGTTCAGCACCGCGCCCCCTGCGGCGGCCCAGACGTTCGCGCGGCTCTATCCGCAGACCCGGTTCCTGATCGTGCACCGCCGGGCCGACACCACGGTGCGCACCATCCTCGGTGCGAGCCGCTGGGGCCTGGCCGGGCCAGAATTCGCGCCGTTCGTGGCGGCCCACCCGACAAGCTCCCTGGCCGCCCTGGCCAGCTACTGGATCACTCGCACGACCCAGCAGCTGGACTTTGAACAAGCGCACCACCAATCGTGCCTCCGCGTCCGCATCGAGGACCTGACCGCCAACTCGGCACAGACCCTGCAGGCCATCAGTGACTTCCTCTCCCTCGACGAAGCAGGCACGTCACCGTGGCTCATTCAGGAGAAACACGGGAGCTGGCCCGCCGACCCGGATTCTCCCGCGACCGGAATCCCGCTGAACCTGATCCCGGCGCCATTGCTCCCACAGCTCAACGACCTGCACCAGGCACTCGGATACCTGCCCATCACCGATGCGGAAGGCTGAGCGCAAGACCCAGCGCCCACCCGTCGACCACCTCTAAGCGCTTCGAGCGGGCCCAATGCTCTTGCGCACGTAGGCGCAAGCCATCGAGCCGCATCCCATCAGGGTGACCGGGCGTTCCCTGGTGCTGGCGAAGAACTCATCGCAGGCGACCTTGACCCCAGGCATCTCCGGCCACGCCCAAGGGTTCTCGCGGGGATCGCAGTAGTCGTCGATCATGACGATGCCACCAGGGATAACGCGCGGCCACACATGGCGGAGGCCAACCAGAATGGACTCATAGAAATCTGCATCCAGCAGCCCGAAGGCGATCTTGTCGGGAAGCCCGCCCGGAAGCGTATCCTCAAACCAGCCGGCATGGATCACCGGGTGGCGAAGACCCCAGGCGTCAAAGGTAGCCGCCAGATCCTGCTGGCTGACCCGGAGTTCGCCGGCCGAGAAATAGGTGCCGTCCCGGGGACCCGGCTTCGGCAGGCCCTCGAACGAATCATAGACGTGAAGCGTGCGACCCGGATCCATATGGTCAATGATCATCTGCAAATACACGCTGGTATATCCCGCATGACAGCCTAGTTCCACCACATCGCCCGGCAAGCCCAGCTCCAGGAGATGGCTCAGGCCCCAGTAGATGTTCGACAGCGAATCCAGGCTCATCATGTTCTGGCTTGCCTTCGAGACCTGGTCAGCCAGACGAGCCAGCGACATGACTCCTGCTTGCGTGGCCGGATCTGCGCTACTCTGATGCATACTGCTCAACCCTTCCACGAGGACTCCGCCGTGCACCGGGCCAATCGCATGGGAGGGCGATTCAGCAGCGCCTCGAAGTCACAGAGAAACTTCTCCGGAACGGTCGTATCTCAGCCTGCGGCCTCGGGTCAATAGTCTCATACTAGAGGCAAGAAATGCCACCCTCCCATCATCATCCCGCGGCATAGGCTGTGGGTCAGCGAATGAATGCGCCGGTGTTTCCTCGTTCTTTTCGATCGGGCGACCCGGGCACGACCGGCCGCCACGGACTCCGGCCCTTCTACCGAACGAGCGGCCGATGCTTGCCGGACGTCAGCCTGCCGCCGGATGAGGCGGGTCATGCCGTGAGCCATCTATCCGGTGCCGGCCCAGCCGGACGCTGTTCTGGCCGCCAACTGGTTAACCTGGGCAAAGGTCCGCATCAGCAATGGACCAGATTCTGCCGGTAAGTCTGCCGGTTACTCTTCCTGTCGGTCTCTACGGCACCGCGTTAGCCTCTCGTCAAGATGGAAGTAGAGGTCGGCCAAACGGCACTGCTCAACCTCTCCTGAACGGCGCGCGCAGGGAACAGGCTGATCAGCGAAGGCCGGCGAGCAAGCGGGCCTGTCTAGGGCCCTGGTGAACGGGGCGCCAGTAAGCCCGCGTGCTCGCCGGCCGTTCGCTGCGAGACCCGGAAAGCGCTAAGGAGACATCCAGATGCACCGCAATTACCGCGCCAGGTGAGTGGGACGCAGGAGTTCGGGGCCCGGCTGCGTGCGCTCCGGTATACCGCCGGGCTGTCCCAGCATGAGCTGGCCAACAGGTCCGGGCTGAACGCCAAGACGATCGGGAACCTCGAACGCGGTCAAGCCAGGTGGCCGCACCCTGGCTCGGTGCTCCGGCTGGCGGACGCACTGGGCCTGGACAGCCCGGAGCGCGAGGAGTTCATCGCTGCCCCCGGCCGCCGGCTCTCCCGGGCGAGCGAGCCAGCCATCCCAGAGGAGCCAGCCGCCCAGCCCGAGACGCCGCGCACACCGGCCACGCTGGAGGTGCCGTGGCAGCCGCCCGGGGCTCCGCCGTGTTTCACCGGCCACGCAGGCCAGGCGGGTGCGCTGGCCCAGATGCCGGGCCGCCGAAGCGGGCTGATCCCGGGACTGCGAGGTCTGACCACCCAGGACCGGAGGCGCGAGCGGTTGCCCGCTCAGCCGATGGAGCTGGGACACCGGCAGATCCTGGCGGGCGATCCCGCCCTCGCCGCGATGCGAGCCCGCCACGACGGCACGCCGCCGGCTGCCGCCGCGCTGCCCGGCCCGGCCAGCTCTCCGGCACGGGTGCCGCGGCAGCTCCCCGGTGCGGTGCCGCACTTCACTGGCCGGTCGGAAGAGCTCGCCAGGCTGTCCCAGATCACCGACCAGGCCCGCAGCCAGGCACCCGGCACGGTGCTGATCTCGGCGATCGGCGGGACGGCTGGGGTGGGGAAGACGGCGCTGGCGGTGCACTGGGCGCACCAGGTCGCCAACCGGTTCCCGGACGGGCAGCTGTATGTGGACCTGCGTGGTTTCGGCCCGTCCTGCGCGCCCATGCCGGCGGCCACGGCGGTACGCAGGTTCCTGGACGCGCTGGCGGTGCCCGCAGAACGCATCCCCGCCGATCTTGATGCCCAGATCGGCTTGTACCGCAGCTTGCTGGCCGGCAAGCGCATCCTGATCGTCTTGGACAACGCCCGCGACCCCGACCAGGTACGCCCATTGCTGCCCGGCGCGGCTGGCTGCATGGTGCTGATCACCAGCCGCAGCCGGCTCACCGATCTGATCGCCCTCGACGGCGCCATCCCGCTGACCGTGGACCTGCTCACCACCAGGGAAGCCCGCGAGCTGCTGGTACGGCGGCTGGGGCGAGCGCGCGTCAGCGGCGAGCCAGCAGCAGCCGACGAGCTGATCGGCCTGTGCGCCCGCCTGCCTCTGGCGGTGAACATCGCCGCCTCCGGTGCCCTAGCCCACCCCCGCACTCCGCTCAGCTCCCTCGCCGCCGAACTGCGTGACACACGGCGGCGGCTTGACCTGCTCTCGGCCGGGACCGGCGCCGCGAATCTGCGGGCGGTGTTTTCCTGGTCCTGCCAGACGCTCAGCAGCCCGGCGGCCCGGATGTTCCGCCTCCTGGGGCGGCATTCCGGGCCGGACATCAGCATCGCCGTCGCGGCCAGCCTCGCCGCCACCGGCCCCGACCAGGCCCGCCGCGCGCTGGACGAACTGACCGCCGCGCACCTGCTGACCGAGCACGCTCACGGCCGCTACCGGCTCCATGACCTGCTGCGCGCCTACGCCACGGAGCAGGCCCAAGCCGCCAGCCACCGCGACGACGGCCACCCGCGCCCTCGGCCGGGTGCTCGGTCGTTACCTGCCCATCCCGCGTCACCACGCTCCGGGGCCGTGCCGCGGTCACTCGGTTAACGGGATGGTGCAGAAGACGAAGCCCTGCACCTGCGGCGGGTCAAGGTCATCCGGGCCCAGGCGGCAGGAGTCGCTGGATGGCGGGTCAATGGCCAGCACGGTGAGCTGGCCCTCGGTCAGGTCGTGGTCCCGGGCCCAGGCGG
>CAYPQM010000127.1:0-7590 GCA_964412845.1 uncultured Streptosporangiaceae bacterium
TGTCATCGTCGGCGCGGGTCTGCGCGGAGACAGGCGAGGTCTCGGTCATTCCGTAGCAGATCGTCACCTCGGTCATGTGCATCTCGCTGACCACCCGCTTCATCACCTCGACCGGGCATGGTGACCCGGCCATGATGCCGGTACGCAGCGAGGACACGTCATAGGACGCGAAATCGGGCAGCGCGAACTCGGCGATGAACATCGTCGGCACGCCGTACAGGGCAGTGCACTGCTCCGCGGCCACCGCGCGCAGGGTGGCGGCCGGGTCGAAGCCCGGCGCGGGGATCACGATGGCCGAGCCGTGCGTGCTGCACGCCAGGTTGCCGAGAACCATGCCGAAACAGTGGTAGAAGGGCACCGGGATGCAGACCCGGTCCTGCTCGGTGTACCGGCAGCCCTCGCCGATGAAGTAGCCGTTGTTCAGGATGTTGTGATGCGACAGCGTCGCGCCCTTGGGGAAGCCCGTTGTCCCGCTGGTGTACTGGATGTTGATCGGGTCGTCGAAGGACAGGGTGGCCTCGCGCTCGGCCAGCGGGTCGGTGGCCCCGACGGCCTGCCGCCCGGCGGTCCCGCCCGGGTGCCGTCCGGCGGCCAGCAGGGCGTCCCACTGCGCTGACCCCAGGTAGGTCACCTGCTCGAGATCCGCGAGGTCGTCGCGTACCTCCCCGATCATCCCGCGGTAGTCGCTGGACTTGAACGCCTCCGCACTGACCAGCAGCCGGACACCGGACTGGCGCAGCGCATAGCTCAGCTCATGGCTCCGGTAGGCGGGGTTGATGTTGACCAGGATGATGCCGGCCTTGGCCGTGGCGTACTGCAGCAGTACCCACTCCGCGCAGTTCGGTGCCCAGATACCGGCCCGGTCGCCTGCCGCCAGGCCCGCCGCGATCAGCCCACGAGCCAGCACATCGGTGTCATTGTCGAGCTGCGCGTAGCTCCATCGCCGTCCGGTGGGCACATCGACCAGGGCCTCCTGACCGGGAAAGGTCGCGGCGATCCGCCTCAGATTGGCCCCGATGGTCTCGCCGAGCAGCGGCTGCTGGGAGGTTCCGTGGCTGTACGACAACTGGGTTCTACCGGTCATGACGTGCCCTCCGACGCTGGATGGCACCATAATTCCCGCTCCGGGCCCCGGTGGGAACAGCCCGGCCAGTGGTCTTACCGACCACTGGGTCAGGGCTTGCGGCCGATCCCGCAGTACGCGGCGGTGTCCTCGCCGGTATCCGGGTCGCCGGCGGCGCTCCGCCACCGGTTCAGCGTGACCAGGCCGGGCCGCACCATGTCCAGGCCGGTGAAGTACTGCTGGATCTCGGCCCGGCTGCGCCGGGTCTGCCGCCCGGCCATCCGGGCGTTCAGGCGGCGCTGCGACTCGGCCACCACCTCCTCCCTGATGTCGGACGCGGTGTCCGACACGACCAGGTAGCTGCCGGACGGCGTCGCGTCCATCAACTGGGCGACGATCTGCTGCGGATCGTCGGAGTCCGCGATGTGCTGCAGGACCATTAAGGCCATGACCGCGATCGGCTGGCTGAAGTCCAGCGTGGCGGCCGCGCCCTTCAGCACGGCCGCCGGGTCGCGGGCATCCGCGTTGACGAACGCAGTACAGCCGTCCGGGCTGCCGCCCAGCAGGGCCCGGGCGTGCGCCAGCACGATCGGGTCATTGTCCACGTACACCACGCGCGCGTCCGGGGCGACCGACTGCGCCACCTCGTGTGTGTTGTCCATCGCCGGCAGCCCGGTCCCGACGTCCAGGAACTGCCGTATCCCCGCTTCGCCGGCCAGGTAGCGGACCGCACGGCCCAGGAACCGCCGGTTCGCGCGCACTCCGGGCAGAATGCCTGGGTTGGCCTCGATCGCCCGATCCCCGGCCTCGCGGTCCGCCGCGAAGTTGTCCTTGCCGCCGAGCCAGTAGTCATAGATGCGGGCCGGATGGGCGACGGCGGTATCGATCTCCGGCAGCGCGTCCTGGCGAGGGGTGATGCCGCGGAACCACTTTCCCGCCAAGGCTGCCTCCCCGTACGGCGAACCCCCCTGACAGGCGTTGCCTCCTCCCCAGGAGGCAACGGGACAAGCTTATCTTTTGGCCCATCGCGCCGTCGTGGCGCCGCGTCTGCTGACGGCAGGTGCGGCCGGAGTCCGTGCGGCTGCTGCTGTTGTTACCGGAGCGGTGCCCGCGGGGGTCGCGGGTATCGCCGTGCCGGAGTTACTGTCAGAGAGGAACGCGGAGCCGCGCGTGTGAGCACGCTGAGCCATCCGCTGATGTGTACGCCCCGGGAGTGATCATGGGGTCCTGGATTGTGTGGCTGATCCTGGCCGCGGTGCTCGGGGTTGCCGAACTGCTCACGGCGACCCTGGCCTTCGCCCTGATCGCCGTCGCCGCCGTGGTGGCCGCGCTCACCGGCGTGGTCGGCCTTGGCCTTCCCTTCCAGCTGGCCGCCTTCGCGGCCGCCGCGGGCGCCGGGCTCGGCGTGGTGCGGCCGATCGCGATGCGGCACATCAAGCAGCCCCCGCTGCTGCGCACCGGAACCTCCGCGCTGGTCGGCAAGTCCGCGCTGGTTATCGAAGAAGTGAACGCGCACGGTGGCCGGGTCCGCATCGGCGGGGAAGTCTGGTCCTCGCGTTCCTACGACGAGTCCGTGGTCATGCCCGCGGGCTCGACCGTTGACGTCTTCCAGATCGAGGGCGCCACCGCACTTGTTCATCCCAGGGAGTAGTCATGGAGATAGCCGGGCTGGTCGCCGTCATCATTGCAGTGGTGCTCATGTTCACCCTGGTGATCAAGACGGTCCGGATCGTGCCGCAGGCACGGGCCCGCAACATCGAGCGTTTCGGCCGGTACCGCAAGACCCTGGAACCGGGGATGAACTTCATCATCCCGCTGGTGGACCGGGTCAAGCCGCTGATCGACCTGCGCGAGCAGGTGGTGGCGTTCAAGGGGCAGCCGGTCATCACCGAGGACAACCTGGTCGTGCACATCGATACCGTCCTGTTCTTCCAGGTGACCGACCCGCGGGCGGCCGACTACGAGATCGTCAACTACATCCAGGCGATCGAGCAGATCACCGCGACCATGCTGCGCAGCGTGATCGGGAACATGGACCTGGAGGAGACGCTGACCTCCCGCGACAAGATCAACACGATGCTGCGCGGCGTGCTGGACGACGCGTCGGGCAAATGGGGGCTCCGGGTCACCCGGGTGGAGATCAAGGCGATCGACCCGCCCAAGAGCGTCATTGACGCGATGGAGAAGCAGATGCGGGCGGAACGGGAGAAGCGCGCGGCGATCCTCACCGCTGAGGGGGTCCGGCAGTCGAAGATCCTCACCGCGGAAGGGGAGAAGCAGAGCCAGATCCTGCGCGCCGAGGGCGACAAGCAAGGCCAGATCCTGCGGTCCGAAGGGCAGGCCCAGGCGATTGGCACCGTGTTCCAGGCCGTGCATGACGGAGACGCGGACCCGAAGGTGCTCGCCTACCAGTACCTGCAGACCCTGCCGCAGCTGGCCCAGGCTGAGGGCAACACCTTCTGGGTGATCCCGAGCGAGGTGACCACAGCGCTGAAGACCCTGAGCACGGCGTTCGGCGGCCCGGCGGAGGGCGCTGGCCCGCCAGCCGCACCGCGCCCCTCGCCGAACGGCGTGGCCGCCCGGACGGTGCCGGCGGTGCCGGCGGTGCCGGCGGTGCCGGCGGTGAGCACCCCGGATGAGGTGACTCCGCCGCCCGCCAGGTCAGAACCTGACGGCGAGCCCGATGGTCAGCAGGGCGCCGAACGCTAGCTGGAGCCGCCCGGTCATGCCGAGCGCGGCGATCAGCGCCGGGCCGGCCGCGCCGGCCCGCACGGACCGGGCCGGCGCCAGCGCGAGCGGGAGCGCGGCCAGGGTGAGCAGCGCCAGTGGCCGGGCGGGCGCCATGCACGCCGCGGTGCCAAATGGCCCGAACGCGCAGGCGATGTACAGGATCCGGGTGCGCGCGTCGCCGAGGATGACCGCGAGCGTGCGCTTGCCGGCCAGCACGTCGGAGGGAATGTCGCGCAGGTTGTTGATCACCAGCAGCGCGCAGGCGAGCAACCCGACGGGCAGCGAGGCCGCGACGGCCAGCCAGGCCAGGTGGCCCATCTCGACGTAGGCGGTGCCGGTCACCGCGGCCAGGCCGAAGAAGGCGAACACCGCCACCTCACCCAGGCCACGGTAGCCATACGGGCGGCTGCCGCCGGTGTAGGTCCACGCGGCGGCCACCGCGGCCGCACCGAGCAGCAGCAGCCACCATGAGGTGACGGCGGCCAGCACGAAACCCGCCACGCAGGCGACCACGAAACTGCCCAGCGCCGCGCCGAGAACCTGGCGCGGCGGCGCGATCCCGGCCGCGACGAGCCGGACAGGCCCGACCCGGCGCTCATCGGTGCCGCGCACGCCATCGCTGTAGTCGTTCGCGTAGTTGACCCCGATCTGCAGGGCCAGCGCCACGACCAGGGCCAGCAGCGCCCGCCACAGCGAGAACTGCCCGTAGCCGAAGGCGACGCCGGAGCCGACGGCGACCGGGACCACCGCGGCGGGCAGGGTTCGTGGCCGCGCGCCCCCCAGCCAATCCCGTGCCGCAGCCACTACCTGACGCTCGCGGCCGCGGACGGGATCACTGACCGGGCCCGGTGTCGGGCGCGCCGTAGCTGGCCCCGCCGGGCCCATGGCCGGCCTGCCCGAGCAGGCTGATGTCGCGGACCGCGCCGGTGGACGCGGAGGTCGCCAGGGCGGCGTAGACCCGCAGCGCCTCGCTCACCGGCCGGTCCCGGTCCGCGGGATGGTAGCCGCCCAGCTTTTCCAGCAGCCGTTCCCGGCGGGCGGTGAGCTCATCGTCGGGGACGTCGAGCCGGATTTCGCGGTGCGGGATGTTGATCTCGACACGGTCGCCGTCCTGCGCCAGCGCGATCGCCCCGCCCGCCGCCGCCTCCGGGGCGACGTGGCAGATGGACAGCCCCGAGGTGCCGCCGGAGAACCGGCCGTCGGTGATGAGGGCGCATTCCCGGCCCAGTCCCTTGCCCTTCAGGAAGCTGGTCGGGTAGAGCATTTCCTGCATGCCCGGGCCGCCCCTGGGGCCCTCGTACCGGATGATCACCACATCGCCTGCCTTGACCTGATCGGCCAGGATGCCCTCGACCGCGTCCTCCTGGCTTTCGAAGACCCGGGCCGGGCCGGTGAAGCGCCACAGTTCCTCCGGCACCCCGGCCGTCTTCACGATGGCGCCCTCGGGTGCGATGTTGCCGTAGAGCACGGCCAGGCCGCCGTCGGCGGTGTAGGCGTGCTTGAGGTCCCTGACGCAGCCAGCCACCCGGTCCTCGTCCAGGCTGGTCCAGCGGGCCGACTGGGAGAAGGGCTTGATCGTGCGGACTCCGCCGGGAGCGGCGTAGAACAGCTCCACAGCCTCAGGCGTCACGGAAGGGGACCGGATGTCCCAGTCGTCGAGGAACTCACGCAGCGAGGAGCTGTGCACCGTGTGCACGCCCTGGTTGAGCAGCCCCGCCCGGTCCAGTTCGCCGAGGATGGCCGGGATGCCGCCCGCCCGGTGCACATCCTCGACGTGGTAGCTGCTGCTGGGCGCGACCTTGCACAGGCATGGCACCCGGCGGGACAGCTCGTCGATCTCCTTGAGGCCGAAGCCGACCCGCGCCTCGTGCGCGGCCGCCAGCAGGTGCAGGATCGTGTTCGTGGAGCCGCCCATGGCGACGTCCAGCGCCATGGCGTTCTCGAACGCGTCGCGGGTGGCGATGGACAGCGGCAGGACGGACTCGTCGCCCTCCTCGTAGTACCGCTTGGCCAGGCCGACCACGACTTCGCCCGCCCGGCTGAACAGGGCCCGCCGCGCGGCGTGCGTGGCGAGGGTCGTGCCGTTTCCGGGGAGCGCGAGCCCGATCGCCTCGGCGAGGCAGTTCATCGAGTTCGCGGTGAACATCCCGGAGCAGGAGCCGCAAGTCGGGCAGGCCGCCTCCTCGATCTCGCTGAGCCGCTCATCAGACACGGACGGGTCGGCCGCGGCCGTCATCGAGTCGATCAGGTCGAGCTTGACCGGGCCGCCTGACGTGCTGCCGGTGCCTGGCTTGACCACGCCCGCTTCCATCGGGCCACCGGACACGAACACCGTCGGTATGTTCAGCCGGAGCGCGGCCAGCAGCATCCCGGGGGTGATCTTGTCGCAGTTGGAGATGCAGACCAGCGCGTCGGCGCAGTGCGCGTTCACCATGTACTCGACCGAGTCCGCGATCAGTTCCCGGCTGGGCAGCGAGTAGAGCATGCCGCCGTGCCCCATGGCGATCCCGTCGTCCACGGCAATGGTGCTGAACTCGCGGGGCACCGCGCCGGCCGCATACACGGCCTCGGCGACGACCTGGGCCACTTCGCGCAGGTGCACGTGACCGGGCACGAATTCGGTGAAGCTGTTGGCCACGGCGACGATCGGCTTGCCGATGTCCTCGCGCGCGACGCCGGTGGCACGCAGCAGCGCGCGTGCTCCAGCCATGTTCCTGCCGTGCGTGACGGTTCGGGATCGAAGCGGTGGCATAGGGCCGGCTCCCCTCGAGGGTGTGGAGCCTTCAGCGTACCGGCGGCCCGGCCCCGCCCGGCGGGCTGAGCCGGCCGCGCGGACCTGGCCGCGCCGCCCGGTAGTTCACCAGGTCACTGCGCAGGCGGGAGCGCATGCGCCGCGGCCGCGTAGATCCGCTCGATCTCGCTGGAGTCCAGCCGCTGGCCGGCCCGGGCCTTCGCGTGCTGGGACAGGTACTTACGGAGCCTGCGGCCGCTGAACACGTCGACGCCGCCGACGCTGGCCACGGTCCACAGGATGCTGGGCCCGTAGATCGCCATGGCCGGCTGGACCTCGATGTCCCGCCCGAGCGCCGCGCTGACCGCCCGGCGGGCCTCGTCGGCCGCCTGGACCGCGTGGGCGAGCCGGTCCGCCTGGGAGAACGGCCCGTGGTACAGCTTTCCCCCCTTGCTGGTGCGGACCGGCATCCGCCGGTCCCAGCGCTCCGAATCCACCGCGTAGACGCCGCCCGGGCCGATGACGAGGTGATCGATCACGCACCGGCTGCCCGGGACGGCGCGCGCATGCAGCGCGCGGTATCCGGCCCGGCGCAGCCGGGCCAGCCGCCGCCGGGTGCGCCGGTGCGCCGATGGCGCCCGCACGGTGGCCGGGATGGCCGCGGTCACCCGGGAGCGGTGGATGGTGTCCGCGATGGCCACGATCACCGCGGCCGTCAGGCCGAACCGCCAGTCGGCCAGGACCGAGATGGCGATGCCAACCACGCCGGCCGCCACCGCGCGCCAGATCCAGGCCGGCATCCGGGGATCGTTGGCGAGCCTGGCGCGCAGCGCGCCAGGGTCCCGCCGGTGGATGTTCCCGATGTCGATACCCGGCCGGTAGGACTCCGGTGCGGTCGGTGTCCCCGGTGGTTCGGCCCAGTACCCGCCCGCTGCCTCCTCGGCCCAGTCCGAGGCCCCCGGCGTGGCCTCGGGTGTGGTCCCCGGCGTGGCCTCGGGTGTGGCCCCCGGCGTGGCCTCGGGTGTGGTCCCCGGCGTGGCCTCGGGTGTGGCCTTCGATGTGGCCT
>CAYPQM010000127.1:7690-20572 GCA_964412845.1 uncultured Streptosporangiaceae bacterium
GTGGCCTCGGGTGTGGTCCCCGGCGTGGCCTCGGGTGTGGCCTTCGATGTGGCCTCGGGCATGGCCGCCGGAGCTGGCCCGGGCAGGAACCCGGGCGCGGCGCCGGACTCGTCCTCCGGCACGGGCTCCGGTCTGGCGTGCCTGGCTTTCCGCTCGGTCATCGGATCCACGTATCAGAGAGTAATGGATCGTGTACGCAACGAACGGGAAGACTACACAGGTCGCTCGGAATGCCTGCGCATCTGGCCAGGGCCATTTCCCGTCCGAACTTGCCATCTCTGGACCAGGCGCCGGTGTCCAGCTACGGTTCGGTAACGTGACCCAGATTCACGATCTTACGGTGATTGAGCTGGCTCGCTCAGTGCGCCAGCGCGAACTGTCGGCGGTGGAGATTACCGACCATTACCTGCGGCGCATCGAGGCAATGAACGCAGATGTCGGGGCATTCTTCACAGTGACCGCTGAGCTGGCCCGGGACCAGGCGGCCCAGGCGGAGAAGGCGGTGGCGCGCGCGGCCGATCCCGGGTCGCTGCCGCCGCTCACCGGGGTGCCCATCCCGATCAAGGACCTGAACATGGTCGCCGGGGTCCGGCAGACCTTCGGTTCGGCCGTGTTCGCGGACAATGTGGCGCCCGAGGACGACTTCGTCACCTCGGCCATCCGGGCGGCGGGCGCAGTGATCACCGGAAAGACGGCCACGCCTGAGTTCGGCCTGCCCTGCTACACCGAGACCGAGGTCGGGCCGCCGGCCAGGACGCCGTGGGACCTGACCCGCTCGGCGGGCGGGTCAAGCGGCGGTGCCGCCGCGGCCGTGGCGGCCGGGCTCGCGCCCGCCGCCCAGGGCAGCGACGGCGGCGGATCCATCCGGATCCCGGCCAGCCTGTGCGGCCTGTTCGGGATTAAGCCCACCCGGGGCCGGATCTCCAACGCGCCGCTCATGCCGGACCTGTTCGGGCTCGGCACCGACGGCCCGCTGGCCCGCACGGTGGCTGACGCGGCGCTGCTGCTGGACGTGATGGTCGGCAACCGTCCCGGCGACATGTATGCCCACCCGCCGCTCCCGGCCGGGGAAACATTCCTCGGGCACGCCACCCGCGATCCAGGCCGGCTCCGCATTGGCCGGACACTGCGCCACCCGATCGAGGGCGCGGTGGTGCATCCAGACTGCGTGGCGGCGTACGAGGACGCGAGCCACCTGCTGGCCAGCCTCGGGCACGACGTCGAGGACTTCGAGATGCCGTTCGGCCCCGACGCGGTGCCCGCCTTCGAGACGCTCTGGTACACGATGGCCACGCTGGCGCCGGTGGACCCGGCCCAGGAGGGACGACTCCGCCCGCTCACCCGCTATCTCCGCGAGCGCGGCCGGACGCTCAGCGCGAACGACCTCATCATGGCCCAGGCGTACCTGCAGCTCATCGTCCGCTCGGCCCTTCCCGTCCTGAACGGGTACGACGCGGTGCTCACGCCCACCCTGGCGTCGCCACCGGTGCCGGTCGGATACTTCGAGAACGTGCCCCCGGCGGAGAACTTCGAGCGCCAGAAGGCGTTCACCCCGTTCACCGCGCTGTTCAATGTGTCCGGGCAGCCGGCCGTGAACGTGCCGCTGCACTGGACTGACGGGGGGCTGCCGATCGGCGTGATGCTGGCGGGCCGGATGCGCGACGAGGCCACGCTGATCTCGTTGTCCGCGCAACTCGAAGCGGCCCGTCCCTGGAAAGACCGCCACCCCCCACTCTGGTAGCCCGCCATCCGGCGACCGGCTAGCTTTCGCGGTGCCCTGCCACCCGGGGGCCAACCCCCGGACCCCCGGTAGTTTTCGCGGTTGATAGGTGGGGCGGGTTCAAGGAGTCGTCGGCAGCCAGTAATCCACCGCGATCATGAAGTGGGCTGGGCCGATGTAGCCTGCGCGATGGGATTCAACGGAAGTCCGGAGGTGGTTCCGTGACGCCGGATCGGCGGCGCGCCAGGCAGGCATGGCGCGTCATCCATGTGCTGATCGCGCTGGGCGCGTCCGCCGCGGTACTGGGCGTGCTCGCCTTCGGCTATGCCACGGTCCCTGCGCTCGGCCCGGCCCTCGACCCGGGCCACGGCGTCTGGACATCAGCGGCCGGGGCCAAGCTACCCCGGTCGCAGACGCTGACCCTGCGGGGTCTCGCCCACCCGGTCCAGGTCAGCTACACCAGCCACGGCGTCCCCTCCGTCCGTGCGGCCGACCAGGGCGACCTGTTCCTCGCCCTCGGGTACTTGCACGCCACGTACCGGCTGACCGAGATGGACCTGGAACGGCGGCTGGCTGAGGGCCGCGTCGCGCAACTGGCGGGCCCCGCCGCGCTGTCCTCGGACAAGTTCGAGCTGCGCCTGGGCCTGCTGCGCACCGCGCAGCAGGAGTGGGCGGCCATGCCGCGGTCCAGCCCGGCAGGCCGGTCGCTGCTGGCCTACGCGCGGGGAGTGAACGACTACCTCGGCCAGGTCCGTCACACCAAGGACTGGCCCGCGCTGTTCTCGCTGGCTGGTGTCTACCCGCGGGCCTGGACCCCGGTGGACAGCCTGGTCATCCAGGGCGATCTCACCCAGGAACTGGACTACACCACCACCCCGCTGGACTACGCGCTGCTTGAGCGCTCACTCGGGGCGGCACGCACCATGGCGTGGTTCCCGGTCCTGGCCCCCAACCAGCAGGACCCGTATGACCCGGGGCCGTACCGCAACGCTGGCCTGGCGCCCATCGCGGCGGGCGACCCGCTGACCGTGACGGTCCCGGCCGCGGCGGCGGCCTCAACCGCGGCGGCGGTCTCAACCTCGGCCGCGACGGCGGTGGGCCCGGCCAGCGCGGGTTCACCGGCCAGCGCGGGTTCACCGGCCGCTGGCCCGGCCGTGCTGGCGGCGGGCGCCACGAGCGGAGGAGGAGTGACCGCGGCCGAGGCCACCGCGGCGGCCGCGCTGCTCGCCCAGACGGATGCCCTGCCCGCCGGTGCGGTCCACCGGTACCCGGACAGCAACGCGTGGGCGGCCAACGGGCCCGCCGTGGCTGGCGGCCGGGCCATGCTCGGCGGCGACCCGCACCTGCCGCAGAGCATCCCGTCTGTCTGGTACCAGGTGGCCCTGTCCGCGCCCGGCTACTCCGTGACCGGGGTGAGCGTGCCCGGCCTGCCCGGCATCCTCATCGGGCATAACGCGCACATCGCCTGGTCCCTGACGGACACCCAGAATCAGGCCACGCTGTTCTACCGGGAGCAGACCAGCAAGAGCCGGCCCGGCGAGTACTTCTGGCGCGGTGCCTGGCGGCGGATGCGCCAGGTGCGCTACACCATCCCGGTGCGGGGCGCCGCCACGGTGCGCCTGACGGTGCACGTCACCGTGCACGGGCCGGTCATGACCCAGGCCGGGCAGACCATGTCGGTGGACTGGATGGGCAGCATCCCGTCACCCGACCTGGCCGTGATGTACGAGGTCAGCACCGCCAGCAACTTCGCCCAGTTCCGCTCAGCGCTGGCCGGCTGGCGGGCGCCGTCGCAGAATTTCGTCTACGCGGATGACCGGGGCAACATCGGGGCCATCTCGGCTGGCTACTACCCGCAGGTTCGCCGGGGCGACCCGTGGCTGCCGCTGGCCGGGACCGGAGCCGACGACGTGGTCGGCGTGATCCCCTACCGGGCGGTGCCCCAGGTCTACAACCCCCCCGGTCACGTGGTGGCCACGGCGAATCAGCGCCCGGTCGGGCCGTCGTACCCGTACTACATCGGCACCACCGCCAACTTCTTCGATACCGGGTACCGGGCCAGCCAGATCTACGCCTCGCTGCGCGGCCGCTCCGCGATGACCCCGGCCAGCTTCGCCGCCGTGCAGAACAGCGTGACCGACCCGCTGGCCGCACGGATCGTGCCGCGGCTGCTCGCCGCCCTGCGCGGCCGCCACCTCAGCCAGCGTGAGCAGGCGGCGGTGAGCTTGCTCACCGGGTGGAATCACGCCATGGGTGCTGGATCGGCGGCCGCGTCGGTGTGGTGGACGTTCTGGACTGACTACCTGTCGGCGGTCTTCCAGCCATTCTGGACAGCGGCGAAGGTGCCGGTGCACAAGGATCGCCCCGGGCTGAAGGTGGGCCCGGCGCAGGCCAACCTGGACGAAAGCCTGGAGGCGTGGACACTGCACGACCCGGGCAACGCCGCGTTCACCCCGCCCGGCGGCCAGCACCGGACCGCGTCCGACGTGATGCGCGCCGCGTTCGCCACGGCGGTGACGCACCTGGCCGCGAAACTCGGCGGCGCTCCATCCGGCTGGGCCTGGGACCGGCTGCACAGCAGGCAGTTCCCTTCGCTGACGCAGGCCGCGGCGCTGGGCTACGGGCCTCGGCCGTCCAGCGGTGACCCGTGGACGGTGGACGCGGCCGACGGCGGCCTGGTCTCGCACCAGGGCCCGAGCTGGCGGATGATCATCCGGTGGACGGGCCTGGGCCAGTCCACCGGTGAGGGCGTGTACCCGGGCGGGCAGAGCGAGAATCCCGCGTCACCCTGGTATGAGGATCAGGTGGACGACTGGTGGAGCGGGCGTTATCTGCCGGTCCCGCCCGCAGCCGGCTTCTCGTCAGGGCCGATCCGGTGGACGCTGCGCCCGTCCGCCCGCCCAGGGCGGGGCTGACCCGTCATGGCTGATTTTCGCAGGCTTGGCAAGCGGGGCTCCTACCGCCTGGGCAGGCTTGGCCGGCTGCCAGCCGAACAGGCCGCGCCGCCCGGGCCGCACTATCCCTCGTTCGTGCCCGGTCACCGGGGACCTGTTCTGGGCTGGCTGCTGGCGTGCCTCGCGGGGGTGGTGCTGATTGCTGCCGGGGGAGCGTTCGGCTGGTGGTTTGTGCCGTTCGTGGTGGGCCTGGCGGCCGGGATCGCGGCCGGTTACGGGCGCTGGCGGTTGCGGGTGGCGCTGCTCGCGGTCACGCTGATGGCCGTGGCTGGCTGGGCCATCCTGCTGGGCTGGTCCGCGTGGCGCGGGGCGGCGGTCGGAGCGACCGCCCGGGTCGTCGCCGCACTGGCCGGGCTGCCGCCGCACGCCGCGGTGGCGATCGCGGCCACCCTGCTGGTCGCGGTCATCCAGGCGCTGGTCGGCCTCTGGCTGGGCCGGACCCTCACCTCGCGGCCAGCCCGCGACTAACCCGACGCCAGCCATCGGCGCGGTGCTTTGTGACCCGCAGGTGCGCACGGCGCACCGCGCCACCGAGACGTGCTTCGGCGATGTGCGCGGTGATCTCGTCGATCAGCTCACGGCGCCGGGCACCAGGCAGCCCGCGCGCGGCCCGGCGGAGCCGTCGGAGATAGTCCGCGACGATCCGGTCGTCGTCAGTCATGAGGGGGCTCCTCGCTGTTCGGTGTCATGAGGCCGTCAACGCTGTCCCGCAGCGGCGCCCAGGCCACCGCGAATTCGGTGAGCGCGGACCGGCCCGCCGGGGTGAGGCGGTAGTACCGGCGGCGGGTGTGCCGCGTGGTCATGCGGCGGCGCAATCATTGGAGGGTGACGAGCGCAGAGCTGAGACGGCAGGCAGAGGCGCACGGCGTGGCCACGAGCTATCAGGACTCGCGGGGCGAGGAGGTCGAGGTGAGCGGGCAAACGCTGGCCGCGATCCTGGCGGCGCTGGGACAGGAACCGGGCCAGGCGGACCCCGATGTCCCGCTGACCCATGAGGAACGCCAGGAACGCGAAGCGCTGGCCAGTGTCAAGGCGCAGCCGCCGCACGGCCGCTCCTGGGGGTTCGCCTTGCAGCTTTACTCGCTGCGCTCGCGGCGGTCCTGGGGGCACGGCGACCTGCGTGACTTGGCTGACCTGGCCCGCTGGAGCGCCCGCGAGCTGGGCGCTGACTTCGTGCTGATCAACCCGCTGCACGCCGCCGAGCCACTGCCGCCGGTGAGCCCGTCTCCCTACCTGCCGATGAGCAGGAGGTTCACCAGCCCGCTCTACCTGCGGATAGAGGACATCGCTGAGTACGCGGGGCTGGCCGCCGGCGATCGCGAGCGCATCGAGGCGCTGGCCGTCCCGCTGCGGGCCCGCAGCGTCACCAGCGACCTCATCGACCGGGACGCGGTCTGGCAGGCCAAGCGCGCCGCGCTGGAGATCATCTACCGGGTGCCGCTGAGTCCCCGGCGGCGGGCATCCTTCGAGCGATTCCGCGCCCGGGAAGGCCAGCCGCTCGCCGACTGGAGCCTCTGGTGCGCCCTCGCCGAGCGGCACGGCCCCGACTGGCGGGGGTTCGGGGAACTGCGGGATGTCCGGGTGGCGGCCCTGGCGGCAGGTCGGTTCGCCGCGAGCGCTGACTTCCATGCCTGGCTCCAGTGGCTGGCCGATGACCAGATGGCGGTGGCCCAGGATGCGGCGCGCGCTGGCGGCATGGGCATCGGCGTCATCCGGGATCTGGCCGTGGGTGCGCACCCAGGCGGTGCCGACGCCTGGTCATACCAGGACGTCCTCGTCTCGGGCGTCAGCGTGGGCGCGCCGCCTGATGAGTTCAACCAGCTCGGGCAGGATTGGGGCCAGCCGCCCTGGCACCCGCAGCGATTGGCGGCGCAGGGCTACGCGCCGCTGGCCGGACTGATCGGCTCGGGCCTGCGGCACGCCGGGGGACTGCGGGTGGATCACGTGATGGGGCTGCTCCGGCTGTGGTGGGTGCCGGCCGGGATGACCCCGGATCATGGCACCTACGTCCGGTACGACCATGAGGCCATGGTCGGCGTGCTGGCCAGCCAGGCGTCCCGGGCCGGCGCGCTGGCCATCGGCGAGGACCTGGGCACTGTGGACCCGTGGATCCGCAGCTACCTCGCCTCCCGTGAGGTGCTCGGCACGTCCATGCTCTGGTTCGAGCGGGATTCCCGTGGCCTGCCGCTGCCGCCGGGCCGATGGCGACGCGGCTGCCTGGCCACGGTCGGCACGCACGACCTGCCACCCGCCGCCGCGTTCGTCACGGGCGAGCACGTAGCCCTGCGCGCCCGGCTCGGCCTGCTGACTCGCCCAGAAGCAGCAGAACGATCCGCCGCCGCCGCTGCCGTCAGCGCCTGGCAGGACGCGCTGGCCAGTCGGGGGATCCTGCCCGCGGGCCGCACTCCGGCACCGGCGGAGTTCACCGTTGGGCTCTACGCCTACCTGGCCCGCACTCCCGCCGCACTGATCGGCGTCTCACTGGCTGACGCGGTCGGCGACCGGCGCCCGCAGAACATACCGGGCACGACCAGCGAGTACCCGAACTGGCGGGTTCCGCTGTGCGACGACGAGGGCCGGGCCGTGCTGCTGGAGGAGCTACCGGAGCGCCGGGACGTGCGCGCCGTGGCCGCCGCGGCCGCCGGGGCCCGCGCGACCGGTGCGGGCGGAGCGGCCGGCCGGCCGGAGGAGACCGGGTGGCCGGTTCCCTGATCACGGAGGGCTCGCGTCGCGCCGCGCTCGGAGACATCACCCGGACCCCGCGTGACTGCGCCGCACGGCGGCTCCCCGTTCGCTCACCACCCAGCACAACCGGCTCGTGGGTGTGGTTGGCGGTGGCTCTTGGGTAGAGGGGCCTGCATGAGAGATGCTGGCGGGGGAGCGGCCCTCCTCGTGCTCGGCCCGCTGCTGCGTTATGTCGGCGAGACTGCGGTCACGGTGTGGGTTGAGACCGACCGGGCCTGCCAGGTCGAGATCCTTGGTCACCAGGTGCGGACCTTCGAGGTGGCCGGGCACCACTACGGGCTGGTGGTGGTCGGCGGCCTGCGGCCGGGAGCCGAGTGTGAGTATCAGGTCGCGCTGGATGGCACCGTCCGCTGGCCGCAGCCTGGTTCCCCGTTCCCGCCGAGCGTGCTCCGGACGCTGCACCCGGACCGTTCGCTACGGCTCGTCTTCGGTTCCTGCCGGATCGCTGAGCTGCCTGTCCCGCCGCGCAGGCGAGGACGCGCCCGCCGCGATCAGGAGCACGGGCCGGACGCGCTGAGTGCCTACGCTCTCGACCTGCGCGAGACGCCACGTGAGCGCTGGCCCGATGTCATGCTCCTGATCGGCGACCAGGTCTATGCGGATGAGGTGGGGCCCGCGACCCGCCAGTTCATCAGGGAGCGCCGCGACCCGTCGAGCCCGCCCGGTTACCAGGTCGCAGACTTCACCGAGTACTGCTTCCTGTACCGCGAGGCCTGGAGCGAGCCCTCGGTGCGCTGGCTGCTGTCGGTCATCCCGACAGCGATGATCTTCGATGATCACGACGTGCACGACGACTGGAACATCTCATCCGCCTGGCGCCGGGAATACCAGGCCAAGCCGTGGTGGTCGGCCCGAATCAGCGCCGCCTACATGAGCTACTGGCTTTATCAGCATCTCGGCAACCTCTCACCCGAGGACCTCGGCAAGAACGAGTTGTGGCGCCAGGTGCAGGAGGCGGGGGACGCGGCGGCCGTGCTCAGCGACTTCGCCGCCCGGGCCGACCAGCGGACCGAGGGCATCCGGTGGAGCTTCCGGCGCAGCTTCGGGAAGGTCCGGGTCGTCGTGATCGATTCGCGGGCCGGCCGGGTGGTGGAAGACGGCAAGCGGCTGATGGTCAACGAGGCGGAATGGCAGTGGGTCACCGAGTCGGTTTCCGGCGACTGGGATCATGTGGTGCTCGCCACCTCCCTGCCGCTGCTGCTGCCCCGCGGCATCCACGCCGTGGAGGCGTGGAACGAGGCCGTCTGCGGCGGGGCCTGGGGCAAGCGCTTCGCGCGCGCCGGTGAGCGGATGCGCCGGGCCGCGGACCTGGAACACTGGGCGGCATTCGGGAAGTCGTTCGCGGAATTCGAGCGGCTGCTGACCGGGCTCGCGACCGGGGCGCACGGCCAGCCGCCCGCCTCGGTCATCGTTATCTCGGGTGACATCCACCACAGTTACCTGGCCGCCGTGGACTTCCCGGCCGGGACAGATTCGCGCACTGCCGTCTACCAGGCGGTCTGCTCGCCGATCCACAATTTGCTGCCGCACTCCTTCCGGCGCGGGCAGCGGCTGGCCGCATCACGTGCGGGTGAGCTGATCGGCACGATCCTCGCCGGGCTGGCTCGAGTACCCGGGCCGAAGATCAGGTGGCGGATCACGCACGGCCCCTGGTTCGACAACATGCTCACCGCTCTCGAATTCGACGGCCGCAACGCGCGCATCCGCCTCGGGCGCAGCACCGCGGACGTGGCCGGGACCCCGCACCTCCAGCCGGTCTGCGAAACCGAACTCAGCTGACCCGGTCGTTAACCGGGCGGGAGGAACGGCATCTGGCCCGGTGCGGGTGGCCGGCAGGAAGCTCGCGACAGCGGTATCGTAAGTCCCGGTCGTGCTTGCGCCCCTCACCAGATAGCTGGCGAGCACGATCCCGGCAGCCAGGGCGCCTCACCGAAGGAACGCCCATGGTAGTAGCCGAACTCGCCGTCGCCGCCTCCTCGTGGGGTGTGCTAATGGGCATCGCACCGGTACTCCAGATCCGCCGCATGCTACGGGAGCAGTCCTCACGCGATGTATCCCTGGGCTATTTCATGATCCTGCTCACCGGATTCCTGCTCTGGATTGCCTACGGCCTGGCCGCCAGGAATCCGGTGCTCGTGATCCCTAACATCGTCGCCCTCCTCGTCGGGGTGGCGGCCGTAATCGTCGTGCTCCGGCTCCGGCACAACGCGGGGAACACCTATGGGCGCCCACTCGCCGCCTCACGCAGCGGTAAGGGGCATGACGCGCGTAGCGGCAATGAACCGCCGAGATGCGAGTCACCCGTTTCCCCGGTCGGCGTCAGAGATGCGGGCCGGAAATGGCCGGATCGAGAAGCTTGGCAGCTGCTTCCCGGCCAACGACTGGAAGGCCTGCGGGGTCGAGCAGGCCCAGTTGGACCAGGACGGTGGCCTGATCCCAGAAGATGTGCTCGTAGGCCACCTTTCCGTTCTCTATTCCGACGATCACGACAAAGGCGACTGAGACTGGCCGCCCCGTGGGGGCCACGCCGGGGAGCATCCACTCGATTTCCTGGGTGTGGGTGAAGGAAATGATGAGCTCGTCCACGAGACGCGTATCCCCGAAGGTTCGTGACACTTCGGTGAACTCGACATCGGGTGGGAAGAACTTCCCGACGAGGTGGTTAGCGTAGAATGCCCGGACCCCATCGCGGCCGGTTCCGCCGACCATCGAAGGCACGTTGACGAGGTGCGGGTTGTCCGTCATCGTCGCTAGCGTTGTCTCAAGGTCACCTGCGAGTTCTGCGTCCATGTGCTTAGCGAAGAGGTCCGCCATTGTCTGCTGATTCTGCTGGCTCGGCACTGATTCTCCCATTTGCGGTTAAATTCCGGCCTTGCTGCTGGGCAGGACGGCAACATCATGTCATGCCGCCATCAGGAATTCTGCGGCCGTAGCCAGGCAATGGGAGCTGACCGATGCCGAAAGTAGTGCGCGTCCATGGCGCATGGCGATATTGGGTCATGCGTACTCATACGTCATTGGCGCGATCAGCATTGAAGACTTGCGGCGCGGGTGACTGCCTGGCGCAGGAGCGGGCGCACGTCACGACAGCCAAACCGGGGCAGGAGGGAGGGAGTTCGACGCGGCCGGGCTGGCCGCCGGTTAAGGCCTGCATACTAAGAAATCTGCCGGAGGCGTTTCCTTTGAAGGCCACTCCCAGGCGTCTTGCTGGGCCTCTCGATCGGAGGTGGGATTTGGGCCTGTCGGCGGATTCCGGCAGCATTACCGGGAAGCTGTGTCATCGGGTGACCCGATGACGCGGAAGGGCGCCGGATGGCGGCGAGCTGCCGGGCGTACCCGTCCGGCTCGTCAGTCGCCGCGCGAAGGCGGGTCCCGGCTTTCTTCGTCCAATTCGAGATGTCCCAGGCTTCTTGGCACCCATCGTGATGTTTCTTCGATGGTGGCGTCGATCAGGACATCGACCCGGGTGGGTCCAGCCTTGGGACAGATCGTCCGGAACCGACGCTAGCGTGTCTCCTATGGACAGTGACAGCGAGGCGATCCTGCGCGAACCGCCGGTGGCCGGCAATGAGCTCGACACGCTCCTGGGTGCCCTGGAGCGCCAGCGCGGGTACGTGGCATGGAAGTGCGGGAACCTGGACTCAGCCGGGCTGCGGGCAACCCTCGGACCGTCGACCATGACCTTGGGTGGTCTGGTCAAGCATCTGGCCGCAGTCGAGGCCGACATGTTCTCGGTCAAGCTGCACGGCCGGGATCCCGGCCCTCCCTGGGACACCGTGGACTGGGCGGCCGACCCGGACTGGGAGTGGCACTCGGCGGCCGGGGACAGCCCTGAGCAGCTCATGTCGCTGTGGCAGGAAGAGGTGGGCCGTTCCCGCAGCCTGGTCGCCGAGGCGGTCGCCGACGGCGGCCTGGACCGGCCCGCCTCCTTTACCTGGCCCGACGGCCGGACCCCCAGCCTGCGACGGCTCCTCATCGACATGATCGAGGAGTACGCACGCCATGTGGGTCATGCCGACCTCATCCGGGAGTCGGTCGATGGGCTGGTCGGAGAGGATCCCGAGTGACGACACCCGGCCCAACGACGCGGGAGCCGATCATGACCCCGCAGCTGACCGTCGGCCGCGCCTCGACCGGGAGCCGGCGGGCGCCAGCGCGGCCACTCTGAGCCTGCCGGGCCTGGGAGGTCAGGGGGCAGGGGTGTCCCGCCGCGACGCGGCTCCGTTGAGAAAGTGCTCGATCGGCAGCGTGGCGGCGCCGAGGGCGACGGCGTCCGGGCCCAGGTGGCCCAGTTCGATCGAGGTCTCGGCGAAGGGGTGCCGCAGCGAATGGTCGCGGGCGGCATCGCGGATGGCGGGCAGCATCCGCTCACCGAGCAGCAGGCCCGCCCATCCGCCCAGGATGATCCGCTCCGGGTTGAACAGGTTGATCAGGTCAGCGATCCCGACCCCGAGGTACAGCGCGGTGTCATCCAGGACCTCGGCCGCCGCCGCCGACGTCGCGGCCAGGTCGATGAGCGCGGCCAGGGCCGATTCCTGATCGTCGCCCGGCAGCGGGCGGCCGTACCGATCGAGGATCGCCTCAGCGCCGACATACGCCTCCAGGCATCCGCGCGAGCCGCACCGGCAGGTGCGCCCGCCGACCACGACGGTGGTGTGCCCCCACTCGGTGGAGTTTGAGATGGAACCCCGCTGGGCGTGCCCGCTGGTGATGACGCTGGCGCCCACCCCGGAACCGATCAGGCACACGACGGCGTGCTGGGCTCCCCGGCCCGCGCCGAACCACAGCTCGGCCTGGCCCATCGTCTTGGCCCCGTTGTCAATGTGCAGCGGCAGGTCGGTGCCGGCCCGGAGCAGCCGTTCCAGCGGGACAGCCTCCCAGCCGAAGGTCTGCCCGTGCACGAGCAGTTCGGGCCCGTTGTCCACGATGCCTGGGACCCCGACACCCACCTCAAGAACGGCCGAGGAAGTGACGCCGCCGCTGGCCATGACCGCGTCCAGCCCGGTCAAGATCGCCTGGACGATCACGTCGACGCCGTGTTCTCTGGGGTCCAGGGGGTAGTCAGCTTTGGCGCGTTCGGTCATCATCAGATCGAACAGCTCAACCCGGACCCGGGTCTCACCGACGTCCACCCCGATGACGTACCCGTAGTCGGGGTTGATCTGGAGCAGGATGCGGGGGCGCCCGCCATCCGAATCCACCGAGCCAGCCTCGACCACGATGCCCTCGTGGATGAGCTCGCGGATGACATTGCTGACCGATGCGGGGCTGAGGCCGGTGGCGTCGCTGAGGTCCTGGCGGCTACGCGGCTGATCGAAGTAGAGCGACGACAGCAGCACTGACCGGTTGTCCCGGCGCAGATCACGAACGGTCGATCGCTTTCGCTCCAGCATGATCCCCCTCGCCTTGGTTCAGATCTTATGACAAGCATCTTACGAAGCACCCGTGCTGGTTCGCGCCTGA
>CAYPQM010000128.1:0-20021 GCA_964412845.1 uncultured Streptosporangiaceae bacterium
TCCGGCAAGAAGGGCGAGCGGATCGTCTACATCAGGACCCTGGTCTCCGGCAAGCAGGGCACCGAAGCCGGACGCTCGATCGACACGGTGGCCAACACCGGGCAGTACCTGTAGCCCGGTGCGGGTCGTCACAGTTCCGCCAGCCCGGCACTAGGCTTCGTGACATGAGCGTGCGCCGGGTCATGGGAACCGAGACCGAGTACGGCATCTCGGTGCCTGGCCAGCCGGGAGCCAATGCGATGGTGACCTCGTCGCAGGTCGTCAATGCCTACCAGGCGGCGACCTCGGCGCGGGCCCGCCGCGCGAGGTGGGACTTCGAGGAGGAGAACCCGCTGCGGGACGCCCGCGGGTTCGACCTGACCAGGGACGCGGCCGACGCGACCCAGCTGACCGACGAGGATCTCGGGCTGGCCAACGTCATCCTCACCAACGGGGCCCGGCTCTATGTGGACCACGCCCACCCGGAGTACTCCGCGCCCGAGTGCACTAACCCGCTCTCCGGCGTGACCTGGGACAAAGCCGGCGAGCGGGTCATGGCGGAGGCAGCGGCGCGGGCGGCGACCATGCCCGGGGCCCCGGGCATCCAGCTGTACAAGAACAACACCGACAACAAGGGCGCCTCCTACGGCTGCCACGAGAACTACCTGATGCGCCGGGCCACGCCGTTTGCCGACATCGTCAGGCACCTGACCCCGTTCTTCGTGTCCAGGCAGGTCATCTGCGGGGCAGGCCGGGTGGGCCTGGGAGCGGACGGCCGGGACGAGGGCTTCCAGATCAGCCAGCGGGCCGATTTCTTCGAGGTGGAGGTGGGGCTCGAGACCACCTTGAAGCGGCCGATCATCAACACCAGGGATGAGCCGCACGCCGACCCGGAGAAATACCGGCGGCTGCACGTCATCATCGGCGACGCGAACATGAGCGAGGTCAGCACCTACCTCAAGCTCGGCACGACCGCCCTGGTGCTGGCGATGATCGAGGACAAGTTCCTGGACACCGACCTGTCGATCGAGGCGCCGGTCGCCGAGCTGCGGGCCATCTCGCACGACCCCACGTGCCGCCACCTGGCGACCCTGCGGGACGGCCGGAAGATGACCGCCATCCAGCTCCAGATGGAGTACCTGGAACTGGCGCGGAAGTACACCGAGGACCGGTACGGGTCCGACGTCGATGACATGACCGCGGACGTCCTGGACCGCTGGGAATCGCTGCTGACCAGGCTGGCCGAGGACCCCATGCTGGCGTCCAGGGAACTGGACTGGGTGGCGAAGCTGCAGTTGCTTGAGGGATACCGGACCCGGGACGGGCTCGGCTGGGGGCATCCGCGGCTGCAGCTCGTCGACCTGCAGTACTCAGACGTCCGCGCCGAGCGCGGCCTGTACAACCGGCTGGCGGCCCGGGGCCGGATGGTCCGCCTGGTCTCCGAGGAAGATGTGCTCAGCGCCATCGAGAACCCGCCTGAGGACACCCGCGCCTATTTCCGCGGCCGGTGCCTGCGGCAGTATCCCGAGGCCGTCGCCGCCGCCTCGTGGGACTCGGTAATCTTCGACATTCCCGGTCATGAGTCCCTCCAGCGGGTACCCACGCTGGAGCCGCTGCGCGGGACCCGCGCGCACGTCGGCAGCCTGCTCGATCGCTGCCGGACGGCCACCGAGCTCGTCGCCGCGCTGACCGGGCAGAGCTGATAGCCGGCCCCGCACCAATAGTCATGCCCGAATCCAGGGTTGGACGAGCAGCTGACAGGCGAGGATACGGTTGAAGCTGCGGGATGACCCTGGATCACGGAGGTTTCGGTATGACGACTAAGGACACCGGTGGTCAGCGGCAGACTTCCAGGCGCACCGAGGAGGCCGAGGAGACTGCGCCGCAGGCGAACGAGGACGTCAAGGAGCGCCAGGACAAGCTCGCTGATGACGTGGACGCGATCCTTGACGAGATCGACGAGGTACTCGAGGAGAACGCCGAGGAATTCGTCCGGTCCTACGTCCAGAAAGGCGGCGAGTAGCCGCCCGGGCCCGACCCGCCCGGCGAGTAACCGCGGGCCCTCCTGCGCGGACGGGTTCGCCGTGGGCTGACAGCTCCGGGCTAGGCCAGGTGCGCGGTGACGGATGTTTCGGCAGTAGGGTCAGGTCAGGCACCGGATTGCGCACTAACGGAAGGATTTCCGTGGGCTCAGACTTCTTCGGCGGGCAGTTTTCCGCGGCGTGCATGAACGCTGGCACCTCGTCCTTCGCGGACTTCTTGTCCTCATTCGCTCCTGAGCTGCTGCCCGGCGCGGGCGCCCGGGCCGCGGCCGGGTCGGCCGCCGCCGGGGACCTGCCACACGGCACGACGATCGTCGCGCTCGCCTTCGACGATGGCGTGATCATGGCGGGGGACCGCAGGTCCACCGCAGGCAGCATGATCGCGCAGCGGGACATCGAGAAGGTCTTCCGCAGCGACGAGTTCTCCTGCGTCGGGATCGCCGGCGTCGCCGGGATCGGCCTTGAGCTCGTCCGGCTGTTCCAGCTGGAGCTTGAGCACTACGAGAAGCTGGAGGGCCGCACGCTGTCCCTGGAGGGCAAGGCCAACCGGCTCGCCACGTTCGTCCGGGGCAACCTGGGCGGCGCCATGCAGGGGCTGGTCGTCGTGCCGCTGTTCGCCGGCTTCGACGAGGACTCCAGCCAGGGCCGGATCTTCAGCTACGACGTGGCCGGCGGCCGCTACGAGGAACGCCGGTTCCACGCCATCGGGTCCGGGTCGGTATTCGCCAAGGGCTCACTGAAGAAGCTCTACCGCGACGGCATGTCAGTCCGGGACGCGGTCCTGATCTGCATGCACGCCCTCTACGACGCGGCCGACGACGATTCGGCCACCGGTGGGCCCGACATGACCAGGCGCATCTTCCCGGTCGTGGCCACGGTCACCGCTGACGGCTTCCGGCGGCTGCCGGACGAAGAGGCCGGCGAGTACGCCCAAACGGTCGTTGACGAGCGGATGCGTGCCCCTGGCGGGCCCGTCGCGCCGCTCCACAGCAGCGAGAGCAGCGGTTAGCAGCCGCGGCGCGCCGTCCACCCGGCTGACAGCCCGCCAGCCCGACAGCCCGACAAGCCGATCACACGAGTAGGGGTCCCAGCGGTGACGATGCCGTTCTATGTATCGCCCGAACAGGCGATGAAAGACAAGGCCGACTACGCGCGCAAGGGCATCGCGCGGGGCCGCAACAGCGTCGTGATCCAGTACGACGGGGGGATCCTCTTCGTCGCGCCGAACCCATCCCGCGCGTTGCACAAGGTCAGCGAGATCTACGACCGGATCGCCTTCGCGGCGGTGGGCCGGTACAACGAGTATGAGAACCTGCGCATCGCCGGAGTCCGCTACGCGGACATGCGGGGCTACCAGTACGACCGGATCGACGTCACTGCCCGGGGCCTGGCCAACTGGTACGCACAGGTCCTCGGCACGATCTTCACCGAGAGCAACAAGCCGTTCGAGGTCGAGATCGTGGTCGCCGAGGTCGGTGTGACACCGGAGTCGGACCAGATGTACCGGATCACCTTCGACGGCTCGGTGGCGGACGAGCACGGTTTTGTCGCCATGGGCGGCCAGGCGGACCAGGTGGCGGCCATCCTCAAGGACCGCTACGCCGATGGCCTCCCGCTGGCCGGCGCGCTCGGGGTGGCTATCGCCGCGCTGTCCGGCCAGGAGGGTAATGGTGAGCGGACGGAGATCAGCGGCACTCAGCTGGAAGTGGCGGTGCTGGCCCGGGAGCGGGTGCACCGCACGTTCCGGCGGCTGACCGGCTCCCGGCTGGAGGACCTGCTCGCCGAGGCCCGTCCCGGCCATGACCGGCCGGCCGCTGAGCCACCGGCGGTGGAGCCCGGGACCGCGACGCCACCCGACGGCGGCGCCACCCCCTGAGCTGGCGCCACCCCCTGAGCTGGCGCCATCCCTGAGCCCGGCGCCAGCGTCAGGCGCGCCCGGGCTGAGCGTGCACCACGACCCAGATGGCGTGCACGTCCTGTGCGGATGCATTCCAGTACTCGTGCGGGATGGACGAATCGAATGCGATCGAGTCGCCTGGCTCAAGCTGGTAGCTGTCGAACCCCACGCTGGCATGCAGGGTCCCCCTGGTGATGAGGCCGTACTCCTGGCCGTCGTGGCGCAGCGGGCGCCTGGCGTCCGTGGAGTGCCCGCTGGGCTCGTAGATCACCTCCAGGAAGTCCACCCGGTCGTCCGATCCTGGGGTGAGCCGCTCCCAGCGCACCCCGCTGGCCAGGTCGATGGTGCGCCGCTGCCCGGCCCGCTGCACGACCTCCCGGTGCGACAGGTCCCGCTGGACGACGCCGTGCCCGGCGGGGTCCCAGCCACCGGCCACCGGGCCGTCGGCGGGCTGGCCGGCGCCATCCTGCCTGGCCCGGGCGTGCCCATCGCCGTGCGCGGTCATCAGGACGGCGTCACCGGGCATGGCCACCCCGAACAGGAAGTCGAGCGATGTCCTGAGCTCACTGGCCAGCGCGTACAGCATGCCCACGGACGGGGCGGAGATTCCCCGCTCGATCTGCGAGATCAGGCTCGGCGAGCAGCTGATACGGCGGGCCAGCTCGCGGGCGGACAGGCCACGCTCCTCGCGGACCCGGCGCAGGCGGGGCCCGAGTTCTGCGCCCGGGTCGAACGTTCCGGCCACTTCAGCCGCTCTCCTGATCTGGCCTGGCATGGTCTGGCTATTGACAGCCACACTGTACATACGTTGAATCGTGCTGTACACGGTGCCAGCGATCGCCGGCCTTCGACGTCAGGAGATCCCCCATGGCCGCTCCGTCCCTTGCGGTAGCGCCGGCCCCGGGCCGGATGAGCGTGGACTTCGAGGAGCGGGTGGACTTCGCCCGGCTCCGCGAGTACCGGCTGAACCGGGCCATGGCCGCGCTCGAGGCGAGCGACCTGGGCGCCCTGCTGGTGTTCGACAACAACAACATCCGGTACCTCACCGGGGTGTCCATCGGCGAGTGGACTCGGGACAAGCTATGCCGCTACGCGCTGTACACCCGCACCGGGGAACTGTTCCTCTGGGACTTCGGGTCGGCGGCGGTGCACCACCGGCTGTACTGCCCGTGGCTGAAGCCGGAGCACTGCATCGCCTCCTACACCACCATGCGCGGCGCCGCTCCGCCGGACTCGGGGCTGGTACAGCGCGCGGTCGCCGAGGTCCAGGGGTTCCTGGCGGACACGGGGGTGGCCGGTGAGCCGGTCGGCGTGGACTTCGCCGAGATACCCATGCTCTTCGAACTGCAGCGGCAGGGGATCGACGTGCGCGACGGCCAGCAGGTGATGCTGGATGCGCGGCAGCAGAAGTCACGGGACGAGATCACCCTGCTGTCCACCGCGGCCGCCATGGTGGACGGGGTCTACCAGGACATCACCGAGGCCCTGAAGCCGGGAGTGCGGGAGAACGAGATCGTCGCCCTGGCCAACAAGCGGCTGTATGAGATGGGCTCCGATGATGTCGAGTCGATCAACGCGGTGTCCGGCGAACGGTGCAACCCGCATCCGCACAACTTCTCCGACCGCATGATCAGGCCGGGGGAGCAGGCGTTCTTCGACATCATGCATTCCTTCAACGGCTACCGGACGTGCTATTACCGCACGTTTGCGGTCGGCAGCTCCACCCCGGCCCAGCGTGACGCGTACGCCCGGGCCCGCGAATGGATGGAGAGCGCCCTCGCGGCCATCAAGCCGGGGGTCTCGACCGATCAGGTTGCCAGGCTCTGGCCGGCCGCCGAGGTGATCGGCCTGGCGGACGAGAAGACCGCCTTCGGCCTCCAGTTCGGCCACGGGCTCGGGCTCGCGCTGCACGAACGGCCGATCATCAGCAGGCTGACCTCACTGGATGCCCCCATGGAGATCCGGGAGGGCATGGTGTTCGCGTTGGAGACCTACTGCCCGGCCACGGACGGCGTGTCCGCCGCGCGGCTGGAGGAAGAGGTCGTGGTCACCGGCAGCGGGGTGGAGATCATTACGAAGTTTCCGTCCCAGGAATTGTTCGTGACCAATCCCTACTGACCGGATCCCGCAAGAGAGCTGCGAGGCACCATGGATGAGGCCGCCGGGCGGCTGGCCGCCGGGCACGGTATCCGCTGTAGTGTCGTTGATGTGCGCAGCCTGGTACCGCTCGACACCCAGACCATCCTCGCGCACATCCCGTTGCCCGCGGCGGGCGCGCCCGAAGACCACGCGCCGCCTCCGGTGGCGCGGATCATGCAGACAGTGCGCACCACGCTGGAGGCCTAAGTGAGCAGCACCGCTGACCTGACTGCCCTGACTGGTATCGAGGTGCCCACCGGGCTGCTCATCGGCGGCCAGTGGGGCCCCAGCCGGGGCGGCGGCGTGCTCTCCGTGGTCGATCCCGCCACCGAGGACGGGCTGGCGGATGTGGCTGACGCCTCGGCTGAGGACGCGCTCGACGCGGTCTCCGCCGCCGCGGCGGCCCTTCCCGGCTGGGCGGCCACCCCGCCCCGGCAGCGCGGGGAGTGCCTGCGGCGGGCCTACGCCCTGATGATGGAGAACGCCGAGGCGCTGGCCCGGCTGATGGTCCTGGAGAACGGCAAGGCCCTGCGGGACGCGCGCGGCGAGGTCAGCTACGCGGCCGAATTCTTCCGCTGGTACTCCGAAGAGGCGGTGCGGATCGATGGCGGCGTCGCCATGGCACCTTCTGGGGCGAACCGCATCCTGGTGCAGCGGCAGCCCGTCGGGGTCAGCGTGCTCATCACGCCGTGGAACTTCCCCGCCGCGATGGCTACCCGCAAGATCGGCCCCGCGCTCGCCGCGGGCTGCACGGTGGTACTCAAGCCGGCCCGGGAGACGCCGCTGACCGCGCTGGCCATCGCCGCGCTGCTCGGCGAGGCCGGCGTGCCCGACGGGGTGGTCAACGTGGTGACCACGTCATCGTCGGGCCGGGTGGTGTCGGCCATGCTCGCCGACCCCCGCGTCCGCAAGCTGTCCTTCACCGGGTCCACCGAGGTCGGCAGGCTGCTCCTGCACACCGCGGCGGACACGGTCACCAACTGCTCGATGGAACTGGGCGGCAACGCGCCGTTCCTCGTGTTCGGCGACGCCGACCTGGACGCGGCGGTCGAGGGCGCCATGCTGGCCAAGATGCGCAACGGCGGTGAGGCCTGTACCGCCGCTAACCGGTTCTACGTGCACGAGTCGGTCGCCGACGACTTCACCGCCGCCTTCGCGGCCCGGCTGAGCAGCCTCGCGATCGGCCCTGGCCTGGATGACGGCACCGAATTGGGCCCGCTGGTCAACGAGGACACCCGGTCCAAGGTGGCCGACCTTGTCGACAAAGCGACATCCGATGGCGGCCGTGTGGTCACCGGTGGACGGGCCCCCGACCGGCGAGGGTATTTCTACTTGCCGACCGTGCTGGACAAGCTGCCGTCGGACGCGGCCATCCTGGACACCGAGATCTTCGGCCCGGTGGCACCCATCGTGCGCTTCGGCACCGATGACGAGGCGATCGCCTGGGCCAACGACACCGAGTACGGCCTGGTCTCCTACGTCTACACCCGTGACCTGCGCCGCGGGCTGCAGGTGGCGGAGGCGCTGGATGCGGGCATGGTCGGCATCAACCGGGGCATCGTGTCCGACCCGGCCGCCCCGTTCGGCGGGGTCAAGCAGTCCGGCCTGGGCCGGGAAGGCGGCCATGACGGGCTGCTGGAGTTCACCGAGACCAAGTACGTCGCCGTCGAGTGGTGACCGGGCCCCGCGCGTGCCGTAGGGTCTGGTGAGCGCCCATGGACAGACGAATCTTCGGTCTCGAGAACGAGTACGGGGTCACCTGCACGTTCCGCGGTAGCCGGCGGCTATCGCCCGACGAGGTGGCCAGGTACCTGTTTCGCCGGGTGGTCTCGTGGGGCAGGAGCTCCAACGTCTTCCTGCGCAACGGCGCGCGGCTGTACCTGGACGTCGGCAGCCACCCGGAGTACGCGACACCGGAATGCGACAACATCGTGGACCTGGTGGTGCACGACAAGGCCGGGGAGCGGATCCTGGAGGGGCTGCTGGTGGATGCCGACCGGCGGCTCCGCGAGGAGGGCATCGCCGGGGACATCTACCTGTTCAAGAACAACACCGACTCGGCCGGCAACTCCTACGGCTGCCACGAGAACTACCTGGTGGGCCGGCATGGTGAGTTCGGCAGGCTGGCCGACATTCTCATCCCGTTCCTGGTCACCCGGCAGGTGATCTGCGGGGCGGGCAAGGTGCTGCAGACCCCGCGCGGCGCGGTGTACTGCGTCAGCCAGCGGGCCGAGCACATCTGGGAGGGCGTGTCGTCCGCGACCACCAGGTCCCGGCCGATCATCAACACCAGGGATGAGCCGCACGCCGACGCCGAGCGGTTCCGGCGGCTGCACGTGATCGTCGGCGACTCGAACATGAGCGAGACGACCATGCTGCTCAAGGTCGGCTCCACCGACCTGGTGCTGCGCATGGTCGAGGCCGGCGTGGTCATGCGCGACCTGACCCTGGAGAACCCGATCAGGGCGATCAGGGACGTCAGCCACGACATGACGGGCCGCCGCAAGGTCCGGCTGGCCAACGGCCGGGAGGCGAGCGCGCTCGACATCCAGCGCGAGTACCTCAGCAAGGCCCGGGAATTCGTGGACCGGCGCGGCGCGGATGCCACCACGGAGCGGGTGCTCGACCTCTGGGAGCGCGCGCTGCGGGCGGTCGACACCGGCGACTTGAGCCTGGTCGAGCGGGAGATCGACTGGGTGACCAAGTTCCAGCTGATCGAGCGCTACCGGGCCAAGCACGACCTGCCGCTGTCCTCACCCCGGGTGGCGCAGCTCGACCTCGCCTACCACGACGTGCACCGCGGCCGGGGCCTGTACTACCTGCTGCAGCGGCGCGGGGCCGTGGCGCGGGTCGCGCGCGACCTTGACATCTTCGAGGCCAAGTCGGTCCCGCCGCAGACCACCCGGGCGCGGCTGCGCGGCGAGTTCATCCGGCGCGCGCAGGAACGGCGCCGCGACTTCACCGTGGACTGGGTCCACCTCAAGCTCAACGACCAGGCGCAGCGGACCGTGCTGTGCAAGGACCCGTTCCGGTCGGTGGACGAGCGGGTCGAGAAGCTCATCGCTGGCATGTGAGCCGCGCGGGCGCGGTGCCGCGAAGGTTTGAGCGCTCTTTTAGATACAGATAGCACATGTTCGGATACGGAGCGTCGTCACAGTCGCTAGGATTCTGATCCTGCCCCCGGCCGCGCCCCCGGGTTCCCGCTTCTGGACATGACCGGAGGTCTCTTCGGTGACCGAACCACCTCTCGCCCGCCGCTACGACCGTGACCTGGTCGTCATCGGCGGGTGCGGTCACGTCGGCCTGCCGCTGGCCATCGCCTTCGCGGACCGCGGGGCCAGCGTTGGCATCTATGACGTGAGCGCGGCGGCCGTGGACGCCGTCAACGCGGCCCAGATGCCGTTCACCGAGCCCGGTGCCGCCGAAGCGCTCAAGCGCGTGATCGCGGAGGGGCGGCTGGAAGCGACGGCGGACCCCACGATCGTGCGCAGCGCGGAGCATGTCGTGGTGGTCATCGGCACCCCGGTGGACGAGTACCTCAACCCGGACCAGTCCGCCATCCCGCGTGCCCTGGCCCGCTGCGCGCCCTACCTGGCCGACAGCCAGATCCTGATCCTGCGCAGCACCGTCTATCCCGGCGTGACCGCGTTCGTCGAGAAGATGCTGGCCGGTCTCGGCGTCAGCATGGACGTGGCGTTCTGCCCGGAACGGATCGCCGAGGGCCGGGCGATGACCGAGCTGCTCGAGCTTCCGCAGATCGTGTCGAGCCGGACCGTGCGCGGCGCGCAGCGGGCCAGCGACCTGTTCCGGCGGCTCACCAGCAAGATCGTCCTGATGTCACCAGAAGAGGCGGAACTCGCCAAGCTGTTCACCAACGTGTGGCGGTACATCAAGTTCGCCACCGCGAACCAGCTGTACATGATGGCCAACGACCAGGGCCTCGACTTCGAGCGCATCCGCGAAGGGCTGGCCGATGGCTACCCGCGGGCCAGCGACATGCCGGGAGCGGGCTTCGCGGCCGGCCCGTGCCTGCTCAAGGACACGATGCAGCTCGCGGCGTTCAACAACAACAACTTCACGCTCGGGCACACCGCGATGACCATCAACGAGGGCCTGCCGCTGTACCTGGTGCACCGCCTGGAACAGCGGTTCGACCTGCGGTCCATGACGGTCGGCATCCTCGGCATGGCCTTCAAGGCCTCCTCCGACGACATCCGCTCCAGCCTCTCGTACAAGCTCAAGCGGATCCTGGCCTTCAAGGCGGCGGCGGTGGAGTGCACCGATCCGCACGTCAGCGCCGATCCTGACCTGCTGCCGCTCGATGACGTCCTGGCCTCGGCGGACCTGCTGATCATCGCGGCCGCGCATCCCGAGTACCGCGGGCTGCAGACCGCCAAGCCAGTCGCGGACATCTGGAACGTCCTCGGCCGGGGCGTGCTGGTATGACGGTCCTCCAGCCGCGGGTCTCGGTAATCATCCCGGCGTACAACGAGGGCGAGCAGGTCGTCCCGGTGCTCGACCGGCTCTTCGAGTCGGTACGGCTGTCCTGCGAGGTACTGGTCGTGGTGGATCGCGAAGATGATCCCACGCTGCCCGTCCTGCGGGACTACGCCCAGCAGGAACCCCGGCTGCGCTGCCTGGTCAACAGCTACGGACCTGGCCCCGCCAACGCGACCCGCTTCGGCATGGACGCGGCCCGGGCGCCGGTGGCCGTGGTCACCATGGCCGACGGCTGTGATGACTCCCGGCAGATCGACGACCTGGCCCGGCTGGTCGAGCGGGGGGTGGCGGTCGCGGCCGCCTCCCGGTACATGGCAGGCGGCCAGCAGGTCGGCGGCCCGCTGCTGAAAGGGCTGATCTCCCGGCTGGCGGGCCGGTCGCTGCACTTCCTGGCGCACGTCGGCACCCGGGACGCCACCAACTCGTTCAAGGCCTACTCGACGGAGTTCGTCCAGGCGGTCGGCATCGATTCCCGGGACGGCTTCGAGATCGGCATCGAGCTCACGGCCAAGGCGCGGCGGCTGCGCCGGCCGGTGGCCGAGATCCCCACCATCTGGCTGGACCGCCAGGCCGGCGTGTCGAATTTCCGCGTCGCCGCCTGGATTCCCAAGTACCTGCGCTGGTACCGGTTCTCATTCGGGCCCAGGCTGCGCGCCGAGCAGGTCCGGGCCGCCGTGCCGGTACGGCCGGGGCGGCCCGGACCCCGGCTGGAGCAGTCGTGATCATGGAGCGGTTGTGATGGAGAAAGTCCTGGTTACCGGTTCCGCCGGGTTCATCGGCGGATACGTCGTCGCCGAACTGCTGGACCGTGGCTACGCCGTGGTCGGGCTGGACAACTTCACCAAGTACGGGGAAGCGCGCAGATCCTATGACAGCCATCCCCGCTACCGTTTCGTCGAGGGGGACGCCCGGGACACCGGGCTGCTGGACACCCTGCTGGCCGGGTGCGACCACTTCATCGCGGGTGCGGCGATGATCGGCGGCATCTCCTACTTCCACACCTACGCTTATGACCTGCTGGCCGCCAATGAGCGGATCACGGCCGCCTCGTGCGACGCCGCGATCGGCGCGCACCGGCGCGGCGTCCTGCGCAAGGTCACCTACCTGTCCTCGTCGATGGTGTTCGAGAACGCCGATCGCTGGCCATCCCGCGAGGGGCAGCAGCGGGAGATACCGCCACCGCTGTCGTCCTACGGGTTCCAGAAGCTGGCCGTGGAGTACTTCGCCCGGGCCGCCTGGGACCAGTACCGGCTGCCGTTCACCATCGTGCGGCCGTTCAACTGCGTCGGCATCGGCGAGCGCAGGGCGCTCGGTGACCAGGAGATCCTGTCCGGGAACATCAAGCTGGCGATGAGCCACGTTGTCCCCGATCTCGTGCAGAAAGTGGTCAAGGGCCAGGATCCGCTGCACATCCTGGGCTCGGGGGACCAGGTGCGGCACTACACCTACGGCGGTGACCTGGCCCGCGGCATCGTGACCGCGATGGAGCACCCCGACGCGGTCAACGAGGACTTCAACCTGTCCACGGCGCAGGGCACCACGGTGCGCCGTCTCGCCGAGCTGATCTGGCCGAAGGTCAGGGGATCCGCCGTGCCGCTGCGGATCGTGCACGACGAGCCGTTCGCCCACGACGTGCAGCGCCGGATCCCCTCGACGGACAAGGCCAAGCGGGTCCTCGGCTTCGAGGCGACGACCACGCTGGAGGAGATGCTGGACACGGTGATCCCGTGGATCGCCCGCGCGGTCGAGGCCGGCACGATCTGACCAGGCTCAGCACCAGGGAGGCTACTGGCCTGCGACGGCAGGCCGATAGCCAGCCTCCTGGCCTGCGGCGGCCGGCCAGGCGCCGGCCGCCCCGATGGGTGGCCGTGGCGGCCTGGACGGTCGCCGGGGGCGCCCTGTTCCTCTGCTTCCTGCGGCTTTCGGAAACTGTCCCGGTCAACTCCGACGGGGCCAGCAACGCGCTGCAGGCGTGGGACATGCTGCATGGCAACCTGCTGCTGCGCGGCTGGCACCTGTCCGATGTGTCGTTCTACACCACCGAACTGCCGCAGTACATGCTGGTGGAGCTGGTCTTCGGGCTGAAACCCGGCGTGGTGCACGTGGCCGGCGCGATGACCTACACGTTCCTGGTCCTGCTCGCGGCGCTGCTGGGCCAGGGCCGGGCGCGCGGCCCGGCGGGAGTCATCCGGGCGGCGATCGCAGCCGGGATCATGCTCGCCCCGCAACTTGGTGACGGGGCCTACCTGCTGCTGCTTTCCCCTGATCACGTGGGCAGCGCGGTGCCGGTGCTGCTGGCGTGGGTGATCCTGGACCGGGCCCGGCCCCGGTGGTACCGCCCGGTGGCCGTCGGGGCCCTGCTCTCCTGGGCGCTCGTGGCCGATCCGCTGGTTCTCTACATAGCGATCCTGCCGCTGGCGCTGGCCTGTGCGGGCCGTGTGTACCGGGGCGCGGTGGTGCAGCGCCAGCCGTGGGCCGCGCAGCGGCCCGCGCTGACCCTCGCGGCCGCCGCGCTGGCCCCGATCGGCGCGGCCTGGCTCCTGCTGGCCGCGGTGCACGCCGGGGGCGGCTACCAGGTCGAGCCAGTGGGTGGATATTTCACGTCGGCGGCCGCGCTGCCCGGACATGTGTGGACCGGGCTGGAGGCTCTGCTGCTGCTCTTCGGAGCCGATTTCCTCGGCCAGCCGATGGGCCTGCGCGCGGGGCTGGCCCTGCTGCACCTGGCCGGGGCAGCGCTCGCGGCCTGGGCGGTCGCGGCCGGCCTCCGGAGCTTGCTGCGGGGCCGTGACCTGGTGCCTGACCTGCTGGTCCTGGCCGTGCTCAGCAACCTGGCCGGATTCCTGCTGAGCACGCGGGTCTTCGATGCCAGGAGCGCACGGGAGATGGCCGCGGTGCTCCCCTTCGGCGCGGTCCTCGCGGCCCGGCTACTGGGCGCGCGGCTGGCCGCCGCCAGGCTCCTGCCGCTGCTCCTGGTCATCTTCCTCGGTTATGCGGCGGCCCTCGGCTATGAGATGACCTGGCCCCGAGCGGCCGCCCAGGATCAGCAACTGGCCGGCTGGCTGGCCGCGCACCACCTCCGCCATGGCCTGGGTGCCTACTGGCTGGCCAGCGGCAGCACGCTGGCCAGCGGAAACCGTGTCCAGGTCAGGCCGGTCTGCGCCGTGGCCGGACGGCTGGGCCCTGAACTGCTGCGCGCGGAGCAATGGGAGTCCAAGGCATCCTGGTATGACCCGCAGCACACCTACGCGAACTTCCTGGTGCTCGGCCAGCCCGCATTCTGCAATAAAGCCACCGCACGAGAAGCCCGATCCGCTTTCGGGCCGCCCGCGCGGAGTTACCATGTCGGTGGATACACGGTCCTGGTCTGGGACAAGAACCTGCTCGCCATGCTCGGCTGACCGCGACCTTACGATTTCCTGCGCGAGGTTCCTCTTCGCGCGCGGTGGTCAGTTGCTGCCGGTAGGCTGGCGAGGCTCACCGCCCGAGACGACAAGGGTTGCTAATGCGACGTTTTACCTTTCCGCTTTTCATTCCGCTGCTGGCTATGGTGGCTCTAGCCGGCTGCGGATCTTCCTCCGGCAGCACCCCGTCTGTGTCGGTCACCGGGGCCTTCGCCAAATCGGCGTCGATCACCATCCCGGATCAGAAGGCGAACAGCAGCCTGACGGTCAAGACCCTGATCCAGGGAAAGGGGCCGGTGCTGGCCAAGACTGACTCCTTCGTCGGCGATTACGCCGTCTACATCTGGAGCGGTAAGACGCACAAGCTCGCGCAGAGCACCTTCAAGACCAAGAGCCCAGCGCTGTTCACCGGGCAACTGCTGCCCGGCCTGGAGACCGCCCTGCGCGGCAAGAAGATGGGCAGCCGGGTCCTCGCGGTGATCCCGCCCAAGGACGGCTACGGCAAGACGGGGAATTCCCAGGCTGGCGTCAAGGCCACCGACACCCTGGTCTTCGTCGTCGACATGATCAAGGACTTCACGGCGAAGGCCTCGGCGTCCGGGGCGCCGGTGTCCAACGGCGGCGGTGCGCTGCCGACGGTCACGGCGAGCACAGGCAGCGCGCCGGTCGTCAAGATCCCATCGTCCGGCAAGGTGCCATCGCAGCTCGTCACCAAGACGCTGATCAAGGGGGCTGGCCCGGCCGTCACCAAGGGCCAGACGGTCGTCGCGCAGTACGTGGGCGTAATCTGGCGGACCGGCAAGGTGTTCGACGCGTCCTGGACCCGCGGCCAGCCCTTCGGCTTCACCATCGGCGCCACGCCGAGCCAGGTCATCCCGGGCTGGGATCTGGGCCTCATCGGCCAGACGGTGGGCAGCCGGGTAATGCTGGTCATCCCGCCCGGCGACGGCTACGGGAAGACCGGTAACACCCAGGCTGGCATCAAGGGCACCGACACCCTGGTCTTCGTCGTGGACATCCTCGGCGCCATCACACCCGGCTGAGGCTGACATCTGACGCGCTGGCTGGCCGGGCAGTTATCCGGCCGGCCAGTCAGTCAGCCGGCCCGCGGGGCCGGTCGGTGAGCGCGTCGATCAGCAGGCCCAGGCCGATGCCGAGCATCCACACGTCCTTGGCCAGCGGGGTGCCCTGCTGGGTCGGCCGCCAGCCATCTTCCTTGCGCATCCCCGGGGTGCGTGCGTACATGCCGAGCAGGCCACCGGAGAAGGCGGCCAGCGCGGCGCCGGCCAGCGCGTCGGGGACGACCGGCAGCAGCAGCGCTGAGCCGAGGGCTATCTCGCCCGCTGACAGGAGCTTCGCGAAGTCCTTCGGCTTCAGCCTGGCCAGGAACGGGTAGCTGCCCGCGGCCATCCCATGCAGCCGGGCGGCGGTTTCCTCATCGGCTGACCATTTGCCCAGGCCGGCATTGAGGATGAATGCGCCGGTCGTGATTCGCCCTGGCTGACGCCGCAGAAAAGCCGCAATTCGCATGGAGGCTCCTGATTCTCACCGGATGCTCAGATCCCATTCTGGCCCTGCGGTGAGTTCACTCCCGCAGCGGCCTGGCCCATCAGGCGCGCGACATGCCGCCCGGCCACTGCGGCACCAAGAAAATAGGCCATGTCCTGATCCAGGCCCCGGCCCATCGTGGACAGCCGCACCGGGCAGGAGCGCAGGATGTCCGCCAGCCCGGCCACGCTGACCCGGACGAGCCGGTGCCGGGCGGCCAGGGTGGCGGCCTGCGCGGTCACCATGGCGCCGAACTCACCCGGCAGGTCAGGAACCGCCACGTCAGCCCGGGCCAGGGCCACCCGCCCGTAGGAGGTCAGGCTGTGGTGGGACACGCCGCGGTGCCGCTGCCTCGGGTCGGCCTCGCTGATCCGCAGCGAGGCGACCGGCCTGCCGCCCAGCACGGCCGCCGCGTTGACCGCCTCGCCGGAAGCCACCCCGGAGAATCCCCACCTGGTCCCGGTGCCCAGATTGCCGGGGCCCTGCGAGACGATCACCACATCCGCGCCCAGCACATGCCGCGCGGCGAGCAGCCCGGTGTGCACGGTGACCGCCTCCAGGTCACCGCCGAACGCCTGGCCCACCGTCACCGTGGCGGCCAGCCAGCCGGCGTCGCGCAGCGCGGCCGCGGTCCGGGAGAACCAGGCCGGCAGGGCACCGCCGTCAAGCATCACGTAGACCACGCGGATGGCGGCAGGCGTTACCGGGCCGCCGCCCGCAGCACTCTCCGCGAACAGGGCCGCCAGCACGGCCGGCAGCGCGGAGTGCAAGTCAGCCACCACCACGGGCAGGCCGCCGAGGTCGTCGGCCTCACGCAGCGTGTCGTGGTACGGCGAACCCTGCTCGTCCACGCCGAGGACGGTCGCCTGCAGCGGGGTGTACCGGGCCTTGACCAGATGCCCGGGGCCGGTCGGGTCGGCGGGCAGCCGGTCGGGAACCGCCACCACGAGGGCATAACCGCCGGTGCCCAGGCCGAGGTCGAGCGCGGTCGTGTTGAGCAAGACCCGGTCGCCTGGCTCGGGCCTGCCGGTCAGTTCCGGGTAGGCGAGGGCACGCATGGTCGCCCCGTCCACGGTCACCTCAAGCTCGACCGCGCCCCGCCATTCACGCCGCAGCGCGGAAACTTCGCCACTGCGCCACCTGATCACTCCGGCAGGGTAGCGTCATCAGTGCCTGCCCGGGGGGCAACCTGGACCCTGGGCATAGGAGTGGGGGAGCGGCGAAGGACTGCGATGTCACGACGGAAGACCGAACGCCTGCTGAGCCTCGTGGTCTGCCTGCTGTCCAGCGAGCGCTACCTGACGGCGACCCAGATCCGTGACGCGGTGCCTGGCTACCCGGACACCTTCGACGCGTTCAAGCGCATGTTCGAGCGCGACAAGGAGGAACTCAGGGAACTCGGCATCCCGCTGGAGACCGGTGCGAATTCCGCAGTGGAAGAAGAGGCTGGGTACCGGATTCCGCGGCAGGCTTACGTGCTGCCGGAAATCCGCCTTGAGCCGGACGAGGCCGCCGTCCTGGCCCTGGCCGCACGGGTGTGGCGGCAGGCCGAGCTGGCGGGCGCGGCGGCGGGGGCGCTGCTCAAGCTGCGGGCCGCGGGGGTCGACGCCGAAGAGACCATGCAGCCGGGGATCGAGCCCAGGCTGCAGGCCGGCGAGGCCGCGTTCGGCCCGCTCTGGGAGGCGGTCAGGGACCGGCGGCCGGTCACCTTCGACTACCGGGCGGCCGGGCGCAGCGAGGCGCAGCGCCGCACGCTCGAACCGTGGGGGGTGGTGAACCGGCACGGCCGCTGGTACGTCGCCGGCCACGACTCGGGCCGGGACGCGGTGCGGGTGTTCCGGCTCAGCCGCATCGAAGGGCCAGTCAAATTCAGCGGGCCGCCCGGGTCCGTGACGGTGCCGGAAGGGACCGACGTCCGGGAGACGGTCCGGGAATGGGACTCCCCGCCGCCGCAGCAGCGCCCCGCGGTGCTGCGGGTACGCCGCGGGGCGGGCCACGGCATCCGGCGGTACGCCAGCAGCCAGCAGCCTGACTCCGACGGCTGGGACCTGGTCCAGACGGCCTTCTCCGACGTGGGCTGGTTCGCTGAGCACCTCGCGTCGTTCGGCGCGGACGTGATCGCGCTAGAGCCAGCGGACCTGCGGGACGCCGTGATGACTCAGTTGAAGGGAGCGCTGGCATGAACCGGCGGCCGCCCCGGCCCAGCCACAGCACCGACCGGCTGCAGCGGCTGCTGGCCCTGGTGCCGTACGTGATCAGCAGGAAGGTGGTCGGGCTGGCCGAGACCGCGGCCACGTTCGGCGTCAGCGAGCGCGAACTGGTCGACGACCTCAACCTGCTGTGGTGCGTAGAGCTGCGGGCGCCAGACCCGTATTGCCCCATCGACCTGTCCTACGAGGGCGGCGAGATCGTCGTCAGCCAGGCCGAGTCGATGGACCGCCCGCTGCGCCTCGGCGTCGATGAGGCGAGCGCGCTGCTGGTCGGGCTGCGGATGCTGGCCGAGATCGCGCACGCGGCGGAACCGGGCCCGGCCGATGGCTCAGCGCTCAGCCGGACGATAGCGAAACTGGAGGCGGCCGCCGGTGAGGCAGCGGCGCCCAGCGCACAGGTGGCCATCCAGGTGGACCGGGTCGCGGAACGGGCCGTCCTGGCCACGGTGGGCGACGCGCTGGCCCGGGGCCGCCGGCTGCACCTGTCCTATTACGTGCCCGGCCGTGACGAGGCCACCGAGCGGGACGTCGATCCCATGCGGCTGCTGGTCGTGGAGGGCCGCACCTACCTGGAAGGGTGGTGCCGCCGGGCCGAGGCGGTCCGGCTGTTCCGGCTCGACCGGATGCTGGCCATCGACGTGCTCGGCATAGCGGCGGAAGTCCCGGCGGACGCACAGCCGGTGGACGTGGACCAGGGGCTGTTCCGGCCCTCCGCCGACGACCTCAACGTGGTCATCAACCTGTCCGTGTACGGGCGCTGGGTCGCCGAGTACTATCCGTGCGAAAATGTTACAGAACTTGGCCATGGCCGGTTGCGGGTGACTTTGCGGACCCCGGACGGCGGGTGGGTGCGGCGCCTTGCCCTGCGGCTGGGCGAAAACGGCCAGATCGTCGAGCCAGCCGAGCTGGCCGCCGCTGTCCGCGAGGACGCGGCGGCGGCGCTCAGCCAGTACGCCGCGGTGCCTGACCGCGGGCGGCCAGGGCAGGATGCGTGAGTTAACGGGCTCCTGGGCGTAGCATGAGCGGCAAGGCGCCTCCGCAGTGCGGCGGCACGTCACTCGCTGACAAGGACTGATATGGGACTTGGTGAACTCAGCCCGTGGCATCTGCTGATCTTGGCGGCAGTTGTCCTGGTGCTCTTTGGTGCGAAGCGCCTTCCGGACAGCGCGCGCTCGCTTGGCAAGGCCATGCGCATTTTCAAGACGGAAACGGCCGGGCTTCGCGAGGGCGACAAGAAGGACGAGGACCAGCCCGCTGCGGCGACGCCGCAGCCTCTCCCCGCTCCTGCCCCGCCGCAGGCCGCAGCCGCAGCACGGCCCGTCGATGACGGCACCACCGTGAACGGCGTGCCGCTCTCGGATGTCCAGCGGACCCAGTCCAGCTGAGCTAGCCCCCCGAGATGACCACGCCGCCTGATCCGGCTACGCGTACGCGCGGGCGCGGCATTCGCCTGCCGCGACCGGGCAGGTCGACCAACCCCGACGGCCGGATGTCGCTGATCGATCACATCCGGGAACTGCGCAACCGGCTGCTCAAGGCCCTGCTCGGGCTGGGCCTCGGGATGATCGTTGGCTGGATTTTCTTCAATCCGGTCTGGCGGTTTATTGAGCGTCCTTACTGCAAGATCCCGCAGCAGAACCGGCTGGTTGGCGTGCACGGCTGCACGCTGGTCGTCAACGGCCTCTTCGACGGTTTCTTCATCCACCTGAAGATCATCTTCGTGGTCGGCCTGATCGTTTCCTCGCCCATCTGGTTCTACCAGCTCTGGGCGTTCATCGCGCCCGGCCTGTACAACAGGGAGCGCCGCTGGACCTGGGCATTCGTCGGGACGGCCGTGCCGCTGTTCGTGCTCGGCGGGGGTTTCGCCTACCTGGCCATGACCAGGGGCCTGCACTTCTTGCTGAGCCTGGTGCCACACGATGCGGTGGCCCTGATCACGGTGGACACCTACCTCGGCTACGCCATGGCGATGCTGCTGATCTTCGGCCTCGCCTTCGAGTTGCCGCTGGTCATGGTGATGCTCAACGCCGCCGGGGTGCTGACGCATGCCCGGATGAGGAAATGGCGCCGGCTGATGATCTTCGGCGTCTTCGCGTTCGCCGCGGTCGCGACACCGAGCCCGGACCCGTTCAGCATGCTGCTGCTCGCCGTCCCGTGTGTCATCCTCGTCGAGCTGGCCGAGGTCTTCGCCTGGCTGAATGACCGCCGACGGGCCCGCAGGCCATCCATGTATGAGGGCTTGGATGACGACGAACTTGCCCCGCTCGACGACGTGGTGGACTCGGAAACCCGCTAGCTCGCAACC
>CAYPQM010000129.1:0-4023 GCA_964412845.1 uncultured Streptosporangiaceae bacterium
TGTAGGGTTCCAGAACTCGGCCTCGAGGCTTGACCTGGTCTTTTATGCGGCTCGTTCGTATTCGTTGATGAGGCCGCCGAGAACGGCCCGGCGCTTGATCCGTTCCTGAGCGAAGTCTGCGATGGGGTGGTCGGGCCGGGGCGGGAGGAGCTGGCGGCCGCGGTGCGGTCGTCGTCCGTTGTAGTGCCGGACGTACTCGGCCAGGACTGACTGCAGGTGTCGTTCGCCGAGGATCAGCATCCGGTCGGTGACCTCGGTCCGGGCGGTGAGCACGAATCTCTCGGCGTGAGCGTTCGCGCGAGGGCTCCGGGGCGGGATCTTCACTGCGGTGATGCCGGTGCTGGCCAGGATTGCGTCGAAGGTTTCAGTGAATTGCCCGGCGCGGTCGCGGACCAGGAACCGGAAGTCCTCGGCGTGGTCACCGAGGTCCATCAGGAGGTTGCGGATCTGCTGGCTGGTCCACGGTCCGTCCGGGTGAGCGGTGACCCCGAGAATATGGACGTATCGAGAGCCGACTTCGATGACAAAGAGGCAGTACAGGCGCCGGAGTGTCACTGCGCAGTCCACGTGGAAGAAGTCGGTGGCGAGGATGGTCGCGGCCTGGGCGTGCAGGAACTGCCGCCATGTTGTGTCGGTGTTCCGCTTCGGCGCTGGTGGGATCCGCAGGGCTCTGAGGACGCGACGGATGGTTGAGGCGCTGACCCGGTGGCCGAGCTTGAGGAGCTCGCCCTGGATGCGCTGGTATCCCCAGCTGTGGTTCTCGGTGGCGAGCCGCTCGATGAGCGCGGTGATCTCGGCGCTCACCGGTGGGCGTCCGGTGTGGTTCGGGTTGGTCCACTTTTTTCTGGCCAGGCGACGACGCCATCGCAGAACGGTGCCGGGCGTGACTAGCCGGTGTGCCTGCAGCCGTCTGGGCAGGTGCCGGATCAGTGCGGCAAGTACTGCCCGGTCGGCCCAGTCAAGCCGGGGGCGCGGATTACTCCGGCGCAGGACGGCAACCTCATGCCGCAGCACCAGCAGTTCCGTGTTCTTGGACGCTGGCGATCGGCCGAGCAGGACCAGCCAGCTGCAGAGCTGGACGAAGATCAGGTAGAGCAGGCGAAGTGACATGGATGATCATCCTGCCTGACCATGCCTCGGCCGTCGTCGCAGTTCACAGGTGCAGCCGACTTTTGGAACCCGACAAGGCGTTCAGCACCCCGGCACCGCCGACGCGCGCGCAGACCCGGCAAGAGATCCCGTCAAACCGGGGCATGATCAACCCTGTCCGTCAAAACGGGGCAATCCCAGTATCGGCACGTCTTGGCGAGCGAGGCTTGAGTCCGGCCAGCAGCGTCCCCGCCTTGATCACGTGCTCCACATTCCGCATGCATCGTTCCGCGTCGTGGGTTACTTCGTACTGGATCACCAGCCCATCCACCGCGGCCACGAGAAAGTTCGCCAGGTCGGTCAGATCGACGCCCGGCGGTATCGGCTCGTGCTCGGCCGCCATCTGGAGCACCTCCAGCGCTGCCGACGTGTAGCGGGCGTACTGCCACTCGGCCAGCCATTCATAACCCTTGGTCCGCCTGCAGAAGATCACTAGCTCGTACTGCAGGAGCTGCAGCCCGTCATCACTGACCACATGGTCCCAGAACGCCCATAGCCCGTCGGAGATCGCTGCGGCCAAGCCACGCGTGGGGTCGATGGCATCCCGCAGGATGTTCTCGATCTGCCGGGTCAACGCCGCGACGACCTCGGTCAGCAACTCGTTCTTGTCGCGAAAGGCGTAGTGGAACATGCCGTGCGGCGTGCCCGCCTCCGCCGCGATGCGGCGGGTCGTCGCGCGGTCCAGGCCCTCCCGGGACATGATCTTGATGGCCGCCTCGACAAACTGCTCACGGCGGTCCTTGGTGCTCATCCGGGTCAGGGTGACCAGCCTCCTGCGAATCACCGCGGCGGCAAGCTGCGATCAGGGTCTTGACGTATGACGTTAGGTCAGTTTACTTATGTCATATCTTGGTCATTTGACCAACTAATGGGAGATGTCATGGCGGAGCAGGCCTCGGCCGACGTGGTCGTCGTGGGTGCCGGGCTGGCTGGCCTTTCGGCGGCCCGCTCACTGCTGAACGCGGGCGTCGACGTGGTGGTGCTCGAGGCCCGCGACCGAGTCGGGGGACGCACCCACTCGGTCATGGAGGCCAGCGACCGGCTGGTCGAGTACGGCGGTCAGTGGGTCGGACCGACACAGGACCGTGCGCTCGGGCTGATCGAGGAATTCGGTCTGGAGACCTTCACCCAGTACAGCGATGGAGACAACCTGCAGCTGAGCGGAGGATCGCCGCTGCGATACCAAGGTGCCATCCCGACCGGCGACCCGGCGGCGGCGGCGGACGTCGTCGACGCGATGGTGGAGATGACGGTACGCGCCATGGAGATCGACCCCGCCGAGCCTTGGGCGCACCCTCAGGCACCGGTACTCGATTCGATGACGGTCGAGACCTGGATTACCGCCCACTCGTACTGTGACGGCGCGAAAAACTGGCTCCGGGTGCTGACCCGGGCGTTGTTCCCAGCCGAGCCAGCCGAGATCTCCGTGCTGCATGCCCTGTTCTACCTCCGCTCGGGAGGCGGGGTGGAGAAAATGATCGGCACGATCAACAGCGCGCAGGAAACCCGGATCACCGACGGCGCTCAGCAACTAGCGCTCCGGCTCGCCGGGCAACTCGGGGACCGGGTCCGGCTCAGCTGTGCGGTCAGCCGCATGGACCAGTCCGGGGACTCGGTTACCGTGCGGCATGACGGTGGGACCGTGCATGCCCGCCGGGCGATCGTGGCGATCCCGCCCGCATTGGCCGGCCGGATCAGGTACTCCCCCGCGATGCCAGGCGTCCGCGATCAGCTGACGCAGCGGTCGTTCATGGGGGCGGTCATCAAGGTTCATCTCTTCTATGCGGAGCCGTTCTGGCGTAAGGCTGGGCTCAGCGGCCACTCAACGGCCGATACCGGGCTGGTGCAGCTCACCTTCGACCAGAGCCATCCGCGATCGCAGGAAGGTGTGCTGGTCGCTTTCATTGACGCCCATCAGGCTCACGTCGGATCTCTGATGAGGCAGCCGGATCGCCGCGCCGCGGTGCTGGCCGACGTGGTCCGCATCTTCGGGGAGCGGGCCGGGCGCCCGGTTGCCTATTACGAGCGATCATGGCTCGACGAGGAGTGGTCTCGCGGCGGCTACACCGGGATGATGACGCCAGGAACCTGGTCCGCGCTGGGACCCGCCCTGCGCGAGCCGGTCGGGCTGATCCACTGGGCCGGGACCGAGACCGCCGTGATCTGGAACGGGTACATGGACGGGGCCATCCGTTCGGGTGAGGACGCGGCGGACGCCGTGCTCGCCGGGCTGAAAGCGTCCGCCGCCACGGCCCAGGCGGCGGCCCGGTGAACGGCCCGGTGAGTGGCGCGGAACGGGAGAGCATCAGCGCTGACGAACTGGAGGAAGCGCTCAAGGAGTACATCGGCAAGGCCAGCGCCAGCTCGCGGTGCCGTAAGACGCTGGCCACCTGGACCTGCCGGATCCACATCCGGGCGACGGACGCACCGGACGCGCGGTTTACCTACCTCGTCGAGCGTGGTGCCCTGCAATCCCTCAGCCGAGGGCTGGACGGCGTGCCAGACCTCGTGGTGCGCGGCCACAGCATGGACCTCGCTGAGATCTTCTGGACGGACGCCAATCCCGTCTCCAACTACATGCAGGGCGCGATCACGACGCAGGGCCGGGCCGAGGACGTGATGCGGCTCGATGCCATGGCCATGTTCGTCTTCCTGGGCCAGTGACAGGAGCGGCGGATGGCTGAGCAGCAGGCCCTGAATCGGGCTCTGACCATGACCAGTGCCACGGCCATCTCCACCGGCCTGGCGTTCGCGGCGATCAATTTCCTGGGCATGGCCCAGCTGCTGGGTTACATCAGCGGCCCGATGTCCTGGATCGCGGTCCTCGTCGGCGGGCTGCTCATCCTTGGCGTCCGGGCCCTGTTCTCCGAGCTG
>CAYPQM010000129.1:4033-19923 GCA_964412845.1 uncultured Streptosporangiaceae bacterium
TACCCCTCGGCAGCCGGTATCCGCCGGTGGATGAGCCGCGCGATGAACGACCGTCTCGCACTGATCATCACGCTCACCTACATGACCGCCATCGTGCTGGTCATCGCGGCCGACGCGTTCATCATCGGTGAGGCGATCGCGCACGCATTCAACAACGGCCACATCGTCGCGATCGTCTACGTGGCCGTCCTGCTCATCGCGGCCACCTGGCTGAACCTGCGGGGGATCAAGCTCGCCGGAGCCGCGGAGGTGATTGTGACCAGCCTGGTCGTCATCGCCACCATGGTCGTGGGAGCTGTCGCGATCTTCCACCACGGCCCGGCACCGGCAGGACCGGCGGCGAGCGGCTCTCCGGTGCAGGCGCTCGTCCTGGGCATCTTCCTCTACACCGGGTTCGAGTGGATCACCGCCAACGCGGAGGAAGTCGTACGGCCAAAGATCATCCCTCGCGCCATGCTCGCCGCGATCATCGTGCTGGCCGTCAGCCAGACGATCTTCACCGTCGCCATGGGCCTCACCGTCGGCCCGCACGGCCGGGCAACCGCCTATCCCCAGCTGCTGGTCGCCCAGCGGGTGATGGGCCATACCGGCATGCTGCTGATGCTCGGCGTCACCGCCCTGACCGCAGCGAACACCTTCAACGGCGGCTTTGTGAGCATGTCCCGCTTCATGTACGCGCTGGCCCGGGAGGGAAAGCTGCCACGCGCGCTCACCCGGCTCAACGACCGGGCTGTGCCCGTCCTGCCGGTGTGCATTCTCGGTATGTCGTCCCTGGTCCTCGCAGTGGTCGTGGCCGTGACAGGCTCGTGGGTGATGGTGGTCTCTGTCTGCGCCGCGCTCGAGATGATGATCTACGCGGCGGCCGGGTATGTCGTCTGGCGGCTGCGCCGGCGCGAGCCCGGCGCGGAGCGGCCGTTCCGCCTGGCCGCCGGCCGCCCGCTGGCGCTGGCGTTCGCCGTAGTGTTCGGCATCCTCGCGCTGGTCAGCAGCGTCACCGTCGGCAAGCAGACCAGCGTGACGCCGCTGTTGCTCCTGATCTCGGTAACCGGCCTGGTCACGGTCTACGTGTTCATCTGCGTGCCGCGCCTGGAGCGACGTGAGGCCGCGGAACTCGCCGCCCGGCGCAGCGCCCGGGCCGCCGCCCGGGCCGCCCAGAAGGCCAACGGATCCTCACCGTGACGGTGCCCCTGCCATCTTCCAGCGTGCCCAATCAGCTGCATTACGCTGGAACTCTGCCTCCGATCGCCGAAATAAAGGCCTGAGATGCATTGCCTGATAACAAAGGCCTGGGGTGCCGCGACCCCGCTCGTAACGGCTCGGCGAGCGTTCTCCCTGCCGTTCTTCCTCGCTCAGCTGATGCTGTCGTTTGATGTAATCCGAGGCGGGTCCTCGAACCAGTCCAGTGTGGGCAATCTGCTGGAGGTCACAGTCGGTCGCACGCCGGGGTGCCTACGGATCTAGTGCCTCGTCAAGCAACGTTGATCTTGTTGTCGGTCCAGGTCCGGATTACTGAGTTGGGGGCGAAGTCGCGTTTGGGCTGGGCGCGGGTGTTGCGCCAGCGCATGTACCCGGCGATCGCGCCGCCCTGTTCGGTGTGGGTCTGGTGGTCGGTACCGTTGAGGGCGAAGTAGCGCAGGGCGGCGAACTCGGATTCGATCCAGTTCAGCCATGAGGCGTAGGTCGGCAGGAACACCAGCCCGGCGTCATTGGCGGCGGCCTGGTCGCTGACGGCAGGGTGTTTGTGCGGGGAGAAGTTATCGAGGATGACGTAGAGCTTCTGGCCTGGCCAGCGCTGGCGGAGCAGTTTGAGGAAGGACAGGAACTCATGCCAGCTTGCGCTCACGGATCCGGTAGATCATCGTTCCGGTGCCCAGGTCCAGCGCGGCGATCATGTGCCGTACCCCGCTGTGACGGTGGTAGGCAGCCCGCAGCCTGGCGGGGTGCCCGGCTGGCCGCCAGGCCCGGCCCGGGCCGGGGCTGGAGGTTCAGGGGCCCGAATTCGTCCACGCAGATCACCCGCCCACCCCGGGGCGGCTGATCGTAGAGGTCCAGCACACGGTGCATCTTGGTGATGAATCCCGGGTCGCTGGACGCCTTCCACGTCTTGACCGCCTGCCAGCTCACGCCGCCGGCCCGCAGGATCTGCCGGATGCTCTCCCGGCTGACCGAGGCGATGACGCCCGTGGCAGCCAGGTGCTCCGCGAGCTTGCTTAAGCTCCACGTGCTGAACGCCAGGCCCAGGTCGCGGGGGCAGCACCGGGCGATCAGGCAGATCCGGCGGCGCACCTGATCACTGATCGTCCTTGGCCTGCCCCCGCTCCATTTTGGGTCCAGGGCACCGAAGCCGGTCTCGCCGAACGCATGGATCACCCCGCGCACGTACTCCGGCGAGCAATCCAGCAGGTGCGCGATATCCGGCACGCCCTGGCCCTGCGCTGACATCAGCACCACGATCGCCCGCCGCAGCTTCACCGGGTCCTTGGCCGTGCGGCCGATCCGCTGCAACCGCTGACCTTCGGTCATCGTGACCGGCCGGACGAACACCTCCGGGGAACGCCCCATCACCACCTCCGGGAAACTTGCCCGGAAGAAGCCTGCCCCTCACGCCGCTAAAGATCAATTACACGAACAACGATCGTGGACGCGGCACTAGCACTACGTCCGCTCGGCCGCATCATGCCTGACCTGGCGCGTGATACTCGGCAGATCCGGATGGCGACGACTAGCAAAAGCTTGGATAAACTAGCTATACTTATGGCTATGTCAGTCAGTGAGCAGATGCCCCTAGCGGACGTGAAGAACCGGCTCTCGGAGGTCGTGGACCGCTTGGAACGCGAGCATGGCCGTGTCGTCATCACGAAGCATGGCCACCCTGCTGCCGTGGTCATCAGCGTGGATGACCTCGAGTCTTTGGAAGAGACTCTCGACGTCATGGACAGCGCGGCGCTACTGGACGAGATCCGCGAGGCGCTGGCCGAACTCGGTACCGCTGACGCACAGGTGCTCAGTAAAGAGGATGCACTGCGCTTGATCGCTGACCGGTGAGCGAGAGCGACTACGCGATCGCATGGACGGCACCGGCCCGCCGTGCGCTGACCCGGCTGCCAGAAAAGGTCGCCACCGCGGCGGTCGAGTTCCTGTACGGGTCGCTGGCTGCCAACCCACGTCGGGTCGGCAAGCCGCTCAAGCTTGGGCTCGACGGGCTGCACAGCGCCCGCCGGGGCGACTACCGGGTGATCTACCGTATCGACGACCAGCATCGCCGTGTCGACGTCGTGGCCATCGAACACCGCTCTGACATCTACAGGCCACGGCAATTCTGAAAGCCGCTCGGTCAGTAGGCATGTGAGGCGGCGCGCAGCAGCCGGGAGCGCCGGCCCGCGCAGCCCATGGTCGGCGGCAGGCCGAAGAACTCTTCCGCCGAGCATTCACCGGACGGCAGCAGGTCCTCGGTGATCAGCACCCTGACACGGCGGCTGCTCGCCTCGCCCTCACGGAGCTGAGCGGGCCGCAGGGCCCGGAGCCCCGCCAGGCAGCCACCCCGAAACCGGCTTCACGGCCTTCACGCCCGGATGGCTGACGGACACTCGGAGCCTTGTTCCCCGTCCATGGCTAGGCCCTCGTATCCAGGATTCGAATGTCCGCTCGATCAACGGTTGGCAGGCGGACTGAACAGCCTTGGAAGATCATTTGGAGGGGCAGTATGAGGGGCAGAGTGCAGCTGGCGCGGGCCAGTGTGAGCCAGTTCCAGCTAGCGTGAGCTAGTGTCTGGCCTGTTCAGCGGGCATAGGGCCTGGTCGGGTAACCTGTCGGTGATTCATGGCATGCAAGAGGTCTGGGGTTCGAATCCCCATAGCTCCACAGGTCAGAAGCTTAAATCGAAAAGCCGGGCCCAGAGTACAGCAGCAAAGTACCGCAACGGCGACCGCATCAGAGCCGCACGCCTGTCCGGATCGGGCACCTTTCTTGGCTACGGCTGCTGGCAAGGTCCGCGACTTCAGGTCGTGAGCTGACGCCGCCGAGTCGCTCAGCTGGAAGGATTCCCTGTTCTTTGGTCCTGTGACTCTTGCGTCACGTCACTGTAGGGCCGTGTTGGAGCGGCAGTCCGCGGCTGACTCTTGCCGTCGGTGCAGACGGTCAGCGGGGGCCTGTCATTCGGTCGGCGGCTGGTCGTGGAGTGTGGTTGTGGCGACGTGGTGCAGGTGCGCGACTCTGCGCGCCATTGGCTTGAGCCTGTGGCGCGGGCACGGCGCCGGTTCGCGCCGGGTGCAGGCAACCTGGTCGTCGAACTGCGCTTCCTGTGCGCCGCGGCGCACCTCGGCGCGGAGCAGGCGCGCTGCGAAAGCGTTACGCGCCGGCCGGTGAGGGGAGGCGCGCCGGTCGGCAGGGCCAGAAGTCTTGGTGCCGTGGACAGTAGGCAGCGGATGGCCGCCCCAGTGGCGGTCTGGCGTCCCAGGCCATCATTGGCGGGACAGCGCATTCACCGAGCCCGGCGAGGACGGGCGCATCCGCTACAAGCTCCGCGGCAAGGTATTCAAGGACCGCGCGCTGAGCGGCGAGGAAGCCGAGTGGGTCGTCCTAGAGATAGTGCACCGGGCCGTCGCGATCCTGCGGGAGCTGAACGACGACCCGACGCACCTGTTCGGCTACAACCGAGGCGGCAGCGCTGGATACGTGCTGCTTCGCCCCATATGCGAGCGGCTCGGCAAGTTCCGTGACCACGTCAACGAGCTGTTCAGCGTGCCGGACAGCCCGTACATCCCCTGCGACACGGCGACGCGATCGGATGCCGACCCCGACGATGGCCATGGCCCGGAAGATCCGGAGGGCCCAGCTGTGGCGATGCCATGGCATCTCACAACTACCCAGTTCAGGAGAACCCTGGCCTGGCATATCGCACACCAGCCCTTCGGGGTAGTTGCGAGCGCGGGGCGGGGCTGAGGAGCGCGCCGAGGCCGCTACGCGTGTAGAACTCCGTTCGGATTCGGTCGCCGAGCTCGAAGACTTCCTCCGCTCCGTTGTGCATCGGGTCGATGTAGACCCCGGAATGGTCGGTGCCCTTTGGGGAGGTCGACGATGCGGACTATCTGCCGGGCCACTTCGGTCGGGTCCTCGTCAGGGTCGGAGATCTTCCGTTGGCGTTGCGGCAGCTCCGCCATGAGTTCTCCGTAGAGGGCGTCGTACTCGGCCACGACTGCGGTGTCTGCGGCGTGCCCGGCGTCACGTAGTGGTTGGTTCCGGTGGTGAAGGCTCCTGGTATGACGATCGCGGTGTCAATTCCGAACAGGGCTAGTTCGGCTGCGTAGCTGACGGCGAGCGCGTCCTCGCCGGCTTTGGCGGCAAAGTACGGGGCGATGAAGGGCACAGCTCCCTCGGATGCTGCTGGACCCGACCCAGACCAGCAGTCCGTCGCGCTGGGCGCGCAGGTGAGGCAGCCGGGCGCGGTTCACCCGCTGGGTGGAGAGCACGTTGACGTCGTACAGGTCCGCGATCTGTTCGACGCTGAATGCCTCTGTGGGGCCGAGTCCAATGCGCCCGGCGTTGTGCACGACGACATCGAGACGGCCGGTCTAGTCGATGATCTGAGCGATCGCGGCGTCGACCATGTCTTGGTCGGTGACGTCCATGGCCACTGCGTGCAAGTTCACGCTGTGCTCCGTGGCGTAGGCGTCCAAGTCTGCGACCGCTGCCGCGTTAGGCCCTTCGGGATGGCGCATGCCTGCGTAGACGGTGTGGCCGGCGTCGGCAAGCGCTCGAGCCGTCATTGCCCCGAATCCGCTCGATGCCCCGGTGATGACGATGTTCTTGCTCATGGTGCCTCCGTTTGGCGCTCGGTGGTTCGGTGATGTTCGCGCCTTGGGCATCTCGGTGAGACGACGGGACGACAGATCGGTTGTGGGTCGGCTTGCCGCCCCAGGCGCGGAGTTCCGTCTGTTGCGCCGGCGCGATCGTCAGGATTCGCGTTGCTCGTGGCACTCGTGGATATCAGTTCATGCCGCCGTTGGCCCGGATCGTTTGCCCGTTGATCCAGTGCCCTGCCGGGCTGGTGAGGAACACGACGGCTTCGGCGATATCGGCTGGGGTTCCCAGTCGGTCGAGCGGCGCGGCGTGAGCGAAACGGGCGATGGCCTCCTCGTCTTTGCCTTCGAAGAACATTGGCGTGGCTGTAGGTCCGGGAGCGATCGCGTTCACGCTGATGTCCCGACCCCGCAACTCTGAGGCCAGGATGAACGTCATGGCCTCGACTGCGCCTTTGCTGGCCGCGTAACCGGTGTAGTTGGGCAGCATCCGGCCGAGCACCGAGGATGAAAAGTTGAGGATCGAACCGCCGGGCCGGATCTTGCGGGCGGCCTGCCGATCGATGACGAACGTGCCCCGGATGTTGATCCGCAGCATCTCGTCGAGCGTCGCAAGATCGAAGTCGACCAGTGGGGCAAGATCCATCCGAGCGGCAGCATGGACGACGACATCGACGCCGCCGAAGAGGCGCTCGGCCTCCTCGAACAAGCGAACAACGGCCTGCTCGTCGGCCACATCGGCTCCGATCGCCGCGGCAGTGCCACCGGCCGCGGTGATCTCCTCGACGACTTCTTTGGCGCGTTCGGCGTTGCCGGCGTAGTTCACGACCACGCTTGTCCCGGCGGCAGCCAGTCGTGCAGCAACCTCGCGACCAATACCTCCCGAACCTCCGGTGACGACGGCTACCCGCCTGTTGGTGTCTTCTGACATTTCATTTCTCCTTTGCTTATGAGTCGTGGCGTTGGATCGCTGATTGCTACCGGCATGTGATTGAGCTGGTTTCTTAGCCAAGAGCCGTGGTCGCGTACAGGCGCCAGTCGGCCAGCGCGGCGCGGCGGTGGGGTTCGGCGGTGTTCTGGTAGTCGGTGTCGTTGACGAGATCGCGGAACGCGTAGATGCTCGGGTAGTGCGCTACGCCGACGGCGTCCCAGTTGTCCCCGACGGGTCCGACCACGCGGGCGATGATGATGCCGGCGAAGACGAGCTCGGACCCTCCGTAGGGCTGCACGGCGGTGTTGAATGCCGGCAGGTAGCGGGTGAGGTAGGCGTCCTGGCCGCTGCACGGCTGCGCGTCGCTGGTGCTCGCGTAGTGCGCTTCATCGTGGAAGCGCAGCAGGTTGACCATGAACAGTGCACTGTCGGTCGGGAAGGCCGCGACCGCTGCGTCGAGGTCGGTGGGGTCGATTTCGGTGCTCGGCAAGATGTTCTCCTGAGATCTCGGGATGTGGGTAGTGCTGTGGCTTGCTCTCGTTAGGGAAGCGCCGCCCAGAACGCGGACAGGACTTCGGCGCCGCGGTGCGGGTCTTGGACCATCCACCAGTGGCCGACTCCTTCGAGGGTTACGAACTTTGCGCCGGCACGCTGGGCGGCGCGGCGACGGGAGTCATCGGTGCCGGTCGTGTCGTCCTCGAGCGGGGAGAGGGCCAGGCCGGGTCGGGCAGCCGCGGCCGGGAGGTGGCCGGCGGCGTCGGACAGTGCGGGCTGGATGGCTGATCGGTAGAGGGCGAGGATCGCTCGCGCCATCTGTGCGTCCTGGCCGGTGGCCAGCCCCTCGGCGACGGGACTGGTGATGCCGAGCTGGTGCATGCCGTCGACGCGCTGGGCCAGCGTTGCTCCGGTCAGGGCGTGGACGGACTGTTCGCCGACCCCCGGCGTCTGCCAGGTTTGGGCGAGCGGGTGCCAGACGTAGTCCGGGTCGAACAGTCCCATCGCGTCGCTGACCCAACTGCGTACGAGATCGGGGCGCTGCATCACGGCGTTGAGCACGTGGGCTCCGCCCCAGTCGTGACCGACCAGGTCGACCGGGTCCCGAAACGCTTCCAAACGGGCGATCAGCCAGTCGCGGTAGTCCTCCATCCCCGCGCCGAAACTGCCGGGGAGGGGGGCGCCGAAACCGGGCGGGGACAAGCACACGACATCGGAGCGGGCGAGTTCGCCCAGCAGAGGACCCCAGACGGCCGAGGTCTCGGGGTTGCCGTGCACGAACACGGCTGGTCCATGTGAGGTCATCCGGACGCCTCCTTCGATGTGGTCACCTCCGACGCTACGCTTACTTATGAGTTGACTACTAAGTATGTTGATGGAGGTGCTCGTGGGAGACATGGGGTCACGGGACGAGAACGAACAGGCTGGGGGACAGGGGATGCCTAACGGCAGTGCGACGGTGGGGCGGCGGACGCAGCAGCAGCGCCGCGAGGAGACCGAGCGTCGGCTGCTAGACGCAGCGACCCGGCTGTTCGCCGAGCGGGGCTCGCGGTCGGTGTCGTTGGCCGACGTGGGCCGGCTGGCCGGCTACAGCAGCGGCATCGTGTCCCATCATTTCGGGAGCAAGCAACGCTTGCTGGCTGCGGTCGTTCAACGAGCCCAGCAGTTCGACGTCCCCACGTCGGGAACCTTCGGTCTGGAGCGGCTTACCGCGGCGTTGTCGACCTACTTGCGCACCCTGCGAGACAGAGCTCCGGGGCCACAGGCGTTCTTGCAGCTGTGGTCCGAGGCTGTCGCGGCCGATCCCGTCCTCGCGCCGCTGTTCGCCGAGCGCGACGCATGGTTTCGTGGCCTGCTCGCCGACCACATCAGCTCAGGCGTCGATGATGGTTCGATCCGTCGCGACGTCGACCCAGAGGCTCAAGCCATCGCGTTGGTCGGCCTTGTCCGTGGCACTGCCCTGCAGCTCATGTCCACGGCCGCCGATGCGCCCATCGACGTCCTCACCGATCAGATTATGGAGACAGTGCGCCGTGGGCTCGCCGCTACCCCTGAAGCGGCCCCGTCTCGGCGACGTGCTCGGCGGACATCGCCGGCGAGGCTTACCCGTTGATCAGCTCAGCGGTGCGGACGCCGATTCTCCCGCTACCGGCACGACCGGCACGACGTTCAGCCTCGGCATTTGCCGACGGGTCGCAGTCCCTCGATGAACACGCGGGTCATGCGCTCGTTGAAGCTCGGTGGTTCGCCGGTGACCGGCCGGCAGATGAGGGCGATGGTCGTGAGGACGTCGCGGGCCGTCACGTCGTCGCGTGCGCTTCCGTGTTCGACGGCTCGGGTGAGGAGCGTGTCGAGCGCGGGTTCGAGGCGGTCTAGGAGGTGTTGCGGGAGATCGTCGTAGGCCGGGTCGCCGGAATGCAGCGCTGCGGCAAGCCCGCGTTTGGTGCCCACGAACTGGGTGTAGCGCTCGCTCCAACCCGCGAGGGCGTCCCAGGGCTCGAGCGTGGTGGGGAGTTCGCGCGCGGCGTCGATGCACTCGTCGATGTCGTGTTGCAACACGGCGATGATGAGGTCGGATCGGCGCGGGAAATGCCGGTAGAGCGTTCCCACCCCGACCCCGGCCAGATCGGTGATCTCTTTCGCGGGCGCGTCCACGCCGCTGTCCGCGAACACGGTCTTGGCGGCCTGCAGGAGTGCGAGAACGTTGCGCTGGGCGTCGGCGCGTTGCCGCCGAGTCGGGTCGCCGCTGCGTCCCGTCGGGGTAGTCGTGGTGGGTGACTCGGTTGCCATGGTCCTCCCGTTGCCAACCGGAAAGCGATTCCGTATCATTACCGGAAAGCGCTTCCGTTTGGTGACAGCGTACATCGGCGGTGACGTCCACACGTCACGCTCGCTCGATCCGGGTAATTCGCCAAGCGCTCGACGCAGGCATCAACCTCATCGCAGCGAAGAACCGCCAACAGAAGGAACGTGACATGCCCACACAGACAGAAACCCCGACGCCCGCGAGCGACATGCAGACCGGGATCGTTCTCGGTCGAGATCACGCCAGCATCGGACGCGCCGCACAGATTCCCGTTCCGCCGGCCACCCCGATCGTTGCCATAAGCCCGGTCACACTCTCGGCGCCCGATCGCATCGTGGACCTGGAACTGAAGGTGACCGCGCCAACGTCGGGCGGCACGCTCCCGATCATCCTGTACTCCCACGGCGGGGGCCTGGCCCACTTTCTCACCTCCTACCGCAGCGCAGGGCCCTTGGTGGACTTCTGGGCGAGCCACGGCTTCGTGGTGCTTCAACCCACCCACCTGACGTCCAGGAGCCTGCTTCTCGATCCGTCAACCCCGGGTGCTCCGGCGTTCGAGGAATCCCGGGTCACCGACATGAAGCAGATCCTGGACCAACTCGATGTCATCGAAGATGCCGTCCCACAGATCGCGGGCCGCCTGGATCGCAGCCGCATCGCCGTGGCTGGTCACTCGTTCGGCGGCCAGACCGCCGGCATGCTGCTCGGGGCCGACTACACCGGTGAGGACGGCGCACGAATCTACGTCCCCGATGCCCGGGTCAAGGCCGGCGTCCTGTTGTCCTCGACCGGTGGTGGTGGCGACCATCTTTCCGAAGCCGCCGCACGGTTCACCTCCCTGCGAAGCGCCGGCTTCGCCGACATGACCACCCCAACCCTGGTCGTAGTCGGCGACCAAGACTTCACCTGGGAACTCTCGTCGAAGGGCGCGGAGTACCACGCCGACCCCTACACATTCAGCCCCGGCCCGAAGAGCCTCCTGACTCTGCTCGGCGGAGAGCACCTTCTCGGCGGTGTCACCGGGTACGACGCGGCCGGGACCACCGATGAGAACCCGGAACGAGTCGCCCTCATTCAGCGACTAACGCTGGCCTATCTCCGAAGCACCCTCTACGAAGGCGACCCCAGCTGGTCCGAGGCGGCGGCAGCTCTGGCCGAACTGGGTGACCTCGGCCGCCTCGAGAATAAGTAACTCGAGACCAAGTAGCTAGCCGTCATCGCCATAACGACAGGCAATCAAGAAGGAGGAAGATCTATGAGTGAAACACGGATCGCGCTGGTCACCGGAGCCAATCAGGGCGTGGGTCTTCAGGTCGCGAAGCAGCTCGTGGCCAACGGCGTCACGGTTTACCTCGGATCGCGCAATCTGGAGCGCGGTGAGGCTGCGGCCAGCGAGATCGGCCCGGGCGCAGTCGCCCTACAAATCGACGTGACCGATGGGGACTCCATCGCCGCCGCGGCCGAGCGGATCCGATCAGAGCACGGTCGTCTCAATTTGCTCGTGAACAACGCCGGTATTTCCAACGCCCGACGCAGCGCGACGGCCGGGGAGGAACAGAACAGCAAGACGTTCATGGAGGACTACGCGAAGTCGTCGAAGGCGAGCACGGCATCCCTCGAGGAGATGGGCGCCGTGTGGGACACCAACGTGTTCGGCCCACTCGCCGTCTACCAGGCCATGCTGCCGCTGCTGCGCGAATCCTCGGACGCCCGCATCGTGAATGTGTCGAGCGATGTTGGCTCCCTGACGTTGAACGCCGACCCCGCACACCCCTACCACGCCAGGTTCGGGCCAATCTATCCCGCGTCGAAGACGGCCGAGAACGCGATAACCCTCGCCATGATGATCGAGCTCGAAGCGACCGACATCAAAGTCAACTTGGTCTCGCCGGCGTTCACGGCGACCAACCTCAACCTGTTCGCGGGCACACAATCTGTCGAGGACGGCTCCCGCGAGGTAGTGCGGGTAGCTCTCCTCGGGCCGGACGGTCCCACCGGCACCTATACGAAATGGGAGAACACGCCGATTCCCTGGTGAGCTCCCTCGGCCGCCCACGTCACCGGTCGTACCGCCCGCCCTGCTCAGACGGTCTCCGTCTCGATATGGACGATCTCCTAGGCGTTGTCGACGGTATTGAGAGTCCAGCTCGACAGGATCGGCAGTACGCGGGCGGTGGGGGAGTCGGGTTCGACGGTGTAGATGGTGAGTCTCTGGTTGGGTTCGTGCGGGGCCTCGACGGCCTCGATGCCGAGGACCAGGTCACCAGCGTCGGGGTGGCGAATGTGCTTCGTAATGGAGGCGTAGTCGCGCACGGCGTCAACAGACCCTCTCTGAAATGGAGGCGGGGGGGATTCGCGTGTTAGTCGTCAAAGATCTCGGCTTAGCGGTTCTCGGTTGCCGGGTGCGCGTGCAGTTGTCCGACGAGCCGTCGCGTGAGAGTTCCCGGTGCAGTCGTCAGCTCTGACCTAACTTGACGTTTGAAGCCCGGCGCGGGTGATGCCTGGAACGACAGCCTTCCCCAGTGCCAGGGGAACAGATATGAAGGTTTCCGGGATTATGGCCGAGGCCAGTCAGCGAACTTTTGCCGCAGCCCGGCGACATCCCCTGGGTCAAGCCCGTACCGCGTGAATGTTCCGTCTGGCAGCCCGTCTAGGCGTTGGCCGACGTCGGCGATGTCCCGGCTGTCCAGGCCTGTATCGAGCCGTCTGGCGAGGCCGATAAGTCCATCAATGGTGTAGTGGTCCAGGCAGGCCGCTACGTCCATATAGTCGCGGGGCTCGGCCCGGCCCTCGCCCCTGGCCGTCTCCCGGGCCTGGAGGGAACGCGTGAGTTCCTCCAGGCTGCTCAACGTGATGTTCACGGTGCTCGATGGCTGGAGTCCCTCATGGTCGCAGAGAATGACCTCGTGGTGCAGTTCGGATCACGGGAACATCATTGGCCCGGGGGCCAGTTCCGCGGATTCCACACCCCGGCGGGCAAATACATCAGGGACACGGCCTTTGCCTATCGGCTCATTGACGGACGTATCCGCGAGCGCTGGGCGATCCGCGACGACCTCGCGATGCTTCTGCAACTCGGTGCACTGCGCCCGCCGGGGCAGGCAACATAGCCCCACGCAGTCGCACTGGACATGCCGCCAGATACATGCTCACATCGGCAGATGCGTAAATCGGAGCGTGACAGCAGGACATCCTACGGCGTTGGCCGAGGCACGACTCGGCGCTGCGGCACGCGGTGCAGGCAATTGGCGTGGGGTGGCTCGGCTTATGGGGGAGGGGGCATCGGGTCGTACAGCAGCGAAGTACCGCAACGTGTCTGGATTCCGGTGGACTGCTGGGTACTTGCAGGGACGATGACCTGCGCTGATGGACTTCTGTGGACGGGTTGCCACTGGATGGCATGCAAGAGGTCAGCGGTTCGAGCCCGCTTAGCTCCACTGGTCAGAAGCGAAATTCGAACAGATCGAACAGGTAGTACAGCAGCAAAGTACAGCAACGGCGGCCGGGTGGGCCGCCGTACGTGTGTTCGGATGGGCTTTTTCCCCGGCTGCGGGCTGCTGGACCGATGTCGGCTTCCAGCTGCTGAACCGGCGCTGGCCAGCCTGTGGCCTGGGCATTCACCGCCTCATCGGTGCTGTGACTCTTGCACCTGGTCACGACCCGGCTCTGCTGGAGGGCCATTTCCGTCCGTGACTGTTGCCGCATTTGCAAGTTGTCCCGTCGAGCCAACCGTCCTGGTGGGTCCGGTCCACTCCCAGGAGTCGCGCCGGCTGGCCATGGCCGCGCGGTCGCTGACGGCAGGGTCGGCGCGCGGGCCCTGCGCCTCGCGCCGATGGTTGTCAGCCCGGCGCTGCCCGCTGGTGTGCTGCGCCGCTCGGGCGCAGGATTGCGCTGTGGCGCAGCGTGGCGCGCCACGTGAGGAACCAGGCGCGCTGCGGAGCACGGGACTTTGGCCGGCGGCTGGCCGTCAGGTTACCCACTCAGGGCTTTGACGCCGCCGATGCCAGGCTCTGCCGATGGCGTCGTACTGCCGCGCGGGCTCGCGCTGTGCCGAAGCCGCGCCGCGAGCCCGGTAAGTACAGGCGGTAATCGCAGCTGCCGTGAAGGCAGGCCGGGAACACGCACATATCGCCGAATATGAACGCCTGGTGGCTGGCGAGGGTGGCGAGACGGGCGGAGTGTTGTGCCTCCTCGAGTGTCCCTCGCTGGGTATCTTGCCGAAGGGTCCGGCGGGTGATCCGTCTGCGGCGAGGGCGCCGTGGCCTGAGACGTAGGCGCGGGTGCCGCGGATGCGGACCCAGGCAAACGGGATCTCGACGTCCGCTGGAAGGGCAGCTTCCGCAGGCAGGGTCAGTCCCAGCTGATCGAGTCGCCGTTCTACGTCCATGGGCCACAGCTTGCTCGACTACTGCCTGGGACGGGGCGGATGCGCACCGAGGGCGACGACCTCTATCCGGTAGAGATTCCCTAGGCTCGCGTGCCGCTCGCTACGTGCTCGTTTCCAAAGGTCAAGGTCAACCCCTAATCATGAAGTTCTGGAGCGAGTCCAGTCCGCGCCAGTGCCTCTTCTACGAGCGCCACGCGAGTCCGGCGTAGACGCCTCGCGGCTACCACCTCAGTCCTGGCCTCCTGCGTGTTCGAGCTTGGCCCATATGCGCGAGAGGGCAGCGATGTCGTCGTCATCGAGAGGATCGACGAAGTACTTCTTGACCGATTCCTCGAAGCTCCGCTTGGCCGTTTCAGCGAAGTGTCGTCCGCTCTCAGTGAAGCTGATGAGCGACACCCGTCCGTCGCCTTGGTCGGCGCCGCGTCGGAGATGCCCGGCGTCGATGAGGTCTTGGACCAACCGTGATGCTCTCGTTGGGCTCACGCTGACCAGTTCGCCGGACAGGGCTCGGATCGACTGAGGCTCGGTCTCCAAGAGCCAGCAGAGGATCTCGAAAGCGCTGAAGGAGAGCTTGTGCTGCTCCAACAGCACGGCGTCCATCCGCCCGGTGACCGTGGCATGGGCAAAGAGGAGCGCGAACCAGGCCTTGACCTGATCTTGGGAGAGGATCTTCGGGTTAGACGCGGGCGCCTTCACGCCCATCAATATACCCAAGAGCCATTGAGATGCTTGCACGGTTGCATGCGCGTGCACGCATCTGTTAGGGTGAGCGCATGACAGACTTGGGCCACCACCTCGAGTTCGCTAGTTTTCCCGAACCGAAGAGCACACCACCGACCTACGCCCTCGATAGGGCCATGCAAAGCGAACGATGGGGCTACGACTTGGTCGCCATCCAGGACCACCCCTACCAGGGCGGCTACCTCGACACGATCACGCTCATGAGTTGGGTCGCGGCCAAGACCGACCGGATCCGGGTCGTGTCCAATGTGCTCAATATGGCGCTCCGGTCCCCAGTCATTGTCGCCAAGACTGCGGCCACCCTTGATCTGCTCAGCGACGGCCGCTTCGAACTCGGACTGGGCGCCGGGTTCTTCTGGGATGCCATCGAGTCCGTCGGGGGACGGCGTCTCAAGCCAGCGCAAGCCACCACCGCACTGGAGGAGGCCATCGACATCATTCGCGGTGCCTGGAACGCTCATGACCCCACTCCGCTGGACTACAGCGGAGCGACGCACTCGGTAGCCGGAATGCAACGAGGTCCTAGTCCGAGTCATCCGCTGCCAATCTGGATTGGCGCGTTGAAGCCTCGCATGCTCGGACTTGTCGGTCGAAAGGCCGATGGGTGGACGGCTTCACTTGGGCAGAATCAGTCCCGTAGCGAATGGCAGGCGGCCACCAGGTTGATCGACGAGGCTGCAACTGAGGTCGGTCGCGCTCCCGCCGAGATTCGTCGGATGGCGGCGATCGTCGGCGCCTTCGGGTCCTCCAGTTCGTTTCTCGAGGGGTCCCCTGCACAGTGGGTTGACCAACTGCTTCCTAGTGTCATTGAAGACGGGGTCGGTACCTTTCTGCTCGCCACCGACGACCGACCGACTCTCGAACGATTCGCCGCGGAGGTCATTCCGGGGCTCCGCCTAGCAGTTGATCACGAACGTCGTCGGACAGGCTCGAAATAGCGCCGCGCTCATACCCGACGCAGGCATTCGACGCGCTCGACGTGGACCGGACCAGAAGAAGCTCCAAAAGAAGGAAGAGCACGCCCATGAGCAGCATCAGCATTATCGGCCTCGGGAACTATGCCCGCGCCATCGGCACTCGCGCGGTCGAGGGCGGCAACGCCGTCGAGGTCATCGGCCGCGACGCGGCCAAGGCCAAGGACCTGGCCGCCGCGCTCGGCGGCGGCGCCACGGCCGGGACATTCGGCACCGCCCCGGCCGGCGACATCGTCATCCTCGCCGTGCCCTACGCCAG
>CAYPQM010000130.1:0-12005 GCA_964412845.1 uncultured Streptosporangiaceae bacterium
CTCGTGGTGCGGACCCAGGGATCCAACAGGACGCTCCGGGCCGGGCCCAGTTACCGGGTGGGCCGCGATCCGCAGTCAGACATCGTGCTGGATGAGCCGAAGGTCTCCTGGCTGCACGCGACCCTGCGGGCGGAGGATGACCGATGGCTGCTCGAGGACGCGGGCAGCACCAACGGGACGTTCAGCGGTGCGCAGCGGGTGCAGCGGGTGGAGATCACCGGCAGCTGCCAGGTCCGGCTTGGCCACCCGGAAACCGGCCCGGTCATTTCCTGCTCGATCGCGGCTGCGCCGGACAGCCACCCCGCGACCATGGCCGCGTCCGCCACAGGGCTGCAGCCAGCCTGGCAGTCGGCAGCGGGTGACCGGACGCCGAGCGCGATCATGCGGCTGCCGGACCGGGTGCTGCGGATCGGCCGTGCCACCGACAACGATGTCGTCGTTCCAGACCTCAGCGTGTCCCGCCACCACGCCGAACTGCGCAAGGCACTGCAGGGCGGGTACCAGATCGTCGATCTGGGCAGCCACAACGGCACGTACCTCGCTGGTCAGCGGATCACCACCGCGCCAGTCACCGAAAGTGATGTCATCGGCATCGGCCTCGCCACCTTCCGCCTGGTTGGCGATGAGCTGCAGCAGTTCATCGACACCGGCGAGATCTCGCTCAATGCCCGCGCCCTGACCGTCCGGCTGCCCGGCGGGAAAGTAATCCTGGACAACGTCAGCTTTCCGCTCGGCGAGCGCTGCCTGCTGGGCGTCATCGGGCCTAGCGGCGCGGGCAAGTCGACGCTGCTGGGGGCGCTGACCGGCATGCGGCCCGCCACCGAGGGCTCGGTGCTCTATGACGGCCGTGATCTTTATGCCGACTACGCCGAGCTGCGGCACCGGATCGGGCTGGTGCCGCAGGAGAACATCCTGCACACGCAGCTGTCCGCGCGCCGCGCACTGCGGTACGCGGCCGAACTGCGGTTCCCCCGGGACACTACCCCGGCCGAACGGGAGCACCGGATCGCTGAAGTGCTCAGCGAGCTGTCGCTGAGCCAGCACGCCGATACCCGTGCATCGTCGCTCTCCGGTGGTCAGCAGAAGCGCGTCAACGTCGCCCTGGAGCTGCTGACCAAGCCTTCGCTGCTGTTCCTGGATGAGCCGACCTCGGGCCTGGACCCAGGCCTGGACATGTCAGTGATGGAGATGATGGCCGGCCTCGCCCACGACGGGCGGACGGTCATCGTGGTGACGCACAGCGTCGCGAACCTCAATGTCTGCGACCGGCTGCTGGTGCTGGTGCCCGGGGGCAAGGTCGCTTACTTCGGGCCGCCCGCCGACGGGCTGCGGCATTTCGGCCAGCCCGGCTGGGCCCAGGTATTCCGGGCTTTCGAGGCCGAGCCAGACCGGGACTGGGCCGGGGAGTACAGCCGCTCGGCATTCTGCGCCCAGTACGTCACGGCGCCGGGCCAGGCCGACCGGTCCGCCGCCGCGGCGGCGGACCGGTCGATGCCGCCGCCGGCCCGGTCGCAGAACCGGCTGGCTCAGCTGTCCACCCTGGTCCGGCGGTATGTGGCGGTCATCGCCTCCGACCGCAACTACGTGGGGGTACTGGCTCTGCTGCCGATCATTCTCGGTGGCCTGATCCGTGCCGTTCCCGACGCTCCTGGACTGGCCGGGCATAACAACGGCAACGCACAGCAGGTGCTGCTGATCCTGATCATGGGCGCCTGCCTCACCGGGGTGGCCAACGCGGTCAGGGAACTGGTGAAGGAACGGGCGATCTATACCCGGGAGCGAGCGGCCGGGCTGTCCGCCGGGGCTTACCTATGGTCGAAGCTGGTGGTGCTGGGCGTGATCAGCGCCGTGCAGGCAGTCGTGCTGGTGCTGATCGGGGTGGTCGGCCGCCCGCTGCCGCTGAGCGGAGCTTTCCTGACGTCTCTGCCGCTGGTGGAGCTCATGCTGGCCATGGCCGTGCTCGCGGTGGCGTCGATGACCGTGGGCCTGCTGATCTCGGCGGTGGTCAATTCGTCGGACAAGACCATGCCGCTGCTCGTAGTGGCGGTCTTGGTCCAGGTCGTCCTGAGCGGCGGTGTATTCCCGCTGAACGGGAAGGCCGGCCTCGATCAGTTCTCCTGGCTCTCGCCATCGCGGTGGGGCTTCGGCGCGACGGCAGCCACGTCGAACCTGAGTCAGATCGCACCGGCCGCCCCCGGGGCCAAGCCAGACCCGCTGTGGCAGCACAGCCCGCATACCTGGCTGCTGGATATGGCCATGCAGCTCGTGATCACGGCCGGGGTCATCGGGCTCGCCTGGTGGCGGCTGAACCGGGTGAGCCCCGGCCGCCGCCGCTAGCCGCCTGGCAAAGCCAGCCCTGCGTCTTCGCGCCCGCAGGCCTACACCTTGCACAGTAGGCCTACACCCACAGATGCAGAGGCCGGCATTCCTGCGGCGGACAAGCCGCGCCAAAAGTGAGCCCTCAGGCCGATGCCAGCGCGGGGATGATGAATTTAGCATGCACGGTATGAGCACGCCTATCCTCATGACGGAAAGAAACCGCATTACCCCCGCAACGGCCCGGCCCTACATTGCTGGCGGCCTGGCCGCGCTGTCCGTCGGCGCCGCGGTGATCCATTTCGCGGTCATATTCGAGCACTTCCGCGAATACATTCTGTACGGCGTCTTCTTCCTTGTCATCTCCTGGGCCCAGCTGATCTGGGCCGCTGCGGTGCTGTGGCGGCCGTCCCGGCTGTGGCTGTCGCTCGGCATAGCGGGAAACGCCCTCGTCCTGGCGGTATACGTGGCGTCGCGCAGCACGGGCTTGCCGATCGGACCGGACCTGAGCCACCCGGAACCAGTCGGCGGCCTGGATGTGGTGAGCGGAATCCTGGAGTTGGCCCTGATCGCCGGGTGCGCGGCGGTCTTGTGGTGGCCATCTCTCGCGGACCGGCCAGTTCGTCCCCGCAGCGCCTTCGCGGCCGTCGCTTCGCTACTGGCCCTTCCCGCCCTGGTGATCGCGGGGACCACCGCGGTGATGACCCCCGGCTGGGCCGGTCCCGAAGGGCCGGCGGGCATGGCACCGGCATCGCCGGGATCGGGATCGCCGGCGTCATCAGCGTCCTCGGGCATGCCTGGCATGTCGTCCATTTCCGGCCACCCGGAAATGAAGATGTACGGCACGACCGCGCCCGCGACCGCCGGGCAGGTCATCGCCGCCGGGGAGCTGATCAAGAAGACCGGCGCCAGCCTCGCCCGCTACCAGAACGTGCAGGCCGCATTCGCGGCCGGGTACACCTACATCTTGCGCACCAATGGCGAGGAGCACCTCCTCTACGACGGCAGCAATCCCGGCTACGCCGGCCTCAATCCGCAGGACCCGTCCTCGCTGGTGTACGCGACCAACGTGCCGCATCATGCGCCGATCCTGCTCGGCGCCATGTACATCGAAGGCAACGGCAGGAATGGGCCGCAGGTCGGCGGATCGCTGACCCGCTGGCACTCGCACCTGGTGGTGTGCGATAGCGGCAAGCCGACCATCGCCGGATTCAATGTCCAGTTGCGGGGCACCTGCGACCCGGCGACCTGGAAGGACAGCTACACCGAGCAGATGCTGCACGTGTGGGTTGTCCCCTACCCCGGCGGCCCCTTCTCCGATGACCTCAGCCTGGCGGCGACCAACGCCGCAGCCCACGCTGTGCTCAGCCGGGAATGAGAGTCTGTGCAGCTCAGAGCCCCTGAAACGAGGTTAGATTCACCTGTGGGGCAATTGAGTGATACTAATCGTGGTTCACACCTCTGCGATGCAGGGTGACGAAGCGGTCACAGCCTGGTGGTGTGCCGACCTGGACGGGTGGTGCCCATGAAGCTCATCGCACGAGTAGCTGCCAGTGCATTAGCTGTGGCCGTCCTGGTCGCACAGCCTGTCCCGCAGGCCCGCGCGGCCACGCTCCCGGACGGACTGCAGAAGATCACCGTCGTCGCACACTCCCCGACCTCCAGCTACGCCTGGCTGAGCACCTGGAAATCCTCCGGCGGCCGCTGGGTACGGGCGCTGCCGGGACCGTGGACCGCCCGCGTCGGCTACAACGGGGTCGCACCACCCGGGGCGGAGCGCGAGAACAGCGGGCGCACCCCCAGCGGCAGTTACACCCTCGGGTTCATGTTCGGCGCGCTGCCGAGGCCCTCGGGCATCGTCTGGCCCACCTGGAGGCACGCCTACGGATACGACGTATGGGACGACGACCCAGCGAGCCCCCGGTACAACCTGTGGACGGACGACCGCACCCAGGACGCTGGCCGCAGCCCCGAGCCGATGCGGACCATCCCCCAGTACGACTACGCCGTCGTGATCAATTACAACACCGCCCGGACCCCTGGCCTGGGCTCAGCCATCTTCCTGCACGTCAGCTACAACGACCCGACCGCTGGCTGCGTCTCACTCCCGGCCGCCGAACTGCTGGCCGTCCTGCGCTGGCTGCGGTCGGCCGCCCACCCCTACATCACGATCCGGGCATAGGGACTGCCGGGCGGGAGATATGTCATGGCGACGCCGCGTCCTTCTGTCCTGGCGGCGTCAGGCTCCCCGGTAGACCACCAGCGAGACGGCGATGTACTGGCAGGCGAACGCCGCGACGGTGCAGGCGTGGAAGACCTCATGGAACCCGAACCACCGGGGCCACGGGTCGGGGCGCTTGAGCCCGTAGGCCACGCCGCCCAGCGTGTAGAGCACCCCGCCGGCCGCGACGAAGACTAGGGCGGCCAGCCCGGCGCCGACCAGCAACTGGGGCAAGACGAACAGCGCCGCCCACCCGATGCCCAGGTACACGGGGACGTACACCCACCGCGGCACGGCGGTCAACGCCACCCGGAAGACCACGCCGAGGACCGTGCCGCTCCAGACCACGGACAAGATGGCGAGGCGGGTCCCACCGTGCAGCGCCAGCACGGCAAGCGGGGTGTAGGTGCCGGCGATGAGAAAGAAGATATTGGCGTGATCGATCCGGCGCAGCACTACCCGAACCGGCGGTGACCACGTACCCAGATGGTAGATCGCGCTGATGCTGAACAGCGCGACCGCGGTGGTCACGAAGACGCCTGCCGCCACCGCGGCCTGCGCCGTCGGCGCGCGGACCGCCAGGACGAGGCCGGCGGCCAGCGCGATCGGCGCTGCGATGGCATGTATCCATCCGCGCAGCCGTGGCTTCGGTGCCGCCACGGCGGCCGGGCCGGCATCGCCGGGGACCAGCCGCCCGCGGGCCGGCCGGCCGCGGGCCCGGAGATCCCCCGCCGGGGCAGGAACCGGGCGCGGGCTGGCCGGGCAGGCGTGATCAGCCCGGGCGCGGGCCGGGTGCCGCCGGTGCGGCATCTGGGCCAGGCCACTCGTTCCCCGTCGCGTCACGCCTTCTAAGTTACCCGACAGTAACCAGCATGGGGCGGCCCGCGGCCCGGTCATGGTGAGGCATATCCCACAGCAGGACCAGGCGAGCCGGGCCCCGATCCCATGGCATGGCGGCTGAGCCAGGCTGGCGGCAGGTCAGCTAGCTGATCCCGAAGCGCTCGCCCAGCGCTCGTGGTACCTGTGCCAGCGGATTTCCGCTGACCACCAGGCGGCCGAGCCTGGGCATCGTGGCGAGCCATCCAGGCAGCACGCTGATCCGGTTGCTGGCCAGAGAGAGCGTGCTCAGCAGGCTCAGCCGGGCGATGCTGCCGGGCACCTCCGTGAGCTGGTTGTTGTCCAGGTACAGGGCGGTGAGGTGGCGGAGATTTCCAATGCTGCCCGGCAACCGGGTCAGCCGGTTATCCTGCCCGTCCAGCCGGGTGAGCCTGGTCAGCCGGCCGATGCCGTCGGGCAATGTCTCCAGCTCGTTGTTCGATATGTTCAGCCAGGTCAGCTCGGTGAGATTGGCGAGGCCCTCGGGCAGCGCGGCGAGCCGGTTGTAGTAGAGATGCAATTCCTTGAGGTGCGTCATGCTCCACACCGGCCCGGGAATCTCGCGCAGGTAATAACCATGCAGATCGAGTTCCGGCGTGCGCCATTTCGCCACGCTCTCGATACGGTCCGCAGGCGGCTGGTAGGCCGTCACGCTGTCCCAGTACCCGCCCTGGCTGCCGCTGTCATCGCTCATCCCAGCCGCCGATCGCCGCGCAACCGCGGGGGGTGGTTGATCGCGAACTGATCGTCCAGGGCCGCAACGAGCCCCGCGCTGAGCTGCGGGACCACCTGGGCCGCCCAGTGCGGGACGATACCCAGGAACCCACGGAGCTGGTGTTGTGCGCCGGCCAGCAGGCGGGGCAGGTCAGCGACGCTGATCTGCACTGTCGCGGGCGACGCGTCCCGGTCGTCCTCGTCCTGGCCAAGCCGGAGGATCCCGCCGGAGCGTTCCAGCCAGGGTGCTGGGCTGTGGCCAAGCCAGGGTTCTTCGCCGCGCAGGACCCCGTGCCAGTCACGCCAGCGTTCCAGGCCGACGCAGCAGCCGGGGACGACCTCGGTGTTCGTGGCGGTGTCACGGAAGCGCAGCCCGCCTGGCGCGGTCAGCGCCCCCGTTTCGGCTACGTGCCGGTCAAGCAGCGCCGCATCCAGGCCGACGGCCGGCTCGGCCCCGATGTTGTTGTAAGTGAAAATGACGGCCATCGCCGTTCCGACATCAGCCCCCGGCATCTGCCCGCTCAGCGCAAGAAACCGCCCGCCGGACGGCCCGGTTGGCCACGCGGTGAAGCCGGCCGCGCAATAGGTCTCCATGACAACGTCGACCGTGAGCACGCTCACCAGTATCGGCCCGCTGGCCGGTGAATGCGCCGAACTGTCTCAGCACCGGCCCGGCTGGCCGGTGACCCTGCTGAGCTGTCCCAGCGCCGGCCGGGGAGGGCCGTTCCAGCGCCGCCCGCGAAGGGCCGCGGAAACGCGTGTGTGTGAACGCCTCCGCCGTGGGCAGGGTGCATTTCCATGTCGGCCAATTCACTCGACCGTCACCGCGGCCGTCTCGGGCCGCTGATCACGGTCAGCGCCGCCGCGTTCGTTTTCGCGCTGCTGCTGGTCCTGGTGCGGCTGCAGTGGGCTCCGCTGGAGTCGGTCGACCATGGCGCCGCCGCCCGGCTCAACAGCCTGGTCGCGGGGAACGCCACCCTCGTCAGGGTGGTCAAGGCGGTCACCTGGTTGGGCAGCGACGGCGTGCTGTGGACGGTGGTCGGGGTGACCGCGATCGTCCTCGCGCTGCGTAAGCGCTGGCGCCTGGCCATCTACCTGGTGCTCACCGGCGCGGGCGCCATCGTCTTGGACCCGATCCTCAAGTCCCTGGTCGGCCGGCTGCGCCCGGTGGTAGCGCACCCGGTCGCGCACGGCACCGGGGACAGCTTCCCCAGCGGGCACTCCCTCGGCTCGATCGTCTGCTACGGGGCGATACTCCTCGTCTTCCTGCCCGCCGCCCGCGGCCGGTGGCGCCGCACGTTCATCACTGTGATCGTCGCGCTCATCGCGCTGATCGGGATCAGCCGGATCCTGCTCGGCGTGCACTACCTGTCCGACGTCATCGGGGCGTGGGCCATCGGGATCACCTGGCTGGGCGTCACCGCGTTCGCCTTCGAGATGACCCGGCGCGCTGCCGGCCAGCCGGTGACCGATCCAGTGACCGAGGGACTCGAGCCTGAAGCCCGCGCCGACCTCAAGCCCGCCCAGCCGGAGACTGCCATGAAAAACCCGCCCACCCGTCATCGCGGCCGTATCGCCGCCGGAGTCCTGGTTGCGTGGGTGCTGATCCTCGGCATCATCGTCGGCCTGGGCGAACTGATCACCAAAGATGGAAACGGCAACGAACTGGGTGACCGGACCATCCCGCACTGGCTCGCTGCCCACCGCACACCCAGCTGGACCCACTGGAGCCTGATCTTCACCACCCTCGGTGCCACCACGGCCATCCTCGTGGTGTCTGTGGCCACCTGCGTGGTGTTCCTCGCCCTGACCCGGCACTGGCGACCGGTCATCTATATCGCCACCGTGATGTTCGGGGAACTGGCCGCGTTCCTCGCCGCGGCCGCGGTCGTCAAACGGCCCCGGCCGGATGTCACGCACCTCGACCAGCACCTGCCGACCTCAGCTTTCCCGTCCGGGCACGAGGCGGCCACCTGCTGCCTCTACGTCGCTGTGGCCATCCTGGTCATCGGGCACGCCCGCGGCTGGTGGCGGTGGCTGTTCCTGGTCCCCGCGATCGCCATGCCGGTCCTCGTCGCGATCTCCCGCATGTACCGGGGGGAGCATCACCCGACCGACATTCTCGGCAGCCTGCTGTTCTCCGCGCTCTGGCTGACCGCGACCGCACTCCTGATCAAGCCGAACGCAGACCGCCGCAGCCCGGCACATCCAGCGCAGGCCATCAGCGGGAAACTCGCTTCCCGAAGGGCCGAACGGCCGGCCGCGCAGGGTTCCGCCTGAGCAACTACGGTCCCGGCCCGGCTGAACGGCCACCGCACCAGGCCTGATCGCCCACGCCGGGGCAGATCGCGCGGGGCAGAGTCCGCCATGCTGTACATCGGCATCTCCTTGCCACCCGCTCAGACGAGGGAGCCCGCGATGATCATTGATTGCGCTCACTACCAGGATGGCCGCAGGCAAGGTGAAGGCGCGGTGTCGCTGGAAGAGGCGGCGGCCCGGTGCGGCCAGGGTGGCTTCGTGTGGCTGGGACTTTACGAGCCAGGCGCCGAGGAACTGGCCCAGGTACGCGACACCTTCGGGCTGCACGAACTGGCTGTCGAGGACGCGCAGAACTTTCATATGCGCCCGAAGCTGGAGAGCTACGACGGAGACATCCGGCTGGTCATCTTGCGTACCGCGCGGTATGACGACGATGCCGAGGAGGTCGAGTTCGGCGAGATCAGCGTCTTCCTGGCGCCGACCTTCGTGATCACGGTACGGCAGGGCGTGGCGAGCGAACTGCGTGAGGCGAGGCAGCGGCTGGAGCAGCGGCCGGAACTGCTCACGGCGGGCAGTTCGTCGGCGCTGTGGGCGATCCTCGACCAGGTCGTGGACGGGTACGCGCCGGTCGTCGCCGGACTGGAAAGCGACATCGACCAGGTCGAGGCCACCGTGTTCTCAGGCACGGTCGCCCCGACTGAGCGGATTTACTCGTTGCGCCGCGAGGCCACCGACTTCTACCGGGCCGTTCATCCGCTGCTCGCCGTGGTCGGCACGGTCGAACGCACCGCTGACCCGGAACTGCAGCCGTACCTGCGCGACGTCCAAGACCACCTGCTCCTGGTGAACGAGGAGGTCGCCGCGCAACGTGACCTGCTCGGCACGGTGCTGGAGGCCAACATGGCGGTGATCTCGGTCGAGCAGACGAAGGTCAGCGTCCGGCAGAACGCGACCATCGAGCAGCTCACGATCCTGGCCACGGTCTTCCTGCCGCTGACCTTCGTCACGGGCTTCTTCGGCCAGAACTTCCGGTGGCTGGTCGGGCACATCGGCAGCCTCACCGCATTCGTCATCTACGGCATCGGCGGACTCGCTGTGCCGCTGGTCCTGCTGTTCTTGTGGCTGAGATTCCGCAGGCCCGTCACGGCGTAGCGGAGGCCAGCCCCATGAGCGGGCGCGGCCGGCGGATGGCCCCGCCGCAAGGTGCGGTCAGCCGGCGGTCAGGCCGGTCGGTGCGTGCTCGCCGAGCGTCCAGTACTCGAAGAGCCCGTACCCCGTCACCGTCACATCGTCACTGGCACACTGGAAAGCGGCCACGCTGTCCACCATGCCCCACATCCTGGCCCGGTCCGCGGCGTCGCCAAGGTCATAACAGGCGCCCTGGACGACCAGGTCGGGGCCCTGGTACATGCCGTGCCGCCAGTCAGGTTCCAGCCCATAACCGGTGCCGACCATCAGCGAAACAGGGTGCAGCGGCGCGACCGTCACCTCGATCGGGCTTCCGCCGGGCGGCCTGAACAAGATCGTTGCCGCCACGACATCGCGGCTGCCCGGCGCGTACCGCGGCCGGTATTCGGGCCTGCCGAGCTGCTCCGGCGGCCGCCCGGATGACTCCGGCCAGACCCGCACCGCCTCCTCCAGGATCCGGCGGCCCGCGCCGTCCTCCTGCACGATCGCCAGTATCGAGAACTCCTCGAACTGCATCGGCGCGTACATCCAGTAGAACTGCGCGGGATTGCGGACCTGGATGCCCGGCGGCTCGCCTTCGCCGACCGGCCGGACGCCCCAGGACCGGTCCCGTGATCCCCACCAGGTGTCCGGCGTGACCTCGAACTCCTCGTCGCCGCTGCGGATGTGCCCGGTCCAGCGGCCGGTCTGGGCCAGCCGGGCCGAGTCAAGGATGACCCGCTCCTGCGCGCGCATCACATGCCGCGGCTCAAGCTGGGCCGGAATGGCGCCGTGCCAGGTGAGGTCGAACTCCAGCCCGTGCGGGTTCGGCTCGAGCACCACCCGCAGCGTCTTCAGCCCTTCGATGACCTGGACCCGGAACGGGCCCACGGCCGTATCCATCCGGTCGGCACCGAGTTCCCGGGACGCCCGCACCACCCGGTGCGTATCACCGTGCCGGGCGAGCGCGAACGCGTCGGTCACCCCGAGGTTCGGGTACTGGCCGAGGCCGATGATCAGCATCATCCGGTCCGAGCACGGATGGCAGTTGAAGTAGTACCGGTCGTAGAAGTTCCGGTCGGACGTCGCCGGGTGCCTGATGACCTGCGCGACCTGGTGCACGGGATAGTCATCGAGCGGCGAGAGCGTCATCAGGGCTCCTTGCGGTCAGCGTGATGTCATGTCACGCCGTTACATCGTCGGGTGTGTGAGTTGGCCGCCCGGCGGCGGCAACCCGAGGATCTTGGCCAGCAACTGGCTGGCCGTGTTGTTGTAGGGAAAGTCGTTGTCCGCGGGCACCAGATCGTAGTAGATGAACAGCTGGCCGATCCGGGCCATCACGACCGACATCTTGAACGCCGACAGGACCTCGTAGTAGGCCATGTCCTGCATGGTCCGGCCGGTGATCCGCTCATAACGTTCGATGGTGGCGGCGGGGCCGGGGAACCCCGGCAGCCGGGCGGCGCCAACTCCTTCACTGTGATGCCGGTCCAGGTAGAGGAACCAGGCCAGGTCCTCTTCCGGCTGGCCGAGCGTGGCCAGCTCCCAGTCGAGCACGGCCGCTGCCTCGCCGCCGGAGTAGATGATGTTGCCGATCCGGGCGTCGCCCCACAGCAGCATTGGCTGGCCGACTTCGGCGGGCTGGTGCGCGCGCAGCCAGCGCAGGGCCTCTTCAGCCACCGGCACAGCGCCGTCATACCCCCAGTGCAGGTAGTGCTCGTAGTAGGCGAGCCGCTGGCTCAGGCCGGTGGGCCCGAAGCTGACCTGGTCAACGAAGCTGAGGCCGAGCGCGTCAACGTCGAGGCTGTGCACCTGGGCGAGCACCTGGACACCGGCCCACCAGATCCGCTCACGCTCGGCCGGGCTGATCCTGGTCATCCAGCCGTCCTGATGGTACGGCGGCATGTCGGTGGGCACGTCTCCGTCCACCCTGCTTAACACGTAGAACGGAGCGCCCAGCACCGCCGGGTCGGGCTCGTACCAGTGCACCGCGGGAACCGCGATGGACGTGCCGGCCAGGATCTTCAGCAACCGGTACTGCTCGGCGAAGCGCGGCTCGGGGAAGATCTGAAAACCGGTGGGAGCGACCTTGGCCACCAGCCGTTCCCGGTGCGCACCGCTCCCCGGCTGCTGCCAGCGCGCCTCGAACAGCAGGGTCTCCGCCGAGAACCCGTTCGTCGCGGGGGTCTGCACGGCCGAGACGCGGACATCCGCGGCGCCGGGCAGCCTGGTCCCCAGCCAGCTCTGCAGGGTGGCCCGGGTCACCTCAGGATCCCGCTGGTCGGGTACTGGCACGCAGCCACCCTCCTGCCCGCTCCCGGCAAAGGGTCGCCGCCATGGCACAGCCGGGAGTGAAACACGTTCTACCGGTAACCGGTACAGCGCGTCAAACGCCCCGTGAACGGCAGGCGTCCGCGCGGTGCTACCGCTGCGCAGTCCGGCCGGCTGCGCA
>CAYPQM010000130.1:12105-19856 GCA_964412845.1 uncultured Streptosporangiaceae bacterium
GTGAACGGCAGGCGTCCGCGCGGTGCTACCGCTGCGCAGTCCGGCCGGCTGCGCAATGCTTACCGGCTGCGCAGTGCTTACCGGCTGCGCAGTACTACCGGCTGCGCAGTGCTTACCGGCTGCGCAGTCCGGCTGGTTACCCAGTGCTTACCGGTTGCGCCACTGGGGGCGGCGCTTCTGCGCGAACGCAGTCAGCCCTTCGATGGCGTCTTCGCTGCTCATCAGGTCATCGAAGGCGGTGGTGGGGTGGTTGACCGCGTCGACGGCGTCGGGGATGCCCCGGGTTTCCGCCATCACCTGCAGCGAGATGCGCACTGAGGTCGGCGACCCGTCCAGGATTTCGGCGGCCAGCGCGCGGGCGCCGTCCAGCGCGGCACCCGCGGCGACCACCCGGTTGACGAGACCATAGCCGAGCGCCTCGTCGGCGGTGATCCGCCGGCCGGTGAGGATCATCTCGGTCGCGACCTTCGGCGGGATGGTGCGCGGCAGCCGGATGACACCACCGGCCCCGGCGACCAGGCCGACCTTCACCTCGCTGAGCGCGAACTGGGCGGTGGCATCGGCGACGACCAGGTGGCAGGCCAGGACGATTTCGCAGCCGCCGCCCATGGCGAACCCGTTGACCGCGGCGATGACAGGTTTGGGCAGATGGCGGCGGCTGGTCAGGCCGGCGAATCCGTTCTTGGGCACCCACATCGGCTGGCGGGAGGCGGAGTAGATGAGGTCGTTGCCGGCCGAGAAGGCTTGGTCACCGGCCCCGGTGAGGATGGCGACCCAGAGGTCATCGTCCGCGAAGTAGGCGTCAAAAACCTGGTCCAGCTCATCGTTCGCCATCGGGTGCAGGCTGTTGCGGGCAGCGGGCCGGTTGATGGTGACTTCCAGCAGGTGGCCGTCACGGTGGGTGAGAACATGCTCGTACTGGTCGCGCAGCACGGCCGGCTGCGGCGGGAACAGCTGACCCATCCGCGTGTCAGTGGCAGCAGCCCGGTTGCCAAAGCCGAAGGACCGCACGTAGACGCGTTCGCCGATGGGCTGCGCCACCGTGCTCAGCAGGTCGATGAGCCCGGTGTCACGGTCGTCGCCCCGGGCCACGAAGCGGCGCCCGCCGGCGTCGAGCCGGCCGATGACGATACCGGTGACGAGGCCATCGCGGCCGTGCTTGACGGTGAAGCTCTCGATGGTCGCCCACCCGTCGGCCTGCCGGGCCTCAGCCGGCGCCGGCCAGCCGTCGATCACCGCTTGCAGCTCGCCGGAGCGGTCCGGCTGCCACGCGGCCGGGGTGGTGCAGTACACGCCGGCCGAGTACTTGGTCATGATGCCGCCGTTGGCGCCGACGAAGCCGTAGCAGCCCGGTGACTGGCGGGCCGCCTGGACAGTTTCGGCGATGGCATGCATCGAGTAGTTGTTGCCAGCCCCGCCAAAGAACGGCAGGCCACCGGTCAGCGTGAGGTCACGGGGGTCATCAGCGGCCAGGCCGAGGCCGTCACAGATGTTGAACACCGGCGCCGGGAAGCAGCTGTACAGGTCGATCGTGGCCAGATCGGCGGCGCCGATGCCGGCCACATCGAGGGCATGCTGGGCGGCCAGCACCGACGCCGGGCTGGCCGACAGGTCGGCCCGGTCCAGCAGGCTCCGTTCACGCAGGTCGGCGTGGCCGTGCAGGAACACCCACCGGTCGGCCGGGACGCCGAGGCGCTGCGCCGCGGCCACCGACATCAGCAGCACGGCGGCGCCCTGGTTGACCTTTTCCCGGGCGACGAGGAAGCGGGTGTACGGGTCGGCGATGGGCCGGTTCGCCTCGGTCGGCGTGACCAGTTCCGCCGCGCTGCGCACGACCGGCGCGCAGGCGTGCGGGTTGCCGGCCGCGACCCGGGTGAACGGCGCGAACAACGCGCCCATCGACGCGGCGTACTCATCCCGGGTCTGCTTGAGGCGGGCGCGGCGGGCGTTCTCGATCAGGGCGTACTGACTGGGCGCGTCGGTGAGCCCATGCGCGGCCTGATGCATGGAGACCATGCCGCGCAGCCCGTACCCGCGATCTTCCAGGCTGCCGTCGACGTGCTCGGTGAAGTCAGGCCGGTCATCAGCTTTCGCATAGCGCTCGATGGTGGAGATGGCCTCGGATCCGAACACCAGCGTCACGTCGCTGCCCCCCGCGGCGATCGTGGCGGCGAACTCGTTGACCAGGTGCTGCGGGCCTTGGCCGCCGCCCACCTCGAGCACCGCCCGGGCCGGTTTGGCCCCGATGCGGCCGGCCACGGACCGGGGGTAGTTGTCAGACCGGCCCAGCCGCGCCCGCGCGCCGGGCACGGAGTTCTCGAACTGGCGGATCCCGGCGGCCGTATCGATCGCTGAGGTTATCGCGGCCAGGTCGCCGTCGCTGTCAGCGAGCGCCGCCCGGGCCGCGTCGGCGGCGAGATCGACCGGCGAACGGCTCCGGTAGCCGGGGGTGTCGAGGCGTTCGGAGGCTTGCCCGACGCCGACCACGACAGGCGTCCGGTCATCGAGGCCGCCGGCAGCGGTCCGCATCAGTTCTGCCCCTTCGGAATCCAGGTGACGACGGCATCAAGGGCCTCAATGGTGTCGCCATCCACCCGCAGCGGGTTGATCTCCAGCGACTCAAGGTCATCGCCGAGGGCCACCGCGAGGTCGCCCACCCGGGCTATCACCGCGGCGAGAGCGGCGAGGCCGGCGGGTGCGGCGCCGCGCAGCACCGGCGCGCCGCGCAATTTCTCCAGCAGGCTGCCTGCCTGCGCCGGCGTGATGGGCAGCGGCGCGAGCACCGAGTCGGCCAGCACCTCGACCAAGATGCCACCGAGCGCCACGGCCAGCATCGGGCCCCACTGCGGGTCGCGGACCACACCGACCAGCAGCTCCGCGCCACCGTCGCGCATGGGGCTGATCAGCACGCCTTCGACGTGGGCCCCGCCGACGGCGGCGGCGGCCGCGGTGACCGCCCGGTACGCGTCGCGGATCGCATCCTCGTCAGCGGGAACGCCGAGGCGGACGCCGCCGATGCCGCTCTTGTGCAGGATCTCCGGCGAGACAAGCTTCACGGCCAGCAGCCCGCCAATCTCGGCGGCAACCTTGACGGCGTCGTCGGCCGAGCCGGCCAGCCACGCCGGAGCGACCGGGATGCCGGCGTCGCGCAGCATCCGGCGGGCCGCATCCTCGGACCACTGCCCGCGGCGTTGGCCCGCGGCGGGGACCGCGACGTCATCGGCAGGGGCCGCGGGTCGCCCGGTGCGGGTGGCCTCTGACCACCAGGCGACGTTGCGCAGCGCGACCACGGCCTGGCGCAGGCCGGGGATGACATAGGGCACCTGACCCTGCTGCATGGACGTCCGGGTGTAGTCGGTGATCGGCTGCATGACCTGGTTGATGTAGACGGTGGGGCAGGACGCGGCCTGCATGCCCGCGCCGATCGCGTCGACGAACATCTGCCCCAGGTAGGGCTGGCCGCTGTCGATCCACGGCACGCCGTTGACGATGCCGATGACGCCGATGGACGGGTCCTGGGACATGGCGCCGATGGACCGGGTGAAGATCGTCGGGTCGATGACGGCCGCGCCGGTCACGTCCAGCGGGTTCTGCACGGTCCCGTAGCCGGGCATGATCCCGGCGAGCGCGTCGCGGGTCGGCGCGGCCAGTTCCGGCAGCGCCGCACCGAGGTCGTCGGCCCGGTCGGCGACGATGTCGCAGGCGCCGCCGGAGATCGACACGATGCCGATCCCCGGCCGGGCCAGCCGGCCAAGTGCCGCCGCGGCGCCGGCCGTGATGAGCATGTCCTCGATCGAGTCCACCCGGATGACGCCGAGGTCGGCGAAGACGGAGTCGATGACCCGGTCGTCGCCGACCAGCGCACCGGTGTGCGCGGCGGCGGTGCGGGCGGACAGCACGCTGCTGCCGGCCTTGAGGACCACGATGGCCTTGCCCGCCGCTGCGGCGCGTCGCGCGGCCCGGCGGAATATGCCCGGGTCCCGCACGGTCTCCATGAAGATCGCCACCGCGCGGGTGGACGGGTCCTCGACCAGGAAGTCCAGCACGTGCCCGGCGGTGATCATTGCCTCGTTGCCGAGGGTGACGAGGTAGGACAGCCCGACATCGACCATCGTGGCGAAGTCCAGCATCGCCGAGGAGCTGGCGCCGCTCTGCGACAGCAGCGCGACCGGCCCCGCGGCCCGCGGCAGGCCGGGGATCGAGCAGACCGGGACGCGGTCGACGAAGTTGGCGAACCCGAGGTGATTGGGGCCGAGCAGCACCATGCCCAGCGATTCGGCGTGCGCGGCCAGCTGCGCTTGGGCGGCGCGGCCGGCCTCGCCCGCCTCGCCGTAGCCCGATGACAGGACGCACGCGTTGCGGATCCCGGCGGCCGCGGCGTCGTCGAGTGCCGCCAGCATCCCCGGTTGCGGGACCATCAGATAGGCGACGTCGACCGGTTCGCCGATCTGCGCGCAGGAGGCGACGGTGGGCCGGCCATGGGTGTCCGCACCCCGCCGGTTGACCAGGTAGGTGTTCGCACCGAAGCCAAACTTGACCAGGTTGCGGTAGGCGAGCATCGAGAACGTGGACTTGTCCGACGCGCCCACCAGGGCGACACTGCGGGGGCGGAAGAGGCTGGTCAGCCGCTCACCGGTGATCTCGGAAGGCATCCCTGCTCCACTGGGTGACGCGCCGGGGCGCGGCGGCCCGCAACCCCGAATAACTGAACGACTTGCGTTCATTTTCCTGCACTGTATCCTGACGGAAATCGTTCAGCAATGCGGCCCCGGCGGCCGGCACGGAGGATGGCGCGGTGAGCACGACGCACCTGGCACCCGGACGTCCGCGCGACCCGGAGGTTGACCGCCGTATTGCCCAGGCGGCACTCGAGCTGTTCGCGGACGCGGGCTGGGCCGGCTTCGCGATGGAGGCGGTCGCCCGCCGGGCTGGCGTGGGCAAGGCATCGCTGTATCTGCGCTGGAGCAGCAAGGAAGCCCTGCTGACCGACGCGGTGACGTTGCGGATGGCCCGGGTCGCCGACGTGGACACCGGCACCCTGCCCGGCGACCTCGTCGAGCTCGCCACCCAGATGCTCGATATCTACGCTGGTGACACCAGCCGCGCCGCGCTGCGCCTCGGCCTGGAAGCCGCCGCTATCCCCGGCGTGGCGGAGCACTACGAGGCGATGCGGCGGGCCCAGGTGCTGGCCGCCCGGGCTATTGTCCGCCGCGGCATCGACCGCGGCGAACTCGCCGCCGGCACGTCGGTCACGCTCCTGCTCGACACGCTCGTCGGCGGCGCCATGATGCACGCGCTGAGCACTCCGGCCGACAAGCGGGCCGACCTGGCCCGCAACATCGGCGCCCACGCCACGCGACTGGTCAACTTCCTGCTCCGCGCGGTCACCGCCCCCGCGCCGAACGGAGCATGACCCTGGCGACCAACCCCGGCGCGGCCGGCCGGATCGACATCACCGGCACCGCGCAGCACGACGCCTGGCAGCGTGGCCTGCTTCCGCCGGTGGAGCAGGTCCGCCCCGGCGTGTGGTCGGTGCCGGTACCCATCCCGGACAGCCCGCTGCGGTACACCCTGTGCTACATGTTCGTGAGCGATGCCGGTGCCGTGGTCGTCGACCCCGGCTGGGACACCGCGGCCGGCCGCGAGGCCGTGACCGCCGGCCTCACCGCGGCGGGCGCGGCGCTGTGCGACGTCGCGGGCGTGGTCGTCACCCACATCCACCCGGACCATCACGGTCTGAGCGGCTGGCTCCGCCAGGAAAGCGGCGGATGGATCGCGATGCACCCCGTCGAAGCCGAGACTCTTCCCGGCCGGCTATGGCGTGACCGCTCGACCGGTGCCGATGAGGATTGGCTGCGCGGCCACGGGGTCCCCGACGACGATCTCGATGTCCTCGCCGTGCATCATGCTCAGATCGCCGACATCCTGGACATGGCCGAACCGGACCGGTTCCTGGGCGACGGTGACCGTGTGCCGGTGCCTGATCGTGATGTCCGGGCGATCTGGACCCCTGGGCACACCCCCGGTCATCTCTGCCTGCACGATGCCGCGGCTGGCATCCTGCTCACCGGCGATCACCTGCTGCCCCGGATCAGCCCCAACATAGGCGTGCACGGCGAGCGGCACGGCGACCCGCTGACGTCCTACCTGACGTCCCTGGACCGGACCACGCGCTTCCGCGCCGACGAGGCGCTGCCCGCGCACGAGTACCGGTTCCGCGGCATCGACCTCCGCGCGGCCGGTCTCGTCGCTCACCATCAGCAGCGCAGCGCCGAGATACTCGGCGCGGTCGATCAGCTGGCCCAGCCGACCGCATGGGCGATCGCGGCCCGGCTGACCTGGTCACGTGGCTGGGCGGCGCTGCACGGCCGGATGCGCCGGATGGCGCTCGGCGAGACTGTCGCCCACCTGCACCACCTGGTCACCACCGGCGACGTCGCTCAGGGCGCCGGGCCACCGGTGCTGTGGCGGCGCTCGCGTGCCTAGCACCACGGGGTGCGCCGGCCAGGGGGTGCTCCGGCCCGGGCGCCCCCGGGTAGCCGGCCAGTGCGCCGATTCCGGGGGCCGCCCGTGCGATCAGCCCAGGTAGCTGGCGAAGATCTTGGTGAAGTCCAGCGGCTGCTGGCTGATCTGCGAGCATTCCGGCAGCCCGGTCGCGGACCCGGCGCAGGCCTGGTCCCGGTCCACCGACCAGAACGCCAGCCGCCCCAGGTGGTTGGCCTGCGCGAAGCTGACCAGGGTGTGCGCGTCGGCCTCGGTGAAAACCTCGGCCGGGTCATCGTTCTGCCCGATCATCGGGGTAATGCCGATCATGGCGTAGGTCGCGCCGGGGAAGACGGTCCGCACGAACGACAGGGTGCTGCTGGCCGCGGCGACCGCGTCACTGCCCATCTGCGCGCCGCCGGTGTCGTAGCTGCCGTAGTAGTCCATGGCCATGCCGTTGACCAGGTTGATCCGGGTGCCGTCGGCCGCGGCCTGCTGCAGGAAGGCCTGGCCGTAGCTGTCCGGGCCGGCCGGGCTCACCGGGATGGTCACCGAGACCGACAGCCCCGGATTGGCGGCTTCCAGGGCGTTGATCGCCTGGAACCGCAGGTTGCTGGTGGCGGTGTAGGCGATCAGCGCGCCCTCGATGTCGAAGTCGATGTGGGTGACCTTCAGGGTGTTGATCACCGACTGGTAGGCGGCGGTGAGCTGGCTCAGGGTGGTGCAGGACTGAGCGAGTTCGATGCCGGCCTCGCCGCCGAACGAAACGATCGGCGTCGCGCCCTCCGACTCGGCCTTGCTGATCTCGCCGGTGACCGCCGGGTCGCTGGTCACGGGCAGGGTATCGCCCCAGATCGGCGTGCAGCCCGATCCGGTGACGAAGGCGGCCGTGAACGACTTCAGGCCCGCCTGCGTGATCGCCTGGTCGAGCAGGGGCTCCTGGTTGTTGGTCAGGTCTACGTACGGCGGCACCGCGAAGCTTCCGCCGCTCCCTCCCCCTCCGCCGCCCGACGCTGCGGTCGTGACGGTGGCCGCCGCGCTCTGCGGGCCGGTGCCCGCCGAGTTGTCGGCGGCGACCGTGAATGTGTAGCGGGTGGCGGGAGCCAGGCCGGTCAGCGTGTCGCTGGTGCCGGTCACGCTGCCCACCTGGCTTCCCGCGGAGTACACGTCGTAGCCAGTCACCGGGCCGGCCGGCGCGGACCAGGACAGCGACACGGTGCTCGACGTCGCGGCGGTGATGGTCAGGCCACTCGGCGCGCCGGGCACCG
>CAYPQM010000131.1:0-17251 GCA_964412845.1 uncultured Streptosporangiaceae bacterium
AGCACCTGGTGGCCCATCTCACGGCCCCAGCCGGACTGCTTGTAGCCGCCGAACGGCAGCGACGCGTCGAACACGTTGTAGCAGTTGATCCAGACCGTGCCCGCCCTGATCTTCTTCGCCAGCGCGTGCGCCTTGGAGATGTCGCGGGTCCAGATGCCGGCCCCGAGGCCGTAGTCGCTGTCGTTGGCCACGGCAGCGATCTCGTCCAGGTCGGTGAACGGCGAGGCGACCAGGACCGGCCCGAAGATCTCCTCGCGCACGACCCGCATGTCGGGGCGGGTGTTGGTCAGCACCGTCGGCTCGATGAAGTAGCCGCGGTCCCCGTGCCGGCCGCCGCCGGCCAGCGCAGTGGCCCCGTCGGCCTTGCCGGACTCCAGGAATCCGCTGACGCGCTGGAACTGCTCGTCGGAGACCAGCGGGCCCATCTGGGTGCCCGCGTCCATCCCGGAGCCGAGCTTGATCCCCTTGGCGATCTCCGCCACGCCGTCCACGACCTCGTCGAACCGGCTCTGCTGGACGAACAGCCGCGAGCCCGCCACGCAGCACTGCCCGTGGTTGAAGAAGATCGCGTTGGCGGCGCCCTCGATCGCGCTGTCCTCGGCATCCTCAAACACGATATTGGGGCTCTTGCCGCCGAGCTCCAGGGTCAGCTTCTTCAGGTTGCTGGCCCCCGCCGCCGCGACGATCAGCTTGCCCACCTCGGTGGACCCGGTGAACGCAACCTTGTTGACGTCCATGTGCGCGGCCAGGGCCGCCCCGGCGGTCTCGCCGAAGCCGGGCACCACGTTCACCACGCCATCGGGCACGCCCGCCTCGGCGATGAGCTCGGCGAGCCGCAGCGCGGTCAGCGGGGTCTGCTCGGCCGGCTTGAGCACCACGCAGTTGCCGGTGGCCAGCGCCGGACCGAGCTTCCACGCGGCCATCAGCAGCGGGAAGTTCCACGGGATGATCTGCCCGACCACGCCGAGCGGCTCACGCAAGGTGTAGGAGTGGAAGTTGGCTCCCGGCATGTAGGGCACCGAGATGTTGATCGTGTTGCCCTCGATCTTGGTCGCCCATCCGGCCATGTAGTGGAACAGGTCCGCGGCCAGCGGCACGTCGGCGGCCTGCGCCACAGCGAACGGCTTGCCGTTGTCCAGCGACTCCAGCTGGGCGAGCTCGTCGGTGTGCTGGAGGATCAGGTCACCGATCCGCCAGATGATGCGCCCGCGCTCGGACGGGCTCATCCTGCTCCACGGGCCTTCCTCGAAGGCCTTGCGCGCGGCCCGCACGGCCCGGTTGATGTCCTCGGCGTCCCCTTCGGCAATCCGGGCCAGGGTCTCGCCGGTCGCCGGATTGGGGGTCTCGAACGTCTTGCCCGAGGCTGCGTCCACCCACTGCCCGTTGATGAACAACTGCCGCGGAGCGCCGATGAACTCTTCAACGCTGCGGTCCAGGGTTACTGTCATGGATTCTCTCTCCCTTGCCGCGCGGCGGAGGCGGCCACCCCATTGCGGCCAGCCAGCAAGTACCGCGCCCGGGACCGCCGCCTGCCGGGTGCGGCCCGCTCAGTAGTCACAATGAGACAACAGGGTGCGCCCGGGCACAAGGGGACCCGGGCCGGATTCGGTCGTCACAATGAGACAACTGGGCGGGTCTGGGCTGGGTAACAGTCTCAGGCTGGTGACGGCCCGGGCCAGGTGGCGCCCTCGGCCGGACGACGTTCTCAGGGGCTGGGTAGCAGTCTCAGGGCTGGGTGATGTTCTCGGGCTGGATGACGTCCTCCAGGAAGCTGAGTGCGGCCGCCGCGGTGGCCCGGCGCCAGGCCAGCAGGGTCGCATCGAAGCCCGGCCGGCCCGGTCGCTCGGCCGTGATCGCCCGGGCGATCGGCTCCAGGATGGCTTTCTGCCGCCTGAGCAGGCCGACCGGATCGCGGCCCGCGCGGTCGAGCAAGGCCAGCTTGAGCAGCAGGTGCGAGCGAACGTCACGGACATGGGCCACGGGCGTGTCCAGCCAGCGCACGGCGGCCTCCCGCCCCTGCGGGGTGACGGTGTAGATGGTCCGCTGCGGGCCGCGGCCGGACTCCACCGCGTCCTGGGTGACCAGCCCGGCCTCCAGGAGGCGGCCGATCGAGCGGTAGATGACCGGCCGGGGGATGTGCCAGATCCGGCCGAGTTCCCCGCCGGGTGCGGTGAGCTGCGCGACGGCGAAGCCATGGGTGGGCCGCTCGCTGACCACCGCCAGCACCGTCCACTCAGCCAGCGACAACGATGGCTCCGCAGTCATGAGTCAGAGCGTAATGGCCAGCCAGGCAGGTGGTCGTGACGGATGGCCACGAACTGAGTAGTCTCGTTGTGACTAGTAAGGCCACCGACCAGCAATGTACCGATCGGCTGGCCAGGTGCCACCCGGAGAGGCCGGTCATGTCCGCCGAGATGATCAGTGTGGTGGCCACGTCCCGGCCTGCCGCTGCCCAGCGTCGCGGTCACCCGGCCATCTCCGTTGTTGGCGTCCTGGATGACGGGACACCGTTCTACGCTCCGTTCGGCGAGGTTGCCGTCGATGACTCGCTGGTCACCTGCCACCTGTGCGGCCGCTGCCTGCGCTCGGTCACGGCCCACCTGCGCGTGCACGGCTGGACCAAGGAGGCGTACTGCGAGGCGTTCGGCCTGGAACGGGGCCAGTCCCTCGAAGGGCCAGCGACCCGCAAACTCCGGGCCGCGGCGTTCACGTCCCGGCTGGTCTTCGACCCCGCGGTCCGCGAGGGCAGCGCCGTGGGGCGCGACCGGGCTCGCGCCGGGGAACTAACCCGCGACGCCGCCACGGCGGCCCGGGGGCGGCCCCTCCCGGAGCAGCGGCGCAGGAAAGCTCTGCAGGCACTGGCGGCGGTGCCGCCCGCCGCCGTCAGCCAGGCGAACCGGGAACGCGCCGAACGACACCGGGCCCATGTCGCCGCCGCGGCGGCGCGACGGCATGGTTACCCGGACATCGGCACGTTGGTCCTGGCCCGGGTGGCCGACGGCGCCAGCCTGGCCACCATCAGCCGCGAGGCCGGCCTGCACAAGGACTGGCTGTCACGCCATCTCGCCGACATTGACCCGGCAGCGGCGCAGGCCGCACAGCGGCGGCGCCCCGACCGGTGGGACGCCCGGTGGTGGCCGGCGCTGAACCGGCTTGGCTTCGCCGACGTGGCGGCCTTCCTCCACGAACGGCACATCGTGCAGCATCAGACCGTCAACGCCATCGCGGCCGAGGTCGGCGTAACCCACCACGCCGTCGAGTCGTCCCTGCGCCGCCACGGCCTGACCAGGATGGCCCACGCGGCGAAGCGGCACGCGGCCCGCCAGCGCGCGGCGCAGATCGCCGCCCGGCTCGGTTTCGCCAGCGTCGCCGAGTACGTCACCCAACGCCGGGCAGCGGGCTGGACGTGGCAGGCCATGTCCGCTGAATCGGGCCAGCCACAGTCGTGGCTCCGCCGGCAGATCCGGCCGGAGGTCTAGCGTGTGGATGACAACGCAGTCGATCATGAAGGGAATCCCAGTCATGCCGCTCAGCGCGCGTAACCAGATCCCGGCCAGGGTCACCGGCATCACGTCCGGCGAAGCCATCGCCAACGTCGAACTGGACGCGGGCGGGGTGCGCCTGGTCGCCTCCATCACCGTCGAGGCGGTCCGGCAACTCGGGCTGGCCGAGGGCAGCCAGGTCACCGCGGTGATCAAGGCATCCGACGTGATCTTGGCCACCGACACCTAGCCGGGACGCGGCCTGAACCCGCTGATCACAGCGCACGGCAGGTACCTCACCGCCGCGCCCCGCACGCTTTTGCCGGGGCGCGGTGACTTCGGCCGATACAGCGGCGGGGCCCGGCCGCGTCGGCGGGAAGCAGGCCAGGAATCCTGGCTGTGCTAGATTCCGGCCACGTGCCGCCCATTCTCACCGGTATATACCGGTATCCGGTCAAGTCGTGCCGCGGCGAGCGGCTGACCACCGGGGCGGTGCAGCCATGGGGCCTGGCCGGCGACCGGCGATGGATGGTCATCGACGCCGCGGGCGAGCCGGTGACGGCCCGCGAGCACCCGCGACTGCTGCTCGTCACGCCCCGCCTGGACGGCGACGTCTTCCGTCTGACCAGTCCAGCGAGCGCGGACCTGGCGGTGCCGATCCCGCGCGGAGATGAACAGGTGCCGGTGAACGTGTGGGGCAGCGAACTGGCCGCCGCGCCCGCCTCCGCACCGGCCCATGCGTGGTTCAGCGAGGTGATAGGCGAGCCGGTGCGGCTGGTCTACCTCGACGACCCGACGCGCCGGCGGCCGAACCCGGCGCACAGCCGCGACGACGACCGCGTCTCGTTCGCCGACGGCTACCCGCTGCTGCTGACCAGTGATGGCTCGCTCGCCCGGCTCAATGAGCTGATCGCGGCGGGCCCGCGCGCGGGCGAGGGCCCGCTGCCGATGACGCGGTTCCGGCCGAACGTCGTCATTTCCGGCCCGCCCGCGTGGGCCGAGGACACCTGGCGGCTGCTGCGCATCGGCGACGTGGTGTTCCGGGCGGCGAAGGGCTGCGACCGGTGCGTGATGACCACGATCGACCCCGTCACGGCGGCCAAGGGCAAGGAGCCGATCGCCACCCTGGCCAAGTACCGGCGCTGGGATGGCAAGACCTGGTTCGGCATCAACCTGATCCCCGACTCCCCCCGGCCACGCGACACCATCCGGATCGGCGATCCGGTCGAGATCCTTGATCAGGCGGAAACAGCCGGCCCGCTGCGCTAATAGGCCGGCCCGATCCGTGTCGAGGTCACGAGCCCGATGGCAGCGGGCTGCCGGGGCGCAGACCACGGCGGCCACGGGCACCGTTCACCGCCATTTACCCGCAGAAGGGGATCCATTGGGCGGTTGTTGACGCGCCGCCCCGGCGAACCTAGCGTGACGTCAAAGAAACGGACCGGGCCGTGCTGCTGGTTGTCATGTACGAGTCGCAGACGTGGCGCATCCATCCGGGTGAGTCGTTCACTTTTGGGCGGGCGCCGACTTGCAGTGCCGTGCTGCCCGCCCTCGATCGCGGCGTGTCGCGGAATGCCGGCAGTCTCCGCTACCACGAGGGATCCTGGTGGCTGCACAATGACAGCACTTCCTCGGTGCTGTGCGTGCTCGGCGACCGGGGATTCCGGGTCGATCTTCCGCCGGGACTGCAGGTGCCGCTGCAGCAGTGGCACGCCAAGGTGGCCCTGACCGGGACGCTGGATAACTACATCCTGCGGCTACGGCTGCCCGATCTTGATGATGCGCCCGAGCCCGCCGGGGACGCCCCGGTCACGTCGGTGAGCGGGCAGCGTGCCGTGACCACGACCCGCTACCGCCCCCAGCTGACCCCTGGTGACCGGCTGGTTCTGGCGGCCCGGTTCGAGGCCTACCTGACCTGGCGGCAGGCGGGGGACCCGATGCCGCGCAGCGCGCGGGAAACCGCCGAGCGGATCGGCTGGCAGGCACACACGGTGGCCAAGCGATGCGAGAACATCAGGGACCGCTACGCTCGCCAGGGCGTTCCGGGGCTCCGCGGGCCGCGGGCCCTGGAGGAACTCGCTCGCCTGCTTATCTCCACTGGAGAGCTGACCGCCGAGGACCTCCGGCTGCTGCCGGCCCAGGCCCCGCCCGGCTGAACCCGCACAGCGGGTTCGCCGGCGACCTGCCCGGTATCCACGTGCGCAGGCCGGGCGGTCACGCCCCAAGGCCGCGGCCATCGGGCATGGGGAGGCCTCCCCTTGCTGGCCGGCCCGCCCGCGACGCACTCTGCACCCAGGACGCGGAGACGCCGCGCACGACCCCTGGGGGACATGATGACCACCTGGACCAAGAGCCCGGGACATCTGCCGCTACGTGGCCCGATGGCCCTCGCCGCCGTCGCCTGCGCAGCGGCCCTTGTCACCGCCTGCTCGAGCACCGCCCGGCCGCCGGGCGCGGCCGCCGCTTCGCGGCCCAGCGGCAGCAGCCCGGCCGCGACGCCAGGGCCCGGCGTGCTGGGCCGGCCAGCCGCGGCGAGCACCGGAGCAGCCACCACGACACCCAGCGCAGCCGACGCCGACGTGAACACCACGCCGGTAAGCGCGACAGCGCCCGCCCGGCCGGGCCAACTGACCGGAATCTCGGTCGGGCGGCATCCGGCCTTCGACCGGATCGTGTTCCGGTTCAGCGGGGGAAGGCCCGGTTACACCATCCGGTACGTCCATGCTGTCGAGACGGACCCCAAGGGTGACCTGCTGCCGCTTCGGGGCCGGGCATTCCTGCAGATTGTCTTCTTCCCGGCGAGCGCCTACCAGACCTACCACGGCCCGGCCGTCCTCAGCCCCGCCTTCCCCACGCTGCTCCAGCTCAAAATGGCCGGTGACTTCGAGGGCTACCTGAGTTTCGGCGTCGGGCTGAGCCAGCGGACGGGGTTCCACGTCCTGACCCTCACCAGGCCGGACCGCGTCGTCATCGACGTGACCCACGCCACGCGGCCAGCCACGTAGGGCACCGCGGGCCGACCGGAAGATACAGCTGTTCCTCACCTCTCTAATGCCTCTGGGTAATTGACCAATTACCCAGAGGCATAAAAGGCTTGCTTTCCCGGCCGCTTCATCAGTTTGGCCGAGATCATCTACCCCAAACGCAGCACAGGCTTGATTACCTTCTCTCCTAGTCTTCGAAATGACCGGAGACGCGCAGCCGCCCTGGCCGTGCGCCCCCGGGAATTGCCCAGCGCAACTGAGACTTAGGGGACGGCCATGATTATTGGTGCGATGCTCGCCTTGGCCGTCAACTACTCCAGTCCCACCACGCAGGTTAGCTTTACCGTTCTGCCCGCGATGCTGACCGTCACCATGCCGCCCATAGCGGACCTGACACATTCCGTGACGATATCTGTTTGCTGAGCCCGCCCGGGGCGTGCCGCTGATCGCAGGACCAGTTAACTGCGCCATGCGCGACGCGCTGGCCAGCGCCCCGACGCAGAACGTGGCGGCCACCCGTTCGGCGGCCGGGACATGGGGCACCGCGGTGGCGCTGTCGACTGTTCCGGCCGGGCGGCTCGACGTCGCGATCGACGGCGCCGGAGATGCCATCGCTGTCTTCGGGCCGACCCACCTGGTCGGAAGCACGATCATCAACTCGGTCTACTTCTCGAAGCGTCCGGCTGGCGGTACCTGGTCGGCGGCAACAATATTGTCCGCCCCGGTCACGCAGCCGGCGGCCCCCGCGCCGCCGCCGATGCCGCTGGGACCTTCGTGATCGGCTGGTCGGACACCACCACCCAGGCCCTGAGCGTGCTCACCAGCCCGCCCGGCGGTGGTTTCGGGCTCGCCACCACCTTCGCCAATGCGGCATTCGGCGACCTCAAGTTCGCCCCAGGTCATGCGGTGGCGGCGTTCGGCGCGGATATCTCAACGGAACCCGTGAGCTGAGCCACGCACCCGGGCGCGGCACGCGGGCCGGGCCAGGTTGTCCTGCTGGCCAGGCCGCGGGTCAGCGGCGCGGCTCGTCCGGGCGCTGTGCCCTGCGCTCGGCGAGCCGGGCCCGCAGCTCATCCTTCAGTTGCCGCTGCTGAGCGGGCGGCAACGCAGCGAGCGCCGCCTTCCACTCGGCAATGTGCGCCGGATCGAAGACCACGCCGCCAGACAGCGAGATCGGCTGCGCGGCGACGCTCATGGTCGCGGGAGCCGGCATCGCCCGGGCGATGCCGGACACCTCGGCCAGGCGGGCGCGCAAGTCATCGGGCGAGCGATATCCCTCGCGGCAGACGCACAGCAGGTCGGTGCCGCCGAGGAAGAAGAACCAGTCGTCCCTGGCCATCATCAGCCCGCGGACGTCCGGGCTGAGCACCTGCCGCGCGATCTGCGGATGGGCGGTATGCACGCGGAACTGGCGGTCGAAGGGGGGATCCCCGGTCTCGATCTGCCGGAACTGCGCCATGATCGAGATGTACCTGGCCGGCTCGATCCACACCGGCTCGGAGAGGAACCAGCCGAGCTGGATCTGGCATACCGAGACCGCGTGCAGCTCGACAATGCTGGTCCAGCCGTTCGCCACCAGCAGGTCATGGCCGTCCACCTGGCCGCGGTAGGAGTCGCGGTAGACCGTCTCGGTCACCCGGACCCGGTAGGTCGCGATACCCGGGCGAGGCGCACCGTACATCGTCCGGGCCGCGTCGTGCACGAAATCCAGGGCCTCACTGTTTATCGGCGCCTCACCGGCCGGGTGCCAGCCCTGGCTGGCCGCGTACTCAGCCAGGCCGGGAACCATGAGCCTGCTGTGCTGCTGGGCCGGCTCATGGGCCGGCTGCCCGGGGAACTGGCTGGACGACTGCCCCGGTGCCTGCCTGGACGGCACTGGATCGTCGCGGGAATGATGGCCGAAGAGTCCCATGCTCGTTCCTGCTTTCTGGCCCGCTCTTTCTGGCGGCACTTGTTTCCTGGCGGCTGTTTCCGGGCTGCGCTATTTCCGGGCCGCGCTGTAGCCGAGCAGCGCGGCCAGCCCCAGCGCGCTGCGCGGGGCGTACGCGATGCGCCACAGGCCGCCGTGCGCGGCCGCGTGCGCCTCGTCCTGCCAGGGGTGCGGGTGCGCCGGGCCCCCATTGGTGTGCAGGTCGTGCACCAGCAGCGCGGCCATGAGCACGGTGGCGGTGGCCGGTTCGAAGACTTCGACGCCAAACCGGTGCGCGCCCGCGTACGCCGCCGCCAGGGCCCGGTTCTTCATGACCGACCGGGTCCGCGTCGGCGGGGCGATATTCATCGACACGGTCGTCCCCTTGTCCCGGGCGACTGTGGCCCGCCACCGGTGCACGCGCTTGGCCAGCGCATAGTTGGGACCCTGCTGCGCCACCAGGCTGTCGTTGATGCCGGGATCAACACCGGGCCGGTAGGCACGGCGCAGCAGCCGTCCGCCGGACAGCGTGCGCAACGGCCGGCCAGCCAGCTTCGCCGTCCGCGACCGCGCCGCATAGGCCCGCACAGACTGCGCGACAGCGTCCCCCGGGACAGCGAACACGTCGGTCGGCGTCGCGAGGAACGCGAGCGCGATGTCGTCGCGCCCGGCCTGCAGCCGGACGGTGAGCGCGTCGACGGCCGCGGCGAGGCGGACATTGGCCGCGCCGTCCGCGTAGACGTAGTTGCCCAGCACCAGCGGGCCAGCCACCATGGTGAGCCACTCGGCCATGGCGGGGACGTCGACGGCCAGGTCAAGGCCGGCGCGCTGCGCGATGACATGATCGGTGGGCGCAGCCACCTCCGCCGCGTCGCGGGCTACCGGAACGACAAGCGTCCCCCCGCTGCGCCGGGCCACCCCCAGGACATGCTCCCAGAGCGGCGGCCGGGGCAGGTCAACGCCGACCACCCGGGCGCCCCAGCCCAGCAGCGCCGGCAGCGGGCCCATTTCGGCGCCTGCCCCGAGCACCACAACGCTGCGGTCGCGCAGGCTGAGCCACTCCGGGTGGGCCGCGACCGTCCGGATGGCGTCCGCGCATGACATCTCAATGATGCCGTCGGTCACCCACCTGTCCAGCCTGCGCGCCAGGGCGTCGCCGCGCAGCCGCTCGCCGCGGTACGGCACGGAGAACTCAGTGTCTGCGGCCCCCGCGCCCGACACGGTGACCGTGCCGAAAGACCGCCGTGCAGGCGCGGAGAGCAGGCTGTCGAGCCCGGTCTCAGCACCATCCGCGGGCACGACGCGCATCCGCCGGTGCAGCGATTCCAGCCCGTCGCGGGCAATCGATATCGCGGCATCCTTCGACGTCAGCCCCGCTTCCACGAGGCGCCGGAAGTGCACCAGGTAACCGGTGCGCCAGTTCGTCTCCTGCTCGGCACCGAGCGCGCCGGCCGGGTCGACCTGGCGCAACGCGTCAGCGACCACTCCGGCGCCCAGTGCTGATGTGCTCCTGCGCCCATCGGCTGACGCAGGAAAGACGACCCCGGCCGGCTCGTCGCCGCTCATCGCAGCTCCCGTCGTATTACGTCCACCTTACGAATGGCGCCCGGCATCTTACGTCCCGCTTACGCGGGGCCTGCTCCGGGCCCCACCGCACTTAGAGTCACCGACGGGTGCCGGGGATTACCTGTCGCTGCACGCCATGTATAGCAATCGCGCACCGAGGAGGAGGACCGATCGTGTTCTCGCATTTGTTTGCCGGCCGGCCGGCCGCTCCCCCGGCCGGAGTTCCGCTGGCCCGGCCAGCTCAGCATGCCGGGCTCCGGATCCCAGCCCGGGCCGCCCGGCCACTCGTCGCGGTCGTGGCCTGTGCGGCGGCGGTCAGCCTGGCCGGCTGCAAGCCGGGCGTCCTGACCAGCGGCTCCGCGACCGTCACCCCATCGGCCGGCCCTCCGGCATCCGCCGCAGCCGGGTCGCCCGCGCCGGGGGCCATGACATCGGTGGCCGCCGCGGCTCAGGGCGTCCGGTCGTTCGCGGCGAAGCTGCAGATCCATGAGACCGGGAACATGGCCGCACGAGTGTCAGGCACCCTGACCGAGCAGACCCAGCCCAGCACCCTCGTGGATGTCCGCACCACGGCCCCGGCTGCCCTGGAGGCGGTCCTGACCAGCGACACCGCTTTCCTCAAGATCGGCGCCCTGACCCGGGCCGCCGGCAAGCCGTGGGTCGCTGTCCCGTTCTCCGGGCTGACCAGCGGCATGGGCGCCAGTCTCACCCCGGTAATCCAGCAGATAGAGGGCAGCAACCTGCTGGCCCAGGCCCAGATGTTCGCCGCGGCGGCCAATGTGCGGACGATGGGCACCGCACAGGTCAACGGGATCCGGACGACCAAATTCTGCGGCAGCTACAGCCTCGCCGCCGGCCTCGGCCAGCTCACCGGGAACACCCGGATGCGCGTCCGGTCCGCCCTGATGTCCAGCGGCATCACCTCCACCAAGTTCACCGTCTGGGCGGACTCCCGGCACCAGGCACGCAAGATCAGCCTGGTCGAGCTGGGGAAGAACACCCGGCTGACCATCGTCTTGGAGATCATCTCGATCAACCAGCCGGTGCAGATCCAGATCCCGCCCGCTAACCAGGTCGTCGGTGCGGCCGGCCCGGTGACCACCCCCACGCCCCGGGTCACCGCCACCCCCCGGATGATGATGACTCCGACTCCGCAGATGTCCACCCCAGCGCCCCAGATCACCATCACCGTCACGCCAACCCCGGTGAACTCCGTCACGCCCTCGCCCCTTCCCACCAATCAGCCCACGCACTGGTGACCTCCCCCGCTTGGTGACCAGCCACCGCTGACGGGCAAGGGCTTGACGGCGGCAGGGCCCGCCTTCCCCCGGATACACCGCATCTGGGGGAAGGCGGGCCCTGCTTGTATGTCGCTGCCCAGCACGTGTGCGCGGGCTCGCCTCAGCCAGCCGCCGGCCGTCGGCCGCTGCGGGTGCTGGTATCCCGGCTAACCGGGCCGCCCGGCCATGAACGCTGGCATCAGCTGGTGGCGGACGCGCACGCGCGCGGCGCTCCGGGCCACAACGGACGCGACCAGGGCGTGTCCTAGCCCGGTAAAAGGCGGTTCGCCCCAGTCCTGTGATGCTGTCGCAATCAATACGGTTTGGACTACAGTCCTCTGCAGAGCTGCACATCATGACGCTATGGCGCAATGGAGCGTGGTCGTGAAGAGGACGAAGAGAATTGCCGGAGTAGCACTTTCCGCGGCCCTGCTGACCGCGGGGCTCACCTCGACCGCCCCCGCGTTCGCCTCGGCGCAGACCTGCGGTGGCTCCGGTACGACGGCAACGCTGAATGGCGCGCTGCCGGACGGCGCGACCTACCTCGTCCAATGCCCGGCGGGCACCTGGAACGGCACGCTGTTCCTCTACAGCCACGGTTACGTGACGCCGGGCTCCGCGAACCCGGCCCAGGACGTCGGCGACCCCGTCACCGGCGGCTGGCTGCTCAGCCACGGGTATGCCCTGGCGGGATCCTCCTACGCCACCACCGGCTGGGCGATCCAGCAGGCACTGCCCGACCAGATCGCCACGCTGAACCTCTTCGGCCAGACTTTCCAGGCGCCCAGGCAGACGATCGCGTGGGGTCATTCGCTCGGCGGCATCATCACGGCCGGCCTGATCCAGCGGTACCCGGACCGGTTCAGTGCGGCGCTGCCGATGTGCGGCGTGCTCTCCGGCGGGGTGGCCACCTGGAACACCGCCCTGGACGCCGAGTTCGCCTTCCAGCAGTTGATCGACCCGTCGGTCAGCGTCGTCAACATCACCAACCCGGGGGCCAACCTGACCGGCGCGGAGACCGCCGCGGCCGGCGCGCAGCAGACCTCGCAGGGCCGGGCCCGGCTGGCCCTGGCCGCGGCACTGGGCGACACGCCCGGCTGGTTCACCCCGCTGTCACCGGAGCCGGCACCGACCGACTTCGCAGGCCAGGAAGCTAACCAGTACCTCTGGGAATCCCAGGTGACCTTCCCGTTCGTCTTCGCGTTCCGCGCCGAGCTTGAGGCCCGGGCGGGCGGGAACCCCTCCTGGAACACCGGCGTGAACTACGTGCGCGACCTGGCGAAGTCGGCCGACTTCAGCGAAGTGGCAGCGCTGTACAAGGCAGCCGGGCTGAGCCTGAGCAGCGACCTGGCCACGCTCAACCACGCCGCCCGGGTGAGCGCCAATCCCTCGGCGGTGAGCTACCTGAAGCAGAACATCGCGTTCGACGGCAGGCTGCCGGGGCCGGTGCTGACCATGCACACCACGGGCGACGGCCTGGTGGTGCCGGAGAACGAGCAGGCCTACAGCCGCGTGGTCGACAGGGCGGGCGACAGCCGGCTGCTCCGGCAGATCTTCGTCCAGCGGGCCGGGCACTGCGCGTTCACCCCGGCCGAGACGATCACGGCCGCCCAGACGCTGCTGAATCGGCTGCACACGGGCCACTGGGACAGTTCAGCGCTTGAGCCCGCCGCCCTGAATGGCCAGGCGGCCGCGCTCGGCGCGCCATACAACATCTTCTCGTCGGGCGGCACGATCGTCCCGACGCCGGCGGCCTTCGTGAGTTACCAGCCCGCGCCGTACCTGCGGCCGTTCGACCTGCGACCGGGCCGCCACTGACGCCGCGCCCGGTTCCCGCCGCGCACTGACTCGGCCGCGCACCAGGTGGGAGCGCGGTCCACCCGCAGGCCATATCCGTGCGGCGCAATGCCGCCTTCGTCCCGGCCATTTGTGCTGGGTTTTGATCCATTTGGGTTGACCTCAGGAGGGGACAGGGCTAACGTCCTGATCACACTAATAGGAAAGTTTCCTATTAGTTATTCCACCGGGCCCCTCTGGAGGAAACGTGCCTCAGACCCCGCTCGACCTGTCCCACCACACGGTGCGGGCCCTGCTGCGATGGCGGACGGCGGCCGCGGCCTTCGCAGCCATCATCCTGGCCGGCGGTGCGACCGCCGCGGTGGCCGCCACCGTGCAGGCCGCGTCGGCGGCGAGCACCGCCTTGACGGCCAACTGGTACGAATCGGCGCCGTACTACAGCACCCTGGACTCGAACGCACCTACCGTCAGCCAGGTGATGTCCGCGACCGGCCAGAAGGCGTTCGACATGGCCTTCATCCTGGCCAACGGCGGTTCGTGCGCGCCCTCCTGGGACGGCACCGACCCGGTGCCCTCCGACACCCAGGTGGCCGCCGTCATCAGCCAGGTCCGCTCCGGCGGCGGCGATGTGATCGTCTCGGCGGGCGGCTACAACGGCACCAAGCTGGGCCAGGTGTGCAGTTCAGCGTCGGCCACGGCGGCCGCCTACCAGCAGGTGATCACCACGTACGGCCTGCACGCGTTCGACTTCGACCTTGAGGAACCGGAGATCGAGAACTCGACGGCGATCGCCTACGAGCTCGGTGCCGCGCAGATCCTGCAGCAGGAGGATCCGGGCCTGTACATCTCGATCACCATGCCGTCCACGACCACCGGTGCGAACTACTTCGGCCAGCTACTGCTCAACGAGGCCAAGAGCCTGGGGTTCACCCCGAACAACTATACGATCATGCCGTTTGACGGCGGCTTCAGCGGCGGCTCATCGCAGGTCACCGCGCTGCGGGATTTCAACGCCCAGCTGGTGAGCACATTCGGCTGGACCAGCGCGCAGGCTTACGCGCATGAGGGCTTCTCCGGGATGAACGGCCGGACCGACTCGGCCGAGTACTTCTACCAGAGCGATTTCCAGACTGTGCTCGCCTTCGCGGAGACTTCCGGCCTGAGCCGGTACACGTTCTGGTCCGTCAATCGGGACCGCGCCTGCAACCCGGTGGACAACGGCTTCACCTCCAGCGAGTGCAGCAGCGTGGCGCAGAATTCCTGGGACTTCACCGCGTACACGGTGGCGTTCGCCAACCATGCGTCTGCCACCCCGCCGACCCCGACCCCGACCCCGACGGTGTCTGCGTCGCCGACTCCGACGCCGTCCCCGAGCCCCACGCCGACCACAGGAGGCTGCACGGCGGCCGCGTGGGTGTCGAACATGGCCTACGTCTCGGGCAACGTCGTCTCTTACGGCGGCGACAAGTGGACCGCCAACCAGTGGAACTATGCCGAGGTCCCCGGCGGTGCGGCAGGCGCCTGGAACAACGACGGCCCCTGCTGACCGGTGCTCCCTGCTGACCAGTGCGCATGCCGGGTGGCCCCGCGGGCGGCCCGGCATGCGGCTGTTACCCGCCGCGCGAGGTGACAGGCCGTAAGGTGACAGGCGGAGAGCGGCGCGGGCCGGCGCTGACCGTCGGCCGCGCTGACCGGAGTGCATGAAGGAGAGCAGATGGACGAGGACCGGGCCCGGGCCCGGCTACGTGCCGAACGAGCCGAGGTGCAGAGTCTGCTCAAGGACGCCGAGGCGGCCGGGCGGGCCGACCGGGCCGAGGAAGACGAGACGGGGGACATCGCCGATCCCGCGCAACTGCTGACCGCGCAGGGCCAGGATGACGCCATCGCGGAAAGCTTGCGCGATCGCCTGGCCGCTCTCGACCGCGCCGAGAAGCGGCTGGACAACGGGACGTTCGGGCGATCCATCCGCAGTGGGCGGCCGATCCCCGACGAGCGTCTGGAGGCTGACCCCGCCGCAGAACTCACCATCGAGGAAGCCGAGGCACAGGCTCGGAACTAGACGACCCGCAGCATCCGCGTGACCTAGCCGCGCGAGACGATATCGGCCCGGGCGACCTGGCCAGGGCGATCGGCGGTCACTCCGGTCGGCTGCCGGACTCCGCTCCCCCAGGTCCGTAACCGGCTGCGTTCAGCATCCGGCGCAGGTCGACGACCGTCTGGGTATCTATGTCCTTATGCTCAGGACGGTCGAAGTATTCGGTCTCGGACCCGATGGTCACGACAACGGTGCCATCGTGGTGATCCACGACCGTGCCGACGGCCTTCAGCAATGAGACCACCGCATGCCACTCGATGTTGTGGCTCGCGGGATGCTGGAGGACCTGGCGCAGCGTGTTGCGGTGGTGGTTGTTCAGGTGTACCGGCTCTGACGTGGATGACATCCCCGTTCCTCTCTCATTGCCCACGATAGACCGGCGCCGGGTCAGCCCGGCGACCGCCAGCCGGTCAGCCGCCGGCTACGGGCCTGTGCAGCCCGTCCGCGACTTTCTCCGCGATCAGCTCGAAGGAACGGATCCGGTCCTCGATGTCGTACACCATCGCGGTCAGCATCAGCTCGTCGGCACCGGAGCGCTCCAGCAGCCCGGCCAGCTGGCGGCGGACAGTTTCCGGGGAACCGATGGCCTGATCAGCGAAGCGGCCCCAGGCCATCTCCCGCTCGAAGTCCGAGTACGGGTACGCGGCCGCCTCCTCAGGGCTGGCCATCGGCTGGGGCGCCCCGGCGCGCAGCCGCAGGAACGACAGGGCGGCCGGGCCGGCCAGCCACCGGGCCCGCTCGTCGGTATCTGCGCAGATCGCACTCACCGCGACCATCGCCTGGGGGCGCTCCAGCCATCGCGAGGGCCGGAAATGCTCCCGGTACAACGCCAGCGCGGGAACGGTGTTAGCGGCGCTGAAATGGTGCGCGAACGAGAATGGCAACCCGAGCATCCCAGCCAGCTGCGCGCTGAACCCGCTGGAACCCAGCAGCCAGATCTCCGGCATATCGCCTTGGCCTGGCATCGCGGTGATGCGTGCCTGCGGGTCCTCGCCGGTAAAGAACTCAATCAGGTCAAGTAGTTCCTTCGGGAACGCCTCGGCGGACAGGCCCTCCATGGTGCGGCGCAGCGCCAGCGCGGTGAGCTGGTCGGTACCCGGCGCACGGCCGATACCCAGATCGATCCGGCCCGGATGCAGCGCCTCCAGCGTGCCGAACTGCTCCGCCACTACCAGCGGAGCGTGGTTGGGCAGCATCACCCCGCCCGAACCCACCCGGATCGTCGACGTCGCCGCCGCCAGGTGCGCGATCAGCACGGCCGGCGCGGAACTCGCGATCGACGGCATGTTGTGGTGCTCGGCCACCCAGAACCGCCGGTAGCCCAGCTCCTCGGTCCGCCGGGCCAGCTCGGTGGTCTGGCGCAGGGCCTGGCCGGGGGTTGTACCAGCAGCTACCGGGGATAGATCCAGCACGGACAGCGGCACGTTGATCACATAGCTCGATAACCAGCGCCTAGCCCGGTTTCTTCCATGGCCTCGACGAGGGATGTCCGGTGTCCGGGCGGAGCCGACGCACCGGCCGCGCCCGGGGCAGTGGCGGCCAGCGGGATAAATCCGTGGCCAGGGCCCGGCCGGATATGGCAGTGTGCAGCCAGCCGCTGCGCGGCGCGGGAGAGAGGAGGTGCGTTCGATCATGACCATCGGATTTCGCGCCTCCGCGACCGGCTGACCGAGGCCCGGGCGCGGATGGCACCTTGTGAACAGGGAGCCATTTTCATGACCGTCCGAATCAGGAGCATTACCGTTGACTGCCGCGACCCGTACCTGCTGGTCGGGTTCTGGTCGCAGGTCACCGGATTCCATGAGGATCCAGCCAACACCAACCATCCTGACGATCCGGAAGGCCTGCTGGTAGCACCAGATGGATCCGTCAATCTGCTGTTTATCCGGGTCCCGGAAGCCAAGCAGGCCAAGAACCGCATGCATCTCGACCTGACGCCGGAAGATCCGGCTCCGCAGGCGCGGGATGCCGAGGTCCAGCGGGTCATGGGTATCGGCGCAACCTTCGTCGCTGACCATCGGCGTCCCGACGGCAAGGGCTGGGTGGTGCTCGCCGACCCGGAAGGCAACGAATTCTGCATCGAGCGCGGCGTTCCCGGCGGCTGACAACCAGGCAGTGCGGCTGGCCGGTCAGTCATC
>CAYPQM010000131.1:17351-19847 GCA_964412845.1 uncultured Streptosporangiaceae bacterium
GGCCGGTCAGTCATCTGGCCGGCCGGGCGGGCAATCGGCCGGGCGGGCGCATGACGGGCGGCCGGGCGGGACGGCCGGCCCGGCTGACGGCCGGCAAGTCAGTCCTGCGGCAGCAGGGTGATCGCCGGATTCAGCACCCGGTCGAAGCCGACCTCCCGGCGCGGCCCGGTGAGCGTGCACCGGAGGGTCTCCCGGATGTCGGCGCTCGATGCGCCGATCCGCAGCTCGACCTCCCCCGGGTCGACCTGCCGGCGGCCGGATCGTCCGGTATAGGAGGTGAGGTCGGCGTGCAGGTCGACGAGTACGGTCCGGCTGGTATCCGGCGGCAGCTCCACCCGGGCCGCGGCGATCAGCTGCTGGAGTGGCCGGGCGACCTCCGCCACCGGATCATGCAGGTAGACCTGGACGACTTCGGTCGTCGGGATCTGCGCGTCGTTGCGTACGGTCACCGTCAGCTGGCAGTTTCCGTCAGTCGGCCACAGCTCCGGGGAACGCCGTGTCACGCCAAGCCAGATCGCCGGGGCATAGGACAGGCCATGCCCGAAGGGGAAGACCGGCGTCGGGTCGACGCTGCTGACCACGCTGCGCTCGCCCAGGTGGGGCACCAGATAGGTGGCGGGCTGAGTCGCGCCCGCGGCGGGGAAGCTGACCGGCAGCCGTCCTGAGGGGTTAACCCGCCCGCTCAGCACATCCGCCACCGCGGCCGCGCCCTCCTCGCCAGGAAAGAAGCCGCAGACCACAGCGGCGAGCCGGTCGACCTGGCGGGACAGCTCATAGGGGCGGCCAACCAGCAGCACGAGGACCACCGGCGTGCCCGTGGCCAGCACGGCCTCCAGCAGTTCCTCCTGCCGACCGGGCAGCCGCAGGTCGGACGCATCGCACCCCTCCCCCGACGTGCCCGCCCCGAAGAGCCCGGCGCGGTCGCCAAGCACGGCGACGCAGACGTCGGCCCCAGCTGCCGCATCCGCTGCGGCGGCGATGCCGGCATCGTCGCCGCCGAGCACCGGGCATCCCTGCGCGTACGTGATCTCGTGGCCAGCCGGGTCGGCGCGCAGGGTCGCCAGCAGGGTCGGCACGTCGACTCCCGCCGGGACGTCCGGATGGTGGACACCGACGTGCACCGGGAATGCGTAGCAGCCCAGCATCGCGTTGGCCTCATCGGCGCGCGGGCCGACCACGGCGACCCTGCGCGCCCTCGCCAGCGGCAGGATCCCGTCGTTGCGCAGCAAGACGACCGAGCGCTGCGCCAGTTTCCTGGCCAGCGAGCGCGACTCAGCGTCGTCAAGGCGCTCACTATCGCCGATCTGTGGCTGCGGTGACCAGTCGGCGTCCAGGAGGCCGAGCTCGCACTTCTGGGTGAGGACCCGCTCGACGGCACGATCGACCAGTGCTGGGTCGACTGCCCCGGACTCGATGCCGTCCAGCAATGGCTCGCCGTAGCAGTCGACGGTCGGCAATTCGACATCGATGCCCGCCCGCAGGGCCAGGCCCGCGGCCTCGCCGCGGGTGCCCGCCACGCCGTGCAGGGTCTTCAGGAACGACACCGCGAAGTAGTCGGCAACGACCGTCCCGGTGAAGCCATATGTGCCGCGCAGCAAGCCGGTCAGCACGGCGGCGTCCGCAGCGACCGGAATGCCGTCGAGGTCGGTATAGGAGTTCATCACCGACCGGGCACCCGCGTGCAGGGCCATCTCGAACGGCGGCAGCAGCACGTCCGCGAGTTCACGGGGGCCGATCGAGACCGGCGCCATGTTCCGCCCAGCCCGTGACGCGGAGTAGCCGACGAAATGCTTCAGGGTCGACACGACACCTGCTGACTCAAGCCCGCGCACGTAGGCGCTGCCGATCACGCCGACCAGGTACGGGTCTTCAGCGATCGTCTCCTCGACCCGGCCCCATCGCAGATCGCGGATCACATCGAGGACGGGCGCCAGCCCTTGATGCACACCCAGCCTGCGCATGGTGCGGCCGATCTGAGCGCCCATCTGCTGGACAAGCCCGGGATCGAAGCTCGCCCCCCAGCACAGCGGCGAGGGGTAGATCGTGGCCTACCAGGCGGCCAGCCCGGTCAGGCACTCCTCATGCACCATCGCCGGGATGCCGAGGCGTCCGGCGGACATGATCTGGCGCTGGCTGCGCGCGACCGCATAGGCGCCCTCAACCGGATCAACGGGGGCGGTGCCGAAAACGCGGGTGAGCTGCCCGATTCCGTCAGCGATCAGCTTGTCCCAGTCGGCGGGTGCCGCTGCGAACTCGTGCTGATGCGGCACGACGTCGCCGCCCGCGGTGTCCACCCCGACCCAGACGCCGTAGAGCTGGGCGACCTTCTCCCGCATGGTCATCCGGGAGATGAGGTCGGTGACTCGCTGGGCTGGGGCGGCTGACGGGTCACGCCAGATCTCGGCGGAAACGCTGCTCTCGATAGTCACGTGCGTTCCGTCCGTCATGGGGGTGGGTGGGTGGTGGTGTGGCGGGTGACGAGGCTGGTGGCGAGGG
>CAYPQM010000132.1:0-19595 GCA_964412845.1 uncultured Streptosporangiaceae bacterium
GCCGCCAAAGCTTGGCGCGGGCATGCGTACTCGCGCCATTGACGCAGCGGACCGCATGCAGCAAAACCACGACATGGTGTCGGGGAACCTTGATGGCCGAAGGGAGAGGTAGCACGAGTTCGCGCTGGTGGCTGGCCACCTTGCTGATCCGCGCCAACAGGGCAGACTGCACACAGGGACCCTGGACCGGGAGGTTGGCGTGGGGGCTGTTGCCTTGGTACTCCGTGTGCGGCTGCGGCTGCACTGGAGGTCCTGGCTGGCCCTGGCCCTGCTGGTCGCGCTGGTGGGCGGGTTCGTGATGGCTGCGGCGGTGACCGCCCGGCGGACCGCAGCTGCCTTGCCTGGTTTCGTCGCCCGGCACGGTTACGACGCACTGGTCTACAGCAGCCACCCGCTGCCGGGACTGGCCCGCATTCCCCAGGTGGCGCGGGTGACACCAGTTCTTATGCCGTTCAGCTTCGCCGACCACTGCGTGTCCTGCAGCAAGCAGTTTGGTCCTAGCGCCAGCGTTCAGGTCTCCGAAGTCCCGCCGGCCAGCCTGCCCCGGGTGGGCAAACTGTTGTCGGGGCGGATGCCGGACCAGTCCAACCCTGATGAGGTGCTGGCCTCCTACACGCTGGCCAGGGATAACGGCGTGCACATCGGCTCGCTGATCCGGCTCCTGACGCCGACCCCGGCGCAGGTGCAGCTGGCGCAGAAGGTAGGCCGGACCCACGTCAACATCGCGGCTGTCCCGCGGCGCAGCCTGCGGGTGGTGGGCCTGGTGGTGGCCGAGGATGAGTTCCACTCCGGGCAGGGAAGCCGCTACGACCTGTTCACGACCAGGGCGTACGCGGCGGCGGTGAATCCCCGTTCACTGGTGTGGCCGTCCTACTATGTGCAGCTCCGGCGCGGCGCGGCCGACCTGCCCGCGTTCGAAAGCCAGCTCCGCCCGCTGGGCTCGAACGGTGCCGACGACCTGGATCTCGACGCCGCTGGGGTGGAGGGCTCGATCAGGCCGCAGGCGGTGGGCTGGTGGGTGCTGGCGGGCCTGGCCGCGCTGGCCGGGCTGGCTGTCCTCGGGCAGGCCGCCGCCCGGCAGTTCGTCACTGAGCAGGATGATCGTCAGGCCCTATCCGCGGTGGGGTTGCGGGCGCGGCAGTTCGTGGCGCTTGGCCTGGCCCGCGCGGCCGTCATCGGCGCGGCTGGCGCGGCCGGGGCCGTGGCGCTGGCCACGCTGCTGTCCCCGCTGACCCCGGTGGGCGAGGCGCGGCTGGCCGCGAGCTCGGCGGGTGCCGTGGTTTTTGATCCGCTGGTCATGGTGATCGGTGCGCTGGCCACGGTGGCCACGGTGGTAGCGCTGTCCGTGTGGCCGGCCGTGCGCGATGCGCGGCTGCTGCGCCGTAGCCGGCCGGAGCCGGTGCCGGTGGCGCTGGTCCGGGCCGTGACCTGGTCCGGTGCGCCGCCGAGCGCGCTGATCGGGGTCCGGTACGCGCTGCAGCGGGGCCGCGGCCGCCGGCCGGTCCCGGTGGGTAGCGCACTGCTCGGCATGGTGCTGGCGGTCGCCGCGCTGTGCGCGACGGCCGTGTTCGGGGCCAGCCTGACCCGGCTCACATCCACACCCGCGCTGTACGGCGTGCCGTTCCAGGCCGAGTTCAGCTATCAGGGAGGGGGGTCCGTGGACTACGTTACTGGGCCCGTGCTGACCAGCCTGCGCCGCGACCGGGCGATTGACCGGATCACCCTGGCGGCTTTCGCGGTGATCGACGTCAATGGCCATCAGGTCCGCTTGGCCACGGTGACCGCGATCCGCGGCCCGGCGCTGATCTCGGTGGTGGACGGCCGGCTGCCCAGCGGTGACCACGAGATCATGCTGGGCGCTGCGACCATGCGCAGCGTCGGCGCGCAGCCGGGCGGGCTGGTCCGGGTGACCGTGACGGACCCGGAAGGTGCCCGGCACCAGGCTCAGTTCCGCGTGGTTGGCCGCGCATCTTTCGCGCCGGGCTTCTACACCGGCGGGCTGGGCACCGGGGCCGCGATGACCCTCAGCGCGCTGACGGACCTGCAATGCCCGCCCGGCGCTGACATGACGGCCTGCCAGCGCAACGTGCAGCGGGGCACCATCTATCATGTGCTGGCCCGCGCGGCTCCGGGGCCAGCCGCGGCTGCGGCGCTGGCCCGGCACGTCAGCAAATACCGTTCGTTCGTGGTCTCAGGCCAGCAGGAGCCGGCCGAACTGGTCAACTTCGGTGAGTCGGTGAACTTCCCGCTGCTGTTCGGCGGGCTGCTGGCGCTGTTCGGGGCGGCGACGATGGTGCACCTGCTGCTGGTCAGCGTTTCCCGCAGGCGCGCCGAGGCTGGCTTGCTGAAGGTGCTCGGGTTCGTCCGGTATCAGGTCGCGGCCGTAGTCAGCTGGCAGGCCACCGCGGTGGCCCTGGTCGGGATCGTGGCCGGGGTGCCGCTGGGGATCGCGGCCGGCAGAGTGGTCTGGCGGGTGTTCGCCACGAACTTCGGGATGGTGCCGCTAACGGTGGTGGAGGCGCTGCCTGTGGCCGCGCTCGCCTTCGGGGTGCTCGCCGCCGCCAACGTTCTCGCCTTTTTCCCCGCACTGCTGGCCGCGCGATCAAGCCCGGCCCAGCTGCTGCGAGCCGAGTGAGGACATCCGCATATCGTCCAGCGCCTGCCTGAACAATGCTTGTATGGACGCGCAATCGCGGCTACAGGATGACCACTTGCGGGCGGTGCCAACAGCTGCCGATACCCAGCGACGGATGCAGAACCCTGGGTGACCACCTACTGCTGAAGGTTCCAAACGGGGTCGCTATAGCTCATAGCCATAAGCTAGGTTCAACAAGCTGGCTACGGCCCCCCGAGGGCCCCCCGAGGGCCCGCCGAGGTGCAGCACGAGGTGTAGCAATAGAGCGTCTAATTACGCGCACAGCGCTCGACTGCCATCTGCGTTTACACAGGTGAGCACAGCGTTTCGAACGGGATACTTACCATGGAGACGCTCTGCCGACTGAACTAAGGGGGCCTGTGTAGGTACACGTCATGCCGCGCCCCTACCGGAGCGACTCTCCCGGACTATGCATGTACAACAGCCCGCACTGAGCGGAGCTTGCTCTTGGTCCGTATAGTAGCTGAGCTCATTTGCGCAGAAATTTATTCAGATTCCTCATGCTCACCGCATCGATTGCATACATGAATCGACGTATCTCGATATTGGCTTAGCCGCCAGTCACCCCAGTCGTGAAATGTCCTACGAGAATTCACCTCATAATAGCCACAACGTCGGCATGTCATTACTTGCTGGCACTTGCCGTAGTTCTCTTGTAGCCCACTCGCTGCCGCCGCCATGAGCTGCATGCCGAGACCATCTGCGTCTGACGGATCACCCATAACATCGAGGGTATAACGCCATTCTAGGTTGTGTCTAGTTTCATAATCGATGCTATCGCATCGCCCACACTCACGAATACTGTCACAGCTCTTCTGGTTGTCCGGGCGTTCCCATTCCCATTCGCCCCATCTATGACGGACCCTGGTGCTGGCGGTACTGCAGTTTGTACATCGCCTTGACTGATCACATTCCCCAGAGCGGTCGTAATCCCATTCCCCCGTATGGGAGCCCACCTTACAGCGCATATCCTGGAAGCGCCCCATAATGCCCCCCATGGATTGTAGGTAACTTTACTGCGTACGCTGACCGCAGGCAATGCCGAGACGGATACCTTGACTAAGCGACCGACCGAGTTCGAACTGGGGGAAGCTGCGATCAGCACACGTCATTGATCACGCCGAACGCGCGTTGCCGAGCGGTCTAACGATCTAGTGATTAAGGTTAGAACAATACTTAGCGTACTGCAATAGCATAGACATGATCATTAGGGCCCCGGGGGCATGATGGTCGATCTTGTCGAGGTGGGACTGCTGCAGAGGCGGCAACGCCATCAGGCCTACCTCGACAAGATCGGATAGTTCCACCCACAGACGAGAAATAGAAGAAACGTCCGTTTTGTGCTTAAATCGGTGACGGCCGAATGGTGCGCACCGTCCACGGGCCAACGCCGCCTACGAACATGTCTGCGATGGCCTGCCGCGCCTGCCCGTCGATGATCGCCACTGCCGCGTGCGCTGATCTCGGCCTTGACGACCATTGAGCTTCCCCCCGCAGCACGGACACCTGATCTGAGGTGACCTCTGGTCACCAGGAAGGATGTCCTGATGCCTGCACCACACCCTCCCGAGTTCCGGCAGCGTGCTGTCGAGCTTGCCCGCCAGGGCACCACACCCGTTTCAAGATCGCGGAGGATCGGGGGATCAGCGATTCGTGCCTGCGGAACTGCCAGGACGACGCCGATGAGAATGGCGGCGGTGACCGTCTGGCCATTGCAGATAGGAAAGCGCTGGCGGGGCTGCGGCGCCGTAACCGGCAGCTGGAACTGGAGAACGACATCCTGCGGCGGGCCGACGGTGGCCATGGCGCCCAAGAGATCGAAGGGCCTCCGCTGCTCGTGAGCGAGGCCAACCCGCACGTGACTGCCATCGCACCCCTAGGCGAACGGCTGCAGGCCGGCGAGTCTGGCCAAGGTGGGAAAGCGTTCGATGGCCGTCCAGAGCGCCAGGGTCAGCACCGCGATGGCGAAGGCGGTGATTTCGGAGACCATGTTGCGGGTCCGGCCGAATGGCTGGGTGAACGTCGAGACGCCGACGACGGCGAGGGCAACGGATGCGGCTGCCCAGTTCAGCTGGCCCAGCACCCGCCCATTATCTCTCACCGGCACAGCCCGTTACCTCTTGCGAGCAGGATGATAGCCACCAGGGGCAGCCTCGTTCATGAGCTGCTTCCTTTCCCCAGCCGCAGGGTCCAGACAGCCAGTCAGATCAACGGTAGGGGGCAGACAGCGAGGGCGCATCAACACGGTGGGTGGGACCTGCGGTATGAGACTTCCGCCGCTTCTCGTACCGGTCACCTGATCAGTTCATACCGCTGCCAGGCCGAACCCAGCCAGCGAGCCGATGACAGTCCACCGGCCCGGGACGAGGCTTGTCCCATGGCGCTCCACAGCGTGAATCATGGCCCTGGCCGCCACGGAACTGACCAGCAGTCAGACAGCAGGCCCTGGTCACGAATGGAGAAGTGAGCCGTTATGTCTACGATCACCATCCCGAGGCCCGAAGTCACGACCGAAGAGATCAGCGAGGTGCTCCGCCGGGGGCTTGGGCCTAGGTACAACGTCCTGCCGGGGAAAGGGATGAATTGGAGCCCCGCCGGCAACCCGCGGGCGCATCTGCCCGACAAGATCGTGATCGGTACCGGCTCAACCCGGCTGTCCGCGCCCAGGTGACAGTCTCCCGGGATTCCGGCCAGACCGACCTGCACGTGGTCGCCGGTGGCATCACCCTGCCGGTAAGGCTCACCAATAGGCTCTGGGATCGCCGGGAAAGTCCGCCGGGTCCGACAGGCTGCGCCCAGTCTCCGTTGAGGGAGCACCAGGTTCGAGTGCCGGTCGTCCGGCATGCATTTGCCTGCCGGGGACTTCCCGGCAGGACACACGGCAGGAGGCTTCGCCATGGACCAGCCCAACGGCTCCGCCGTCCCCACCCCTGAGGCTGCCGCCGTGGTGGACTCGCCGGCTGCGCAGGTGCCGGTTTCCCCCTCCGATCGCGTGCCGGTCCTGGCGTGGGTAATCGCTGCGGTGTTCGTAGCGGTTGAGCTGGCTGTCAGCGGCCGGTACGGCTTCCTGCAAGACGAGCTGTACTTCATCGTGGCCGGGCATCACCTCGCCTTCGGCTACGTCGATCAGCCACCGCTCGCCCCGCTGCTCACCCGGATCACTGACCTACTGGGGGTCAGCCCGACGGCGATCCGCATCGTCCCGGCGCTGGCCGGCGGAGCGATCGTGATCATGACGGCGAGGCTCGCGGCCCTGCTCGGCGCGGGCCGGTTCGGCCGGGTGCTCGCCGCCCTCATCACGGCGTGCGCTCCGGTCCTCCTGGGCGCCGTGCACATCGGCAACACCACGCCGATGGACCTGCTCGCCTGGACAGCGATCCTGCTGTGCGTCAGCACTGCCCTGCTGCGGCACCGGCCGCGCTGGTGGCTCGCTGCGGGCGTCGTGGCAGGCCTCGGGCTCGAGGCCGACAACCTGGTCGTGTTGCTGCTGATCTGCTTCACTCTTGGCCTCCTCGTCTCAATGCAGCGCGCTGTGCTGCGGACAAGATGGCCATGGCTCGGCGCCGGTATTGCGGCGGTGATCTGGGCGCCGAACCTCATCTGGCAGGCCACACACGGGTGGCCGCAGCTGGCCATGTCCGCCGCGCTGCACCGGCAGAACACCTCCCCAGCCGACTACGCTGGCGCGCTGCCCGCCCAGCTCCTTTACCTGGGCCTGCTGGTGGCACCGCTGATAGTCGCGGGCTTCGTAGTCCTCTGGCGGACCCCTGAACTGCGGTTCCTTGCCGTCACCGCCACCCTCGTCCTCGTTTATGTGCTGGCCTGGGTCCCGGGCAAGGTGTACTACGCCGACGGAGTGGCACTGGCGGTGCTGGCCGCGGGCGCCTCAGCGGCCGAGCGCTGGATCGGCCGCGCACACCGGCCACGGGTGCGGCGAGGGCTGGTGGTAGGCGCATCCCTGGTCGGCGTGGCGGTGGCCCTGCCGAGCCTGCTGCCCATACTCCCGGTCAGTGAGGTGCACGGCCTGCCAGTCTCTTCTCAGCAGAGTTCCCTCGGGGACACAATCGGCTGGCCACAGCTGACCAGTGCGGTCACGGCGCAGGCCACGGCCCTGACTCGGGCGGGCCAGCCGCCCACCTCGATCTTCACGGGGTACTACGCCGAAGCCGGCGCGCTGGACGTCCTGGGCTCGGCCGGCCATCTGCCGCCCGTGCTGTCCGGCCACAATGCCTACTGGATGTGGGGTCCCGGCCGGGCCTCGGACCGCACCGTGCTCGTGGTCGACGCGCTCGGCCAACTGCGGCCGTACTTCGCCAGCTGCCGCTCGCTCGCCACCTACTATGCCCCGTACCACGTGAACAACGACTGGACTGACCTGCAGATCGGCGTCTGCACCGGGCCGCACGCCGACTGGCGCACGCTGTGGCCGCACTTGAAGCACTACGGCTGACCGCAGGCTGGGATCGCCGCAGCACGGCGCCTGGCAACGTGGGACCGCTTAAACCGGCACATCCGCGCCTGCTGAGTGTCCACGTCCGCCGCCGGGGACCAGAACTCATCCAGCCTCGACGGCCCTGAAGGCGGCCAGCACCATCGGCCAGGCGGCTGAGCGCGGATCTATCCCAGCAAAATGGTTGAATCCTGGCAATTCCGTCAATAGCGTGTCGTCCCCGGCGGCGCGCGCCCGGGCGGCATAGGAACGGCTCATCTCGCACGGCACCTGGACATCGGCAGTGCCATGGACAATTCGTACCGAAACTCCCAGCGGAACCAAGCGGGCCGGATCGGCCGCGGCGTAGCGTTGCGGATGCTGCTCGGGCCCGCCCCCGAGCAGATCATCGGCCGCCCCGCGACTCAGCCCCTGGCGATGACAGGCCTCCAGATCGCAGACCGGGGCGAGCGCCACCACCCCGCCGATCCGCGGTGACGTGCCCTCGTCCACGTGCCAGGGCAGGTCAGGCGGGAGCAGGCGCCGGCCCGCGGCCCAGAGGGCCAGATGGCCGCCTGCGGAATGCCCGGCGAGCAGCACCCGCCCCGGCACGCCGGCCTGCGGGGCCACGGATGCCACCAGGCCGGGAAGCCTGTCCACAGCGGCCGCCACGTCGTCGAAAGTCCCTGGCCAGCCACCCCCGCCGCCGACCCGGCGGAACTCCGGCACGCACACCGGGTAACCCTCTGCCGCGAGGGCGGCAGCCATCGGCCCGAGGTGCGCCCGGTCGAAGGCCGCCCGCCAAAACCCCCCATGCAACAGCACGATAAGTGGCCGCCCACTCACGTCGAACGTCCCGCCGGGTCCTCCCCCGCTCGGCAGCCGCAGGTCTGCGATGTTGTCAGGACCGGGGCCGTACCTGACCGTCCGGTTCGGCGGCGGCGCTGGCCTGGTGAGAATTTCAAGCGGATCCATGGCTTCCACTTCGGTACTTTTCGGCACGGAATGCCGTTTGGGCAACCCCGATTCCGGTCCGCAACCGGCGGAGGTGTCGAATAGGTGTGGCAGGGAATGATCCACGCGCACGGGCGAAGCGTTCCATAAGGCATGACGACACGCGAGATCCCGGACGGGATGACCATGACGACGAAGGCGCCATCATGACAGCGCGGCGGGTCGGTACATCGGCACTGAGCATGTTCGCGGGAGTATCGCTTATCTCTGCCGGGGTGGTCAGCGCGCTCCTGGCCGGGACGCACCCGACCGACTTCGTGCGCACCACCGCCGCGACGAGCACGTGCGGGCAGCACCCGGCGACTTCGGTGACGACCTCCGCGGCGATCAAGGCCGCGAACGCGCAACTGCAGGCCGACTCCGCGTCGGCCAGGCTGCTGACCGCCGACGCAACGGCCACCGCCACCAGCACGCCGAGCCCGGGCGGCCCGATCGACCCGACGACTGCCGCGGCCACCGCCACCGCCACCGCCACCGCTAGCGCAAGCAGCACGCCCCCGCCGACTGACCCGGCCACCCCAACCCCGTCCACCACACCGACCAGCACCCCGAGCGCAACGCCGACTCCGACGCCAACCCCAACGCCGACCACCAGCGCGGCGGCGGTCCTGCTGTGCGTGAGCGTGCAGGCTGTCACCACGACGGGGGTGGCGCCCGCCGGGACCGCCAGCTACGCGATATGGATCTGGCCTGCTGGCGGCGCAGCCACGGGCATCAAGGTCACCGCCAGCGCCAAGGTCAGCGCGGCTGTGACGCCGAAGTTCTCGGTCTGCCCCGGAGCCAGCGGGGCCACCTGCACCGTGGGGACCCTGGCCAGTGGCCAGGCGGACGAACTGCTGGCCAAGGTGACTGTGCCGAAGACCGCGAAAGCGGGCCAGCACATCACCCTCACGGCCAATGCGAAGGGAACAAGCGTTACCTCAGCAACACCTGCCTCCGCCAGCATCCTGATTGCCGTGAAGGCAGCCGCGACGCCGACGACCACGCCGACGACCTCCGGATCAGCGGGTGTCGGGGCGACGCTGCCCGGTGGCATTCCGCCGCTGACGCCGGTTGGTGTGGCCGCGTCTGCTTTGCTGCCCACCCTGCCCGCGGCGACCGACCCTGGGGTGCTCTTCCCAACGGTGGCGCCGACCGCGACCCCGAGCGTCACCGCAGGAACCCTGCCGAATGCTCGCGGGGTGCGGGTAACGAACGCCTCAGACTCTTTCCCGCTCGGCACGCGGCTGGTCGGCGGGCAGGTTCTCGGCCTGGCCGTGCTGGCTGCCGCGCTCGTCATCGCGATCGCCCGGCTCTCGCTGCGCGAACCGCACACGCAAGCCAAAGACGACCGCACACCCTGACAGCGCACAGCGCGCCATGACAGCGCACAGCACACCTTGATGACGCGCCGCGCATCCTGACATCGCGCAGGGCGCTTTACATCGGGCGGCGCGCTCGGGCACAGCCCGCTGGGCTCGCCCAGCCCGAGCTGGCTACTTGCCCGCTGGGCTCGCCCGGGACCGAGTTGGCTACTTAACCACGTGCTCCACGCTGGGACGGATGGCGCGCATCTGCGCGGCCAGTTGGGAAACGTTCATGGCCGGTGAGGCGACCAGGCCGAAGGTGTCGTTGTCAGCCCATGTGCACAGGGCCACGCTGCCCTGCACGCTGGCTTGTGCCTTGACACAAGCCGCCTGCCCGCCCAGCGAGCCCGCGCTGGTCACCTGGGCGTCCTTGGACTGGCTGGCAAAACTCGAGATGAAATCGCCCGCCGAGGTACCCGACAGGTTGCCGCCAATAAAGAGCATGATCTGGGGGGTCTTGCCGTCAGTCCCGCCCGCGCTGTTCTCGTACACCGCGTAGACCACGTGCCGGGCCTGGCCCGCGCTCCTCGCGATCACCTGCCGCTGCAGTTGCTTGGCGCCCATCTTCTGCTCAAGTTGCGGCCGCCGCACATAGTCACCGAGCTTGGCCGGAGTCACCAGGACATGTGCCGGGCCGTTGCTGCCAAATACGCCCGACGCCAGCACGGCCGCAACTCCGCCAAGGGTGGCCGCGACCCCTACCGCGATCCAGCGGACCCGCCTGGACCGGCGCCGACCTGACCGGCGTGCCCGCCGGCGGCCAGGTTCCGACGGACGACGCTGCGTGGGCCCAGGCCCCACGGAGCGCTCCCGGCCGGCAACAGCCTCCGCAAGACGTCCCCGCCCAGGAACAGGCTCCGGAGCACCGCCACGGCCCGCGACCGCCCCAGGAACACCGCCACGCTCGGGAACAGCAGCACGACCCGGAACAGCAGCACGACCCGGAACAGGCTCGGCAGCACTGCCCCGGCCCGGGGCCTGCCCCGGGGGAGGGAAACGGCGGCGCCCGGAAACAGCTGCCGGAGCCCCGCCCCCTCCGGGAGCAGGTACCGGAACCCCGTGCCGCCCAGCAACAGTTCCCGGAGCACCGTCACGGCCCGCGACCGCCCCAGGAACACCGCCCCGCTCGGGAACAGCAGCACGACCCGGAACAGCAGCACGACCCGGAACAGCAGCACGACCCGGAACAGGCTCGGCAGCACTGCCCCGGCCCGGGGCCTGCCCCGGGGGAGGGAAACGACGCCGCCCGGGAACAGGCACCGGAGCCCCGTCCGGCCCGGGAGCGGGTACTGGAGCCCCGCCCCGCCCAGCAACTGGCTCAGCAAGGCGACGCCGTCCCGGTACGGGCTCCGGAGCACCGCCACGGCCCGGGACAAACTCAGGAGCACCGCCACGGCCGGGGGCGGGCTGAGGAACACCACCGCGCCCAGGAACCTGCTCGGGGAGGGGATAACGGCGACGACCCGTTACCGGCTCCGGCGCGGCTCCCGCGCCAACCCCCGGCTCGGAAAGGCCACGCCGCCCAGAGACCGGCTCCGGCGAGGCTCCCCCGACCGGCCCTGGCTCGGGATAGCGGCGACGCCCGGGGGCAGGCTCCGGCGAGGCTCCCCCGCCAACCCCCGGCTCGGAAAGACCACGCCGCCCAGGGACCGGCTCTGCGGAGCCTCCCTTCGCACGCGCGCCTTCGGGACGCTGAGCCGGGCCGGGGATGCGTTCAGGATCATTACCCCAAGGTGGCCGGTCGGGACGCGATGCGGGGGGATATCCGGGGCCAGGCTCAGCGGGGTAGGAGTCCGGAGGGCGCGACCGCCTCAGATCCTGGGGCTCCCGCGGACGGCCGTCGCTCATGCTGCCCCTCACGGTCCTGCCGAGTGGAAATCACTTCATCATGGGGCATGGCAGCACTGTCCGCCACCGGGTCCGCAGCCCTCACCGTCGCAGCCCTTACCGTCGCGGACCGCGGCGATCCAGACATGGGCTATCCGGACTGGATACCGTCGGGCGGCCCCAGCCGTGCACGTTCAGCACGGGCCGCTGAATCCGTGCTGGCGCCGGTGATTCCCTCCGGTACCTTGATTCGCCGCCGGCTGCCCGCCAGTCTGCCCGGGCGCACCGCGACAGCAGGGGTTTCCGCCGGCCGGTGCCCGGACATATCTTCACAACGGCTCCCCCCAGCGTGATCTCCCCTGCGCGGGCGGCGGCATCGCAGGCGGACCGAACTCCCCCTTGACGCAGCCTGCCAGAAGCCTACGATGTCAGTATCCTGACGACGGTATACAATCTTAGGAAGTGGGACGTGTATCACGAGCTCACTGTCTGGTCCCGCGGGATCATCATGGACAAGGAGGCGCGTGACGTCTCCTCGTGCATCGCCGCCGCCGCACGCGCCCTTGGCCTCTACGCCGATAACGTCAGCGACTACATAGACGACCCGGACCGGACCAACTGCCTGGTGCGCCGGTACGCACGGTTCGGCGATTCGCCGATCGTGGACCGCTTCGTGTACGAGAACCCCCATCCCGACTGGGTGGTGCTCGTGGAAGAGACGATCATCAAGGCGGTCAACTTCCTGCGCGGCACGCCGGACGGCTCTGGGGTGCTGGTCATCAACTCGGCCCGCGAGCCGGAGTACCTGCTCAAGTTCCTGCCCGCCGCCATGCAGGCCAAGCTGGCCAAGTTTGTGGTGGTAGACGCGGTCGGCCTGGCCGAGCAGCGCGGCAGCAGTCCCTGGATGTTCGTCCGGGACCTCGGTGAACTCGCCTACGACCGGATGTCCACCGAGGGCGCTGAGGAACGCCTCGCCATCGGCATGGGCATTGCCGCCCCGCTGATCGGCGCGCTCGTCGCCGCCTCGGGCGGGCTTCCGGTGGACGACGTCGCCAGCCAGGTCGCGGATCGCGACGCCATGATGCGCGGGGTCGAGCGGCACACGGTGATCGAGTTCCCGCGCCCGGCCCCCTCCGGCGGCCCGGCCACGCCCGCTCCCGCCGTCCACGCCGCGTCCGCCGGCTGATCACCCGCAGCGAGGAGGCTCCATGTCCGTACGCGGCACCCGGGTTCCTGCGCATTTGCAGTTGCCTATCGCCGGAGTGACGCCGCCGCCGACCGAGAAGGATGGCCAGCGGCTCTTCCCCACCGGAAACTTCCGCTCCTTCCGGCCGGTCTACAAAGACAAGACGCCACCGTGCAACAACGCCTGCCCCACCGGCGAGCAGATCCAGAAGTACCTGGACTACGTGAAGCACGAGCGCTACCTCGACGGCTACCTGACGATCATGGAAGACAACCCGATGCCGTCGGTCACCGGCCGGGTCTGCTACCACCCGTGCGAGACCGCGTGCAACCGGGCCGCGCACGACGAGCCGATCGGGATCCGCTCCGTGGAGCGCTTCCTGGGTGACTACGGGCTGGCCCTGGCGGAGGACCCGATCGCCGGAACCCTGCCCGCGCTGAACGGCACCACAGTGGCGATCGTCGGATCCGGGCCGGCCGGCCTGGCCTGCGCGTATCACCTGCGGCGGCGCGGCTACTCCAGCGTCATCTTCGAAGCGCTGGACAAGCCAGGCGGCATGCTCCGGGCCGGTATCCCGCACTGGCACCTGCCCGAGGAGATCCTCGACGCGGAGATCGCCAAGCTGCTCGGCTTCGGCGGCATCGAGATCCGCTGCGGCGTCCGGGCCGGCCAGGACATCAGCTGGGATGAACTGCGCAGCTACCCCGCGACCTTCCTGGCTCTCGGGCAGGACGTGGGCAGGCGGCTCCCGGTCGAGGGAATCCAGGCCCGCGGTGTCACCGGCGCCCTGGAGTTCCTCCGTGAGGCCGGCCTCGGCCGCCCGGTGCAAATCGGCCGCCAGGTGCTGGTGATCGGCGGCGGCAACACGGCCTCCGACGCCGCCCGCAGCGCCATCCGGCTCGGCGGCGGCGAGGCCGTCATCGTCTCGCTGGAGTCCGAGGATGAGCTGCCGATTGTCCCCGAGGACCTGGAGCAGGCCAGGGACGAGGGAGTTGCCTTCGCGCCGCACACCTCCCTCACGAAGGTCCTGTCCTCCGCCGGCCATGTCACCGGGGCTGTGGTCTGTGACGCCAGGCTCAAGAAGGATGCCAGCGGCGCGGTACATCCCGAACTGGTGCCCGGCACCGAGCGCGAGGTCAGCTGCGACACGATCTTGGTTGCCATCGGCCAGATCCAGCAGCTCGAGTGGCTGCCCGAGCACCTGGGCGACCATGGGGTCATCACCGCGGACGAGCACGGCCGGGTCGAGGGCAACGTCTTCGTCGGCGGCGACGTGATGCGCGGCCCGTCGATGGTGGTGGACGCGCTCGGCGACGGCAGGCGGGCCGCCCGTGACATCGACCGGCTGCTCACCGCGCAGGAATTCCAGTCCGACCCGCCGGTCGAGATCATGCCGTACGAGGGCCTGAACTCCGCCTACTTCAGGCACGCACCGCGCGTCGAGGCCCCCCTCTTCCCCGCCGCTGAGCGCCGCCGCAGCCAGCGGGTCGAGGTCACCCTGGCCTACAGCCGCGAGCAGGCGATCGCCGAGGCTGACCGGTGCATGAGCTGCGGGGTCTGCAACGGCTGCGACAACTGCTACATCGTCTGCCCCGATGTCAGCGTCATGCGCGACGCCCGGGAGAACGGCCACTACTCGATCCGCACGACGTACTGCAAGGGCTGCCTGGTCTGCGTGCAGGAATGCCCGACCGGCTGCCTGGAGAAGGTGCCGGAGATGGACTTCGACGACCCGGCGGAGGTGACCCGGATGGAGACCGCGTTCGCGCCCTACGACGGCGCGCACGCCGAGCAGTCGGCGTTCACCAGGCACCTGATCGAGGAAACCATCGCCGAGTACGACGCCACCCGGCGGCAGGCCGCCGCGGCCAACGGAAAGAGCACAACCCATCCGAACGGAGATTCCGGGGTGAGCCAATGACCACCGTCCATGTGGAGGGCGCCTGGTCCGAGCAACCTGCTTACGGTCCGGGTCTGCGGACCCCCGAGGGGGAGCGGCGGCTGGCCGAACTGGCCGGCACGCGCAAGCGGCTGAATGGCTGTGCGGCGGCGGCCTACGCCGCCCTGTACGCCAACGTCGATGTGATCACGGCGTACCCGATCCGGCCGTATACCGCGATCATGATGAACCTCGCTCAGTTCATCGCGGATGGCATCCTCGATGCCGAGTACATGACCGCGGACGGCGAGCACTCCCAGCTGTCGGCGGCGTTCGGCGCGGGATCGTGCGGGGCGCGGGCCTTCACCGGCTCTTCCGGTGTCGGGGTGACGTATGGCTACGAGATGTACTCGATCATCTCGGGTGCGCGCATCCCCATCCAGATGGCGATCGCCGACCGCACCCTCGACCCGCCCGGCGACTTCGGCTCGGAGCACACCGACGCGCTGTGCACCCGCGACATGGGCTGGCTGATGGGCTGGGCGGCGACCCCGCAGGAGGTGTTCGACAAGACCCTCATCGCCTACGCCATCGGCGAGGACCCGCGGGTGCTGCTGCCGCAGATGGTGGTGCAGGACGGATACTTCGTCTCGCACATCTCCGGCGAGGTCGAGATGCCGTCGGCGGCGCAGGTGGACGGCTACCTGCCGCCGTACCGGCTGCCGTTCCCGCTCGACCCGCGGCAGCCGCTCTCGCACGGCCCGCAGATCCACCCTTCCCAGGGGCCGCCGCTCCAGCTGGAACGGGCCCGTGCGATGGAGGACGCCATCCCGGTCATCCGGGCGAAGACCGACGAGTTCGGCGCGGCGTTCGGCCGGCATTATGCGCACTTCGTCGAGGAGTACCTGCTGGAGGACGCCGAGATCGCGATCGTGATTTCGGGCGGCCACTCGGTCACCTGCCGCGCCGCCATCAACCGGCTCCGTGAGCGGGGAGTGAAGATCGGGATGGCCCGGCTGATGTGGATCCGGCCGTTCCCCAGCGAGGACCTGCGGGCGGCACTGCAGGGTGTCAAGGCCGTGGGCGTGGTGGAGACCAACCTCGGCCTGGGCGGCTCAACGTACGGCGGCATCCTCGCGCCGGACGTCACCACCGCCCTGTACCACGCGCAGAATCGCCCGCTGGTGACGTCGTTCATGGCCGGGCTCGGCGGCGAGACCGTGCCAACCGCCGAGTTCGAGTGGATGGCGGGCAAGCTCACCCAGGCTGTCGAGCGGGGCGCCGTCGAGAAGCCCGCGCACTGGGTGGGATTCGAGGACTGATGAATTCACGAGCGCAAGGAGCACGCTGATGGCCATCGAGGTCACCCGCCAGTACCTCCCGCTGCTGGAGGAGGAAGGCCGCGGCGCGGCGACGGACGACACCGCCGGCCGCGACCGCCACTACCTGCCCGACATGGCCGAGGAGGACCCCTACCAGGCCGGCCACCGGACCTGCGCGGGGTGCGGGCCGGCCATCGAGTACCGGTGGGTGCTCAAGGCGGCTGGCCAGGACACGATCGTGGCCGGTCCCACCGGCTGCATGTACGTGGCGAACTCGACCTATCTGTGCACCCCGTACACCGTGCCCTGGGCGCACACGCCGATCGCCAGCGGCGGCTCGTTCACCGCCGGCGTGGCCGCCGGGTACGAGGCGATGATCCGCAAAGGCCGCCACCCCGGTCCGTACCCGAACATCATCGTGATGGCCGGCGACGGCAGTGCCGCTGACATCGGGCTCGGCTCGATCTCCGGCGCGCTGTACCGCAACCACGACGCGCTGTTCATCTGCTACGACAACGAGTGCTACGCCAACACCGGCATCCAGGTCTCACCGACCACGCCGTACGCGGGGCTGACCACGTTCACGCCATTCGGCAAGGCGAACCCCGCGGGCAAGCAACTGCCGCCGAAGAACCTGGCCCGGATGATGGCCGAGGGGCACCCGCACTGCTATGTGGCGACGACCACAGTCGGTTACCCGGTCGATCTGATGAACAAGACCCGCAAGGGCCTCAACCTGCGCGGAGCGGCGTTCATGCACTGCTACACGCCGTGCCAGAAGGGCTGGGTCTACCAGACCTCGATGACGGTCGAACTTGGCCGCCGGGTGGTGGAGGCCGGGCTGTTCCCCGTATGGGAGTACGACCCGGAGACCCGGGAGTACCGCTACTTCCACCCGCCGGTGCAGCGCCCGGTCATCGACTACCTGGCCATGCAGGGCCGGTTCGGGCACATGCAGCCCGAGCACATCGCCGCGACGCAGGCGGCCGCCAACCGGAACTGGCAGGACATCGGCATGGACGTGCCCGCCGAGCTGCGCGCGGGCGAGGATCCGGAGCGGCATGCCCGGCTCAAGGATGAGAGCTATTCCATGCCGCTGAACAGGGGGGTCGGTGCCTGAGGTCCGACGCAGCATCGCCGTGTACCTGGCGGGGTTCCGTGGGTCGCTCCCCTGCGCCTGCACCGCCGGCCAGCAGAAGGATTGTGATGCCCGCGCAATGGCAGATCAGCTTCGACCACGGTCACCAGCAGCGTTACCTGCCTGACCGGCATGCCGTGCTGACCTACGTGCTGGCCATCGGGCCCAAGGCGGCCAGTCAGCGGTTCGAGGTGTTCGCCGAGACGGCCGCCGCCCGGCTGGCCGATGGCTCGCCAGGCGGGCGTGCCTTCGCGCTCGTCGAGGTGATCGACCTGGCCCGGCCGGGCGAGCGGGAACGGCTATCCGCGGAACTCGCCGCCCTCGGTCCCCCTGGGACGCCGGCAGCGCTCTCCGCGGCTGCGCCGCCCATTGCAGCCGCACAGCCCACGCCGCCCTCGGCCGCCGGGCCGGCCCGGCGGCAGGAGGCTGGCCATGAGTGAACCCAACGGCCAGGTCACGCCGGGCCCCGGCGCCAAGATCATCCCGTTGATGCCAGGCGTGGCCCGGCCTACCGGGGGGCGGCGCGAACTGCTCCGCGGGGCGGTCATCCAGGTGGTCAGCCACCTGGTGATCGAGAACGTGCCTCCCGCGCAGCGCTCGCCGCTCTTCGACCAGGCAGCTGAACTGCTCGACGAGGCCGGCTGGGGCCTCGATGAGCTCTACGCGGCAGCAAGCCAGGGACCGCAGCAGACCGCCCTCTTCCAGGCTCTCGGATTGGAGACCTGAGGACCAAAGGCGCAGCGGCCTGCGGCCCCGGATCTGGAGGCAGACATGGCGGATCGACGGAGATCCCGCCGCCACCGATCACAGCATGGCCCGGCGGCGGGAACCTGGGGGTCGCGCGGGCCGCCGCCGCCGCCAGGACCAAGGGCGCCGCGCGGATCGCTATCAGAAACCAGCGCGACGCCCCTGCCCTTAACCCGGCTGGGACCTGGGGTGCAATCCCGGGCCCGATGCAGCCGAGATCGATACCAACCTCCGCGGGAGTCCCTTTCATTCCAGCGGGACCACCCCCACGCACAGCAGCCGGCCTGGCGTCCGCCGGGCCGGCCACACGAGCCAACAGCGTCTCGTATGAGAGGTATCGGTGGCGACCCATGGGCGCAACAACCGAAGAACACGGAACCTACCAACTCATCACCAACGAGACCGGCCGGGTATTCCGCGTCGGTGAGGAACCAAAGCAGATCCTGGGCTACAGCCGGGGGCTGGTGATCTGGGCCGCCTGGCTGGCCATGTGCCTGGCCGGGCTGCTCGAGTACACCTGGGGCACCGTGGCGGGCTCACTCCAGGCCGCCCACCACTGGAGCATCGGCCAGACATTCTGGGCGTTCTCATTTTTCGTCATTTTCGAATCGTTCATCCAGATCTTCACTGGGGTGCTGCGCAACCGAGGCATCCTCAACGTCCGGTGGGCGACCATCATCGGCGGGGTCATCTGCGGCATTGTCGGCTACGGGCTGCTGGCCACCTCGACCAACATCTGGCAGGCGTACCTCGGGTACGCGGTCCTGGGCGGCATCGGCTCCGGGATGGTCTACTCAAGCGCCATCAACATCGTGGCCAAGTGGTACCCGGAGAAGAAAGGCTGGCGTACCGGCTTCGTGAACGGCGGCTGGGCCTACGGCGCTGTCCCGTTCATCATCGTCATCGGCGGGTTCAGCGGCGCCGCGCTCAACATGACCCCGAACCAGATCAAGAACTACATCCTCATCCAGGGCGCCATCATGACTGTCGGCATCGCCATCGCCGGCTGGTTCATGAAGGACCCGCCGAAGAACTGGTGGCCGAAGGAGATCGGCCCGCTCAACTGGCACAAACACTCGACCCGTGACCTGCAGTCCAATCCGCCCGCGCTGCGGCACTACAACCTGGGCGAGATGTGGCGGACCCCGCAGGCTAAGTGGATAGGGATCCAGTACGCCCTGTTCATCGGCTGCTCCCTGTTCGGAGTGGCGTACTACTACCCGTTCGCCCAGGCGATGCATCTCGGCAGCGTGGCGGCGGTGGCCGGCTTCGCGGGCTTCGCGCTCTGCGATGGCGGCTTCAGGCCGATCTATGGGTACATCTCTGAGTTCATCGGGCGGCGCAGAACCATGGTGTACGCCTACTCAGGCAACGTGATCTTCCAGCTCGCCACCTACTACGCCGGGGCGCACCACAACGCACCCCTGTTCGTCGTGTTCGCGATCATCTCGGGCGGCCTGTCCGGCGCGAACTTCCCGATGACGGCGGCGCTGGTGGCCGACTACTACGGCGAGACCAACAACGCGGTCAACTACGGTTCCATCTACGCCTTCAAGGCGCTCGGTGGCAGCTTCGCCGGTGGCGGGGCCGCCCTGATCATGACGGGCACGCTGTATGGCACGGCGCACTTCCACTGGGCGTCCGGCTTCTTCTTCGGCGCCGCCATCGGCGCCCTGGCCGCGCTGACAGTCGGCTTCCTGTGCAAGCCGCCGACCAAGGAGCAGATGGATCGGGCTGTCGAGGTATCGGCCGAGAAGGAGGTTCAGCCAGCCAGGCCAGCGGTCGCCTAGGCACACGCCCTGGTCCGCAGTTCATGATCGTCTAGCGAAGAGGCCATGATCGTGGTGCGTTGACCGCCGGTCCCGCGGAAGCTGACCGCAGGTACCGCGGGCAATGCACCACGATCATGAAGAAGGGGCGCCGGCCAGCGCACCCCATGGCAGAACGGAGCAGCCGGTGACGTCCCGCTTTCCCTACGAACTGAAGCTGCCGCTGGCCCCGTACCGGTTCGTGTGGCGGGATGAGCCCGCGGTGGACGCGGCGAAGCACAC
>CAYPQM010000133.1:0-19436 GCA_964412845.1 uncultured Streptosporangiaceae bacterium
AAGTGAAACGCCAGACGCTCGCCAGGTAGTTCCGCCCGGCGCTGGTGTCCGCAAGTTCTGCACCCGCGCTGCGGCCAGGACGGCCGGGGCGCGGTCGCGCGGCTGGCTGCCGCCGGCCAGGATAGTCCCCTGACCTGGAGGTCCCATGACGCTGTCGCTGCCCGTCGATGACGACGCCAACGAGTTGCTGTCCCGCAGCCCGCTCGCGCTGCTCATCGCCATGCTGCTCGACCAGCAGGTGCCGCTGGAGAAGGCCTTCGCCGGCCCCCGCGACCTGGTGAACCGGCTCGGCCACGAGCCCACCGCCGCCGAGCTCGCCGATTACGACCCCGAGGCCCTCGCGGCCGTGTTCAGCGCGAGGCCAGCGCTGCACCGCTACCCGAAGGCCATGGCCGGGCGGACGCAGGCCCTGTGCCAGCTCCTCGTCGAGCGCTATGACGGCGATGCGGCGCAAGTCTGGAACGGCGCGGCGACCGGCCAGGACCTGGTCAAGCGGATCGGCGAACTGCCCGGGTTCGGCGCGGCCAAGGCCCAGATCTTCGCGGCGCTGCTCGGCAAGCAACTCGGCGTGCGGCCGGATGGCTGGCGCGAGGCCACCGGCCCCTTCGGCCAGGAGGGCTCGCACTACTCCGTCGCCGACATCGTGGACGACGACTCGCTGGCCCAGGTCCGCGCGCACAAGCAGCAGATGAAGGCCGCCGCCAAGGCCCGCCAGGCACCGTAACGGTGGTTCTTCGGCCGGCCCAGTCCGCCCGTTACCTCAACGACCCGGCCACACCCCGGGGCCACGCGGCCTCTGCGTCCACATCGGGGGAACACCCATCCCGCCTGCGACGCTGCGCCGCGTGGCCCGCTATTGTCGGGCTTCGTGACTGACAGCGACACACCCCGGGCCGCCAGCGCGCAGGTCCACGTGCTGCACGAGGGCTACCTCCGGGAGGAGGCCGGCGGCGACCGGGTGGGCAGCACCGTCACGCTCATCCTGGATGGCGCGCACATCATCGTGGTCGATCCCGGCATGGTGTCCAGCCGCGAGACGCTGCTCGGCGCGCTGGCCGCCCAGGGGCCTGCCCCGCAGGACGTGACCGACGTCGTGTTCAGCCACCACCACCCCGACCACACCGTCAACGCCGCGCTGTTCCCGGCCGCACGGATCCACGACCACTGGGCCAGCTACGACGGTGACCTGTGGATCGGCCGTGACCCCGGTGACTTCGAGCTGAGCCCGTCGGTCCGGCTGATCGCCACGCCGGGCCACAGCAACGAGGACATCACCACCCTGGCCGCCACCCCGGAGGGCATCTACGCCTGCACGCACGCCTGGTGGGGACCGGATGGTCCGGCCGAGGACCCGCTCGGCGCTGACCAGCAGGCTCTGAACATCAGCCGGCAGCGGATCCTCGCGGTCGCGTCGGTGATCGTGCCCGGGCACGCCCCTGCGTTCCACCCGGACGAGCGCACCCCCCGCTAGCTCAGCAGGCGCCCCGGCCGGTCAGACGGCGTCGCCCTTGAGCGAGAACGACCCCAGGCGACGGATGGCGAAGGCAAGTGTGGCCACCGTCACCACCGCGCCCATCACGACCGCGGTACCCAGGCCCAGGTGCGCGTTCAGGGTGCTGCTGCCCGCGATCGAGTTCGCCACCCCGAGGGAGTACTGCTCCACCGACAGGATCCGGGCGCCGCTGGCGAAGTTGCCCAGCACTGCTTCCCAGACCAGCAGGTAGAGCAGCCCGACCGCGATCGCCCGGGTGGTCAGCACCGAGATCAGGACGAATACCGCGTTGTAGATCACCGACCCGGCCAGCGCGCCGACGAACAGGCCGACCGCGAGCTTGCTGGCGCCTCCGGTGGCGATCAGCCCGGCGATCAGCTCAGGCCCGGCCACGAAGATCATCGTGAGGAACGCCGCCACGACGAACTTGCTCATGATCACCGTTGAGCGGCGCACCGGTGTGGCCAGCAGGTGGATGACGCTGCCGTCGTCGATCTCCGCCCCGAGCACGCTGGTCCCGATGATCAGCGCGGTCAGCGGGAGCACCACCGAGAAGCCGAAGTCGCCCAGGATGTGGCTTGGCCACGCCGCCTCCGGCGGATTCGCGAGCTTCAGCAAGACGGTGACCAGCAACAGGATCAGCGGCGGGATCGCGAACAGGAAGACCCGCTTGCGGCCCATCGTCGCGCGCAGCGTGATCGCGGCGACGACCCGGCCCTGCACACCAAACATCACAATCGTCTCTTTCCTGGGTTCTGGCGGACTGGGGCCGGCCTGGTCAGGAGTTCACCAGGTAGGCGAAGACGCTCTCCAGCGACTCATCCTCGGGCAGCAGTTCGCGCAGCCGGATGCCATCGTCCCGGGTGAGCGTGGCGAGTTCCCGGCTGAAAGCGCCATAGTCGGACGCCCTGACCTGCAACCCCCGGCCGGTCATCTCCACCCCGGTCACCGAGGGACGGCCGATCAGGGTGGCACCCAGCCGCCGGTCATCCGAACTGCGGACCAGGAAAACGTGCGGCCGGCTCGTCATCAGCCGCCGGATGGCCCGGAAGTCGCCGGACGCGGCGAGCCGCCCGGACACGATCACCTGGATGGTGCCGGACAGCCGTTCCACCTCTTCCAGGATGTGCGAGCTGAACAGGATGGTGCGGCCTTCGGCGCCCAGCCCGTCCAGCAGATCCATCATGTGCAGCCGCTGCCGCGGGTCCATCCCGTTGAACGGCTCGTCCAGCAGGATCGTCTGCGGATCGTGCACCAGGGCGGCGGCCACCTTGATCCGCTGGCGCATGCCCTTGGAGTAGGTCGAGATCTTCCGGTCCTGCGCGCCGGCCATCTCCACGATCCCGATCGCGCGGCGGGCGGCCGCGTCAGGATCAGCCAGCTTGTGCAGCCGGGCCGTCGAGCGGACGAACTCCTCGCCGGTCAGGAAGGAGTAGACCGAATCACGCTCCGGCACCAGGCCGAGGCCCCGGTACAAGTCCGGGTTCCGCCAGCAGGCCGCCCCGCCGACGGTCACCTCGCCCCGGGAAGGTTCCAGGAAGCCGGCGATGAGGTGCAGCAGGGTGGATTTTCCAGCGCCGTTAGGGCCAAGCAAGCCGGTGACACCCTGGCTGATGGTCATCGTGATGTCATTGATCGCGACGACGTTGCCATACCACCGCGATACGTTGCGCAACTCGATCTCGCTCATGCGACACCTGCTTTCCGGTAACGCGTGGCCAGCCCGGCCACGGCCGCGACGAGGAGCAGGAGGAACATCGCGCCGTACAGCGGCCCGAGGTTGCCCGGCGGCGGAACCGGTCCGGGCGAGGTGCCGCCGAGCCACTGCCGCACGCCGTCCAGCACGGTGAACGGGCTGACCAGGCCGGACAGCCGCTCCCCCGTGGAGGCGACGCCGAGGCCGCCGGTGAACGCACCCCGCCCGCCGGCGACTCCGCGCAGGATCCCCGCGAGCACCCAGCTCAGGAAGAAACAGATCGCGATGGCGCCGGTCGAATACGCGCGGCGGCCGCTGAACGAGGCGATGACGAGCCCGATCGCTGCGAGCAGCACCGCCCACAGCAGGCCGACGAGCAGGCCGGGGATGAGCGCCCTCGTCTCGTGCCAGATGGCGGAGCCGCCGTGCGCCTGGGTGATCGTGCCCAGGTAGAGGAAGAGCAGCGGGATCTCGATCATGGCCAGGCAGGCCAGGATGAACGCGGCCAGCTTGGCGAACGGGTAGTCCAGCCGGCGCAGCGGCCTGGAGAAGTACAGCGGCAGCACGTGGCTGCGCAGGTCCCGGGAGACGAGCTCAGGCGCCTGGGCCGCGATAAAGATGATCATTATGATGACCCGCAGCTGGAATATGTACGTGTCATACGAAATCGACCGTCCGCCGCCCTGGGCGACCGACACCGCGTTCGCCACGGCCGGCAGGCACATGATGACGAAGGCGATGACCGGCACGATCTTGGCCTTGGCCCCGCGGCCGAAGCCGAACGCCGACCGCAGGCTGTGCCAGCACAGCGCCCGGACGATCGCCGGGCGGCCCAGCCGCGGGCCCTCGTAGTGCCGGTAGCCGATGTCGTGGATGACGCCGCTGCCACGGCCGGCCGCCGCAGCGGCGTGGTCAGTGCTGCTGTCAGCCGGCACGGTGCGCCTCCTCCTCGTTGTCGGTGAAGAGCTCCGCCACGTGCCGCCTGCGCTGCTCCAGCCGGTTCAGCGGCAAGCCGAGATCCGCGACCGCGTCACGAACCGTGTCATAGGTGGCGTCTGAATCGATCTGGACCAGCAACGCCCGCGCGTCCCGCTGCGGCCGCAGCCCGCGCGCCGCGAGTTCGGCCTGCAATTCCGCGACGCCCTCGTCGACCTCGATCACCAGCACCTGGCTCACCTGGGTGAAGCTGGTCATGGTGTCGGCGCGCAGCAGCCGCCCGCCGTCGATCGCCACCAGCTGGTCACAAATCTGCTCGATCTCCCCCAGCAGGTGCGAGGACACCACGATGGAGATGCCGAACTCGGTTCCGATCCGGCTGACCAGGTCGAGCATCGAGGCGCGCCCCGCCGGGTCGAGGCCGATGGTCGGCTCGTCGAGCAGCAGCAGCCTCGGGTCCCCGGCCAGGGCCTGGGCCAGCTTCACCCGCTGCTTCATGCCGGTGGAGTACGTGCCGATCTGCCGGTACCGCTCCTCGTACAAGCCGACATGGCGCAGCGACTCGGCGGCCCGCTCCTTGGCGGCGGTCGGCGGGAGCCCGGACATCCGGCCGAGGTGGGTGACGAACTCGGTGGCGGTAACATCCGGCGGCAGGCAGTCATGTTCCGGCATGTAGCCGGTCAGCATCCTGATCTGCTCCGGGTCCCGGGCGCAGTCGAGGCCGAGCACCGCGGCCCGCCCGCTGGTGACCGGCAGCAGGCCGAGCAAGATCTTGATGAGCGTGGACTTGCCGGCGCCGTTCGCGCCGACCAGCCCGGTGATGCCGGGCCCGACGGTCACGGTGAGGCCATCCAGGGCGGTGACCCCGGCCGGATACCGCTTGGTGAGCGCCGTCGTCTCGATGACAGCCGTCGTGGAGTCCGGCGCCCCGGGTGGCGGCCCGGCACGGAGCGGGAGTGGAGCTGTCACGGTGCTTCTGCCTCGCCTTCCTGCGGCGTCCCACGGAACCGGTCCGCCCGATGTTGTCTGTGCCGAATCCGGCGCGCTCCGACATTCCCGGATCCGGCCACTGCCGGCAATGGCAGCGCGATCCAAGGATGTCGGCCCGCCAGGCCGCCGTCATCATCCCCAGGGATTGCTTTTCGGTCCCCCCTGAGCCGCAGCCCGGCTCGGCCACGACCCGGGCTGCGCCCAGGATCCTACGACTCAGGGACGACGCGGGCCGGAACTTAGCGGGCTACCGTGAGGAGGTGAGCGCAGAGTCTCGCGCAGTTCTTGCGGCAGCCCCGCCTGAGCCAGCCCCGCCTGAGCCAGCCCCGCCTGAGCCAGCCCCGCCTGAGCCAGCCCCGCCTGAGCCAGCCTGGCCGCCGCTGGCCACGCGGCTGCGCCCGGGCCTGTGGACCGGGCTGGACTACGCGACCGCGGCGCTGTTCGCCGTGCTCATCTTCGGGGTCCTGGTCAGCGGGGCCGGCCGGTACGAATTCCCGCTCAGCGCGTGGGCCGCCCACGACTGGGGGCCCCCGCTGCTGGCCATCTGCCTGTGCATCCCAGCCGCGGTCAGGCGCCGGGCCCCGCTTCGCGCGTTTATCGCGATCCTCGCGCTCAACTGCGTGACGATCACGATCGGCGGGGAGATCACCCGCGGCGCGTTCCTGCCGCTGGGGTTCGTGCTCTACCTGGTGGCGGCCAGCAGCAGGCGGAACGTGGCGCTGCTCGGGCTCGCCTCGTCGCTGGCCGTGCTGGCCGCCCAGAGCTTCATCCTGCACCTGAGCGGGCTGGGTTCCGGCAACGCCGTCCTGGCCAGCATGGTGATGATCATCTGCTGGACGGCCGGTTACGCGGCGCAGCAGCGGCGAGCCTATGCGGCGCACCTGAGGGATCAGGTCGCGAGCACGGCGGTCACCGAGGAGCGGCTCCGGATCGCGAGGGAACTGCACGACGTGGTGGCGCACAGCATGACCGTCGTGGCGGTCCAGGCCGGCTTCGGCGAGTACGTCTTCGACAGCCAGCCGGGCGAGGCACGGGCCGCCCTGGGCGCCATCCAGACGGTGAGCCGTGAGGCGCTGAGCGACATGCAGCGCCTGCTTGGCGTCCTGCGCCACGCGGCGGAGCAGGACGGAGATACCCGCGAAGCCAGCCCGGCAGACTCGCACCGGCCGGATGGCCGTGGCCACGGAGCGGGGGCCGGCGGCGGCCGCGCCCGGGACCTGAGCCGCGCCCGGGACCTGAGCCGCCCCCGGGACCTGAGCCGCGCTGCTGGAAGCGCCGGCGGGACGAGCGGAGCCGGCGGCGGGACCGGCACCGGCGCCCCGCTCGCGCCAGCACCAGGGCTGGCGGACCTGGACCGGCTGGTGGCCAGGACCGCGGGGGCCGGGGTGCGGGTCGCGGTCGAGCGGACCGGCCGGGTGCGGGGCATCCCGGCCGGGATCGACCTTTCGGCGTACCGCATCGTGCAGGAGGCGCTGACCAACGTGGTCAAGCACTCCGGTGCGGGCCGTTGCCGCGTGATCATCGGCTACGGCGCCAGTGACCTGTTCGTCCAGATCACCGACCCGGGCGCGGGCGCCCAGGTCGGCCGCAGCCTGGCCGCCACGCCCTCGTGCTCCGGCCATGGCATCACCGGGATGCGCGAACGGGTGGCCCTGTGCGGGGGTGAGTTCAGCGCCGCACCGTTGCCGGGCCAGGGTTTCAAGGTGGCCGCGCGCCTGCCACTCGCCAGCGGCGCGCCGTGACGCTGCGGGTGCTGGTCGCCGACGACCAGGCGCTGGTCCGCGCCGGATTCCGCGGCATCGTCGCGGCGACGCCCGGATTCGAGGTGGTGGGCGAGGCCGGGACGGGGGCCGAGGCCGTCGAGCAGGCTCGCCGGACCCAGCCTGATGTTGTTCTCATGGACGTCCGCATGCCGGTCATGGACGGCATCGAGGCCACCCGCCAGATCACCGGCTCCGCCGCGACCCCCGACGTGCGCGTGCTCATCCTCACCACTTTCGACCTGGATGAGTACGTCTTCTCGGCGCTGCGCGCGGGGGCGAGCGGCTTCCTGCTCAAGAGCACCGTGCCGGGCGACCTGCTCAACGCCATCCGGGTCATCGCCGATGGCGACGCGCTGCTCGCCCCGAGCGTGACCCGGAGGCTGGTCGAGGAGTTCGCCCGCAGCCCCCGGGCGGCCCCACCGGCGCAGCGCAGCCAGCCCGACCTGCGCGCTGTCACCGGGCGGGAGCGGGAGGTCCTCGCGCTCATCGCCAGCGGCCGGTCCAACACCGAGATCGCCGGCCTGCTAGGCATCAGCCCGGCCACCACGAAGACGCACGTGGGCCACCTGCTCACCAAACTCGGCGCCCGCGACCGGGTCCACCTGGTCATCCTCGCCTACCAGGCGGGCATCGCCACGGCCGGGTAAGCGCCGCCCGGCCAGCGCCCCGGCCGCCGGGAGTGCGGTCCGCCGGGGCGCCGACGAATCCGGGACAAGTTTTCGGGCACAATTCTGACGGCACCGGTCACCTGCTGGCATCGGCCAGGCGACCCGGGCCGCGGGAGGATGGACCTCATGATCAGCAGGGAGCCAGCCGACGCTCGGCCCGGGCCCGCGGACCCCGGAGCCGTAGCGGCGGCGCAGGCCCGGGTGACCCGGGTCCTGCTGACCGCGCTGCTGACCGCCCTCGTGCTGGCCGGCCTGCGGGGCCGGATCAGCCTGCCCGGCCCGGCAGGTCCCTACCGGGGTGACGGCATCGCCGTCGGCGTGATCCTGGAAGCGGTTCTCGCCGTGCTGCTGGCCGCGCTGCTGGTCCGGGCACGGCGGGCGCCGCCCGAGGCGGTGCTTGCCGCGCGGTTGCGCACGGTGCTGCGGCCGCTGCTGATCACCAGCCTGGTCGTGATCCCGGTGGCCCTGCTGCTGGTCACCCCGCTGCGGGCGCGTCCCCGCCCGCTGCCGGTGCCCCGTCAGCCGGTGACCACGCCAGGGTTGCGGCTGCCGTCGGCCGGAGCGTCACCGCACGGGTCCGCGGGCATCCACATCCCGCTCTCGGCCGTGCTCTACGCCCTGCTGGTGATCGCCCTGATCGCCGGGACTGCGCTCTGCGCCATCGTCGCCAGGCGACGGCGGAGAACCGTGGTCTATCCCGAGGCCGAACCGGACGCCGATGCGCAGCGGGCCGGGCTGCGAGACGCCGTTGAGTCCGGCACCAGCGCGCTGCGCTCCTTCGATGACGCTCAGGCGGGCATCATCGCCTGCTACCTGTCCATGGAAGAGAGCCTGGCCCGGGCGGGAACGGTGCGGGACGCGGCCGACACCCCGGATGAGCTGCTGGCCAAGGCGGCCGACGGCGGCCTGGTCCGCGGCGCCGCGGCGGCCCGGCTGACCAGGCTGTTCTATGAGGCACGTTTCTCCAGCCACCGGCTGGGCGAGGAGCAGCGTGCCGCGGCCCGGGAAGCACTGCGCGACCTCGCCGAGGACCTGGCGCATCCCTCGGCGGGGCAGCAGCCGCCAGCCACCCAGCCGCCAGCCACCCAGCCGCCGGCGGGATGGCCGCCGGGCGGGCCAGGAGCCAGCCCATGACGGGGCGGCCCGCGCTCCCGGCCAGCCGCCAGCAGCGGCCCGCGGACGGCTGGCGCCTCGCTGTCCCGGAACTCACCATCGCAGCCGGCCTGGTCACCGTGGCCGCCGCAGCCGGGTACGCCCTGGGCGGGCCGTCAGTCATGGCCGTGGTGGTGATCGTCGCGGCGGCCGGCGCAGGCGTCGTGCTGCGCGGTCTGCCGGCGCCCCCGCAGGATGGCCCGTCGCTGGCCGTGCCGGAGCCGGGTTCGCCGTTCGGCCCGTCGTTCGCGTCGTCCCTCGACTTCTGGCGCAGGCGGACGAGGATGGCCGAGGGGACGCAGTCCAGGGGCGCCTACAACGCCGGACTGCGCCGCACCCTGGAGCACCTGCTGGCCTCCCGGCTGGCCGAGCGGCATGGCATCAGCCTCTACGACGATCCCGCGGCGGCGCGGCGGCTGCTCTGCCCGGGTGGCCGCGACGGCGACCTCTGGTCCTGGATCGACCCGGCCGGCCGGCCAGCAGAGTCAGGGCCGCCGCGCGACGCACCCGGAATCCCGCCCGGGACACTGACCCGCCTCATCGACCGACTGGAGCAGCTGTGACCGCCGCGATTCCCACCCCGCAGCAGACGGCGCAGCGATGCGCCCGGATCCTGGACGAGGTCGGGCAGGCGGTCGTCGGCAACCGTCGGGCGCTCGAACTGGTGCTGATCGGCATCCTGGCCGGCGGCCACATCCTGATCGAGGACCTGCCTGGGCTCGGCAAGACACTGATCGCCCGCTCGTTCGCCCAGGTGCTCGGGCTGAACTTCACCCGCATCCAGTTCACGCCGGACCTGCTGCCTTCCGACGTGGTCGGCGCGCCGATGTACAACCAGCGGACCGGGCAGATGGAGTTCCGCCCCGGGCCGGTCTTCACCCAGTTGCTGCTCGCGGATGAGATCAACCGGACGCCACCGAAAACCCAAGCGGCCCTGCTGGAGGCGATGGGCGAGGGACAGGTGTCCATGGACGGGCAGACTAGGCCGCTGCCCCAGCCTTTCGTGGTGCTCGCGACCGACAACCCGATCGAGTACGAGGGTACCTACGAGCTGCCCGAGGCCCAGCTTGACCGCTTCCTGCTGCGGCTGCGGCTCGGCTATCTGGCCAGCACCGACGAGGTGGCGATGCTGCAGCGGAGACTGGACCGCCGGGTCGAGGACGCGGTGCTGCAGCAGGTCACCGACGCTGGGGAGGTGCTCGCCATGCGCACCTCGCTGGAAGACGTGGAGGTCTCCGCGGACCTCCTGGAGTACGCGGTGGCCCTGGTCCGCGCGACCAGGGGGCACCGGCAGATCCAGGTGGGTGCCAGCCCACGGGGCGGCCTCGCACTGGTGCAGCTGGCCCGTGGCCAGGCCCTGCTGCGGCTGCGGGACTACGTGACCCCCGATGACATCAAGCAGGTGGCGGTGCCGGCCCTGGCGCACCGGGTCACCCTCCGCCCGGAACTGTGGGTCCGCCAGGTCAGCCCGGACGACGTGGTGGCCGGCTTGCTCGGCACCGTGCCCACGCCGCGCACCGAGCCCGCGTCCGGCGCCCGTGCCTGACGAACCACACCTGCGACCACACGGAAGGCCCATGGTTACTCCCGGACAGACCGCGGCGGGGTACCGCCCGGCCGGCCGGGGGGATGCGGGCGGCCGTGCCCCCGGGCCGGTGCTGCGCTGGGGCATGTCCGCGCACGCCCGCCGGCTGCTCACCCTGGCCCTGGCTGGGCTGGTGGTCGCCATCATCACCGGCCGCGGCGAGTTCGCTGGTGTGGCGGCCCCCGCGGCGGCGCTGCTGGCTACCTGGCGACGGGACCGGCCTGGATCCGTTCAGGTGACCGTGACGCTGACCGCGACCAGGGCGGTGGAAGGCGAGCAGGCGGCCGTGCAGGTGACGGTCGAGGGCCAGGGGGAGCACTCGGTGCAGGCGGTGCTGCATCCCGCGCGGACGATCGTGCCGCTGCCCGGGCCGGGCGGCCAGGCGGCGGGCATCGCGAACGGCAGCCAGGTCAGGCTGCCGTTCGCGGTCACCCGCTGGGGCCGTCACCGGGTGGGCACGCTGGAGATCATCCTGCGCGATCGCTGGCGGCTGGTGCAGGGCACCCTGGTGCTGACCCTGCCGCGGCTCGACTGCTACCCGAGGCCGGCCATCCAGCAGACCAGGGTGGTCCTGGCCCGGCTGCCGAACCGGCTCGGCGAGCATCCGGCCCGGGTACCCGGTGAGGGCATCGAGTTCGCGGGTGTCCGCGAGTACGCACCGGGTGACCGCCAGCGCAGCATCAACTGGCCGGCCACCACCCGGCGCGGGCGGCTTCAGGTGAACACTTTCGCAGCCGAGCGCTCCCAGGACGTCGTCATCCTGATGGATGCCACCCCGGATGCCGGCGAGCCGGGGCACGGCGCGGTGGACCACGCGCTTCGCGGCGCCACCGCGGCGGCCCGCGCCTACCTGGCCGCCCGGGACCGGGTCGGCCTCATCACCTACCGCTACCAGGTGCGCTGGCTCGTCCCTGGCCTCGGCGAGCGCCATTTCTACCGGATCGCCGAGGCGATGCTCACTGATCAGGGCGCCTGGTCGGCCGACACCGGGTTCAGCCGGCTGCCCCGGGCGGCGCTGCCACCCGGGGCACTGATCCTCGTGTTCAGCGCGCTGCTCGACCACAGGCTGGTCGAGACGCTGCGGGACATGCGGGAACGCGGCTTCCCGGTACTGATCGTCGACGTGCTGACTGGTGAGCCGGGCACCGGGCGGACCCGGATCGGCCGGCTGGCCCGCCGGATATGGCGGATGGAGCAGGAGGCGATCAGGTTCTCCTTGCGCGAGCTGGGCATCCCGGTCGTGCACTGGGACGGCGAGCAGAGCCTGGACCTGCCCCTGGCACCATACGTGCGCCGCCCCGTGGTGGCCCGGCGATGACACCAGCTGACCGCCCGGCGCGGCCAGCTGACCCGCCAGCACGGGCCGGGCAGGCGGCCTGGCATGCTGCGCCGCTGCGGCCCATGGTGGCGGCGGCGCTACTCGGCGCGGCCTGCGTGGCCTGGGCGGCCTACCCGGCCGGGGCCACCGGCCGGTCCGGTGTCACCATCCTGGTCCTGGCCGCCTGCTGTGTCGTGGCCGGCGCGGCGCGGCTCGCCGCGACCGGGCTGGCTGCCCCGCAAGCCAGCCGCAGCAGCTACGAGAGCACGCCACTGCGGCTGTGGCACACGGCCTCCGGCACGCTGCTGCGGGTGCCCTGGGCGGAAGGCGCCTTGCTCGGCGCCCTTGTCCTGGAGGCCCAGCACCGGTCACGGCCCTGGCACACCGGGCTGCTCGGGGCCGCGCTGCTGGGCTACCTGATCGCGACGCACCTGGCCGAGTCGGCCGCCCCGCGGGGGGCGCTGCGCCGCCAGCTTCCGGTGCTCGCCGCCGGGTTCGGGCTGCTGATGCTGGCGGCCGGCGCCGCCTTTCTCCCCTCGGCCGGGACCGGGCTGAGCGCTGACTGGCTGCGGGTGGCCGCCGCCGTCGCCGCCGCCGCGATCGGCGGCCTGGTCCTGCCCCGGTGACACCCCCAAGCCCGCACCCGGGGCTGGTCAGCCCAGCATGACCCGCAGATCCAGGGCCTGGTCGCACCGCTGCGCAACCTCCGGGTCGTGCGTGGCCACCACCAGGGATCCGCCGTCGGCGACCACGTCGAATATCCGGGCCAGCACTACGGCTCGGGCCGCCGGATCGAGCTCGGCGGTGGGCTCATCGGCGATAAGCAGCCGGGGCCCGAGGGCGAGCGCCCGGGCCACCGCGACGCGCTGCTGCTGGCCGCCGGAGAGCTCCTCGACCAGCTGGTCGGCATGGGCACCCAGGCCGACCAGGGCCAGCGCGCCCCGGGCCGCCGCGCCGGCGTCCCGCGCCGGACGGCCTGCGCCGCGGAGCGCGACCTCGATGTTCTCGGCCGGCGTGAGCAGCGACACAAGACCGTAGCCCTGCAGCACGACGGCGACGCCGCTGGCCGGCCGGGCGAACCCGGTGAGCAGCGTCCCGTCGATGTAAACCTCACCGGCGGTGGGAGCCGTCAGCCCGGATATGAGCGCCAGCAGGCTCGACTTGCCCGATCCGGACGGGCCGGTCACCGCGAGGCTGTGGCCGGCCGGCACGGTGAGGTCGACGCCCGACAGGATCAGCTGGCCATCCCGGACGTACCGCAGTCCTCGTGCCTTGAGCACGTCAGCCCCGTTCCACGTCGACCGGGCGCAGCTCTAGTCCGTCAGCCGTCAGGATCGCCCGCGCCAGTGCCCCCGGGGGCAGGATGCCCTCCAGCGCCTCGGTGGGCAGCTGGACCGAGCCATCACGGGAAACGACCAGGTAATCCTCCCCGGCGTGGCCTTCAGCCCCGACCCGGCCATCACGGATCGTCACCGTGCGTCCGAGCGCACTGCCGACGGCTGGGTCGTGGGTCACCACGATCACGGTCGTGCCGAGGTCCGTGTTGGCCGCGCAGATGAGGTCGATGACCGCCGCGGCGGAGCCATGATCGAGCTGGCTGGTCGGCTCGTCGGCCAGCAGCAGCCGCGGCCCGTTGGCCAGGGCGACGGCCAGCGCGAGCCGCTGCTGTTCGCCACCGGACAGCCGCCCGGCAGGCCGGTGCACGACCCTGGTCAGGCCCACGGCATCAAGCAGGTCGGCGGTCCGGCGGCGCTTGGCGGCGCGGGACCGGCGGGTCGGCCCCTGCGCGAACAGCACGTTGCCTGCCGCGGTCTCGTTGGGCAGCAGGTTGCGCCCGGGATTCTGCATGACGACGCCTACCTCGCGCAGCCGCATCTCCGCCGCCGACCTCCGGGTCAGGTCACCGAGCCGGCGGCCGCAGACCTCGACAACGCCGGCCGTGGGCCGCAGCAGGCCGGCGAACAGCCACAGCAGCGTGGATTTCCCGGCGCCCGACGGGCCGAGCAGCGCCATGGTCTCCCCCTCGGCGACCGTCAGGTCGACACCGCGTAGCGCGGTGACCTCCTGCCCGGGGGCGCCGTACACCTGCACGAGGCCCTCGCAGCGCACCAGCGCGCTGGCCGGCGGCTCCGGCCCCACTGGCCCGGTCATGGCGGCGACTCCCGTAGCTGGTCGAGGGTGACCCCGCGGATCAGCAGGACGCTCGCCGTCACCGAGGCGATGATCAGCAGCCCGGCGGCCGCGCCGAGCAGCAGGGCCACCGGGCCCGCGGACGGAACGTATGACAGCGGGGGCACGGCCGGCCTGCTGATGAACTCCGGAACGCTCCGCAGCACCAGGACCGCGGCGGCCAGGCCGGTGGCCACGCCGATGACGCTGCCGAAGCCAAGCACCAGAGCCAGCTCGGTGAGCACCGCCCGGCGCAGCGTCGCCACCGGCACCCCCGACGCCGAGAGTGCGGCGTACTCATAGCGGCGCCTGCGGGCGGACACGTACAGGCCGAGGATGGCGGCGCCCGTGGCCAGCAGCGCCGCCGCGGCCGCGTCGGCCAGGAACAGCAGGCTGGCCAGAGCCGGCCCCTGCCGGGCGAACGTCGCCGCGATGGCCGCGGCGCTGCGCACGGAGAGCACGCGCAGGCCGGCCGCCCGCAGCCGGGGCTCGATGACGCTCTGGGCCCCAGCCGCCAGCCAGACCTCCCGGGAGACCTGCGGGAAGTCCTCCCCCGCAGCCAGCTCGGCGTACCGCCGGTCGACGATCACCCCGGCCCGCGGTGCGCCCGGCACCACCGCCGCGACGGCGACCACTCGCAGGTCAAGCGGGCTGCCGTCGAGCCCCACACCCGAGGCGAGGCGCTGCCCAGGGCTGAGCATCGCGCCGGAAACCACCGCAGGCAGCGGATAGGGCCGGTTCACCGCCAGCAGGATCGCGTCCTGTCGTGGCCTGGTCTTGAACTGCCAGCCCAGCCCGCCCGCGGCCGGGCTCACCCGGTCCGGCGGGTTGTCCGAGTGGCCGGGACGCCACCGGGCACCGGCCGCCGCGCCGCCGGTGCGTACCGGTACCCACCCGGCCCGGCCGCGGGTCTCCAGCCCGGAGATGGTGACCGAGCCGGTAACCGCGCTCTGCAGGAATCCGGGTGGCGGGCTCACGTCGAGATCCTGCAGCACGCAGGGGCAGCCGACCAGCTGGCCGGTCAGGGTGACCATGCCATGGGCGGGCAGCGCCCCGAAGCTGACCGGTGAGGCCCCGGTGGTGACATCGGCCGAAAGGGCCGATCCAGCCGGGGTGAGCGAACGGACGGTGACGGTGACGCGCACGGCATCGCCGGTCAGGATGACCGGGGCCGGCGCGCGGGGGGCCACTTTGCGGCCCAGTGCCGCGAGCGGTTCGCTGGTGAACCCGGGCCGCCAGGTCGCGACCCGGGCGAATCGCTGCGGGTCCACGGCCAGCGTCGTCAGCCCGGCGGAGCCACTGGACAGGCTGGTGAACCGGTCCACGGCGGCCGCCAGCCGTCCCGTCGGATCGGCCCGGGCGACGACCGCGCCGAGCTCCTTTCCTGGTGGCACGCTGACCGAGAGCACGGTGGGCGCGCCGACCTGGGTGGCCGCGACGAGCTGCTCGTTGTCACGGCCGACCGACCAGGCCGTGACGGCGAAGGCGGCGAGCGCGAAGGCTGTCGTCAGCACGATCGTGGTCCGCACCCCGCCCGGCCGCCGGGCCAGGTGCCGCAGCGCGAGGTAGCGGCCGAGGCCGCCGCGCCTGCTGGTCCGGGCAAAGGCCGCCCGGCAGGCGAGCGGCAGCAGCCGCGAGGCGATGACGGCGACAGCCAGCCCCAGCAGCCCGGGAACGAGCAGGCCGAGCACGCCGTGCCCGGCCGAGCCGATCTGGCCGCTGACCGCCAGGTCGAGCAGGGCCGCAGCCGCGCCGGCGGCCAGCACGGCATCGGCCACCCAGCCCCGGTCGGTAGCCCGGCGCCCCGACCGCCGCCACTCCTCCAGGACCGGCCGCCGCAGCGTCCGGCGCGCGGCAGCCGCGACGGCGGCCAGCCCGCCCGCGGCGGCCACCGCGGCGGCGGCCCAGGCGAGCGGCGGCAGCACCACGGCCGTGCCCGGGCGCAGCAGGACCCGGCCGAGCAGCGATGTCGCGCCCCATCCGGCCAGGGTGCCGGCCGGCAGCGCGAGGTCCAGCAGCACCGCGGGCTCGGACATGCCGAACAGCACGGTCGCCCATCCCCCGCGCCCGCGCAGCTTGGCCAGGGCCACCTCGGGGCCGCGCGCGTCTATCGCATCGGTGACCGCGAGGAACAGCAGCAGCAGGCACAGGACCAGGAGCTGCGCCGTGACCAGCACGACCGGCACGGCCACCGAGCGCCAGCTCGATTCGACCGCCTGCAGCGTCGCCGGGATCGCCGTGCCGACAATCACATGCTGGTCCGCCAGCGCCGGGCTGGCACTGAACGCCGTCATCGCCGCCCGCAACTGCGGGACCTCATCGCCAGTCAGCCGCGCCCCCCGCAGCATGTCGTCCAGCACGGCGGTGCCCTGCTGGGCGGCAGGCCCCCGTTCCAGCGTGGCCCGGGGAGTGAACAACGCATCGATAACGGTCCCGGCTGCCTCGTGAACATCCCCGGCCGGGAAGTAGATGGTCCCCCGGCCAAACCAGTACCCCCGGTTCTCATCCGGCAGGCGGTAGATCCCGGTCACCGTGAAGGAATTCCAGCCGGGGAAACGCAGGCGCTGGCCGATGTGCCAGCCGGCCACCGCGGCCAGCGGACGGCTTACGAGCACCTGACCCGCGGCGGCGGGACAGGTGCCGCGGATCCGCAGCTGCGCGCATACCCCGCTGCGCCAGACCAGCGGGATCGACGCGTTGAACTGCGGGAACGGCACGGTCGTTTCGACCGAGCGGATGGCAGGCGCGAACAGCCCACGTCCGGACAGGCTCCCGAGTTCATGGTCGAGCTGGCTGTGCTGCACCGGGTCGAGCTGGCCGAGCAGGCCGGGCACCGCACCGGTCTCGTTGGCCTCGTAGCCCCGGCCGGCCACCGGCGCGGTAGCCACTGTGTCGCGCAGGATCGAGGTCCTCGACGCCTGGTAATAGGTGGGCCCGGTGGCCGCGGCGGCGGTGGCCACCAGCGCCACGGCCGCAATCATCACGGTGCTGCCGCCCCGCTGCCGCAGCCCCCGCAGCACCGCGGCCGGCCGGATCACCGGCGACCCGCAGACCGCAGCCAGGCGACGGGAAAGCCTGCCCCGGGCAGCACGGCCATCCGGCCGCCCATGGCCCTGGCTATCGCCCAGTTCTCGCCGTCCGTGGAGGCACACAGCACCCATATGCCGTCTGGCGACCAGACGCACCCGCCGTAGCTGGTGCCGCTGGCCGGGAATTCGCTGGCCGCGCCGCGCCGCCCGATCGTCCAGATCCGCAGCTCAGAGCCCGTGCTGCCGCCGGTGCTGCGGTACGCGAGCGACGCGCCGGACGGCGACCAGGCGACAGCGCCCAACGCGCCGGACGAGACCGGGACGCGGCCGACCAGCCGGCCGGCCCGGCTGAGCACCACGATCCCGGCGGCTGAGCCACCCGCCGCGGACCGGACGGTCACCGCGACCTGGGTTCCCGACGGGCTGGGGTACGGCACGAGCACCACCGGGGCACTGCTGGGCTGCCCGATGTCCTGGTTGAGCACACCCGCCGTAGCCAGTGACACCGGCGCCCGCCCCGCGTCGCGCAGCACGATTCCTGAATCCGCATTGGCTTGCAGGACCGCGGCCGACGGCCGTGTCGGCGCGGCTACCGAGGTGAAAACCCCGAGAGCCAGCGGGTCGGCGGCCACCTGGTCCCCGACGCCCAGCGAGACCGGGCGGCCGGTGGCGAGCGGGACCACCGAGATGGGAATGCTTGACGACAGCGCCGGGTCCCCGTAGTCCGCCAGCATGACGAGCGCCCGCTCGTGATCTGCGAAGGAATCGGGCCACGCGGTGGCCGTGAGGCTGCTGAGGATGACTTTCGTGTGCTCGAAGGCAAGCGCTGGACCGTGCCTGACGATGATCACCTGGCCGTTGAACAAGGACAGGTACCGGTGGTCCGGCGAGGCCGTGACCATCTGGCCCACCTTCCCCAGCGAGTTCAGCGGCGTCCGGTGGTGGCCGTCCGGATCCGACAGGGCGAGATCGCCGACGACCGTGACGCTGAGGATCCGGCCGCCAGCGTGACCGGCCAGGACAGCCCCGTTCCCGGCCGTGGCCGGCCTGCCCGCCGCCGGGGAGAACGGCCACAGCCACACTGCCGCCACCACCACGACCGCCAGCACTCCCGCGGCTGCCGGAAGAAGCAGCCGCCGCCACCACGGCCGGGGCGGCGGCTCCGGGTCGAGCGCGGGGAATGGCCGCCGCGCCACCTCGGCATGTTCGGAACCTGGCACCCTGTCACGATAGGGCCGTGCGGGTCACAGCGGCATCAACCTCACAGCGTGATGGTGTAACTCTCAGCCGCCGCCCACCGCCCACCGCCCGCCGCGCAGCCCCGGGCCGCGAGGGCCGGGCCTTATCCTGCGGCCATGCGCATCTTCCAGGTTGATGCCTTCACCGACACCGCGTTCAGCGGCAATCCCGCAGCCGTGTGCCTGCTGACCGGCCCGGCCGGGCCGGCCTGGATGCAGCAGGTCGCCGGGGAGGTCAACCTGCCCATGACGGCCTTCCTCGCACCCCGGGCCGACGGCTTCGCCGTGCGCTGGTTCACGCCGACCGCGGAGGTCATCCTCTGCGGCCACGCCACGCTCGCCAGCGCGCACGTGCTGGTCGAGCAGGGCCTGGCCGCAGAGGATGCGCCGATCCGCTTCGAGTCGGCGAGCGGCCCGCTGATCGCGGGCCGGGACGGCGGCATGATCACGCTGGACTTCCCGGCCCGGCCGGTTACCGCGGCGCCGCCCCCGCCGGGCCTGCTCACCGCGCTTGGCGTCGGCCGCCCGGCCTGGACCGGCCAGGCCACGGAGGACTTTTTCGTCGTGCTGGACCGCGAGGAGCAGGTCCGCGAGCTTGACCCGGACCTGACCAGCCTGGCCGCGATCGATACCCGGGGCGCGATCGTCACGGCTCCCGCGACACGGCCCGGTGCGGACTTCGTGTCCCGGTTCTTCGCGCCCGCCATCGGGGTGCCTGAGGACCCGGTGACCGGGTCGGCGCACTGCACGCTCGCCCAGTACTGGGGGGATCGCCTCGGGCGGCGGGAGCTGACCGGGTACCAGGCCTCGCCGCGCGGCGGCACGGTCCGGGTGCGCTGGCACGGGGACCGCGTCACGCTGGCCGGCCAGGCCGTGACGGTGTCCTCCGGCACGCTGGACGATGCGGCCCTCCCCCGCCCGGCCGCCAACAGTGGACGCTAAGCGCTGCCGCCTCAGCAGATCCAGCCCGCACACCGGGCGCCAGCAGCCGACTAGCGGCCCATTGCGTAGCCCTGCATGCCCCGGGCGTTCGCGGCCGCGTACAGGAACCCCCCGTCCCGGGCGACGGCGCTGACCCGGCCCAGCGACCACGGTGGCCGGACCACCACCTCGTGTCCCCTGGCCCGCAGCCCCGCGATCACCTGCGCCCCCATCCGCTCCTCCACGTCAACCACCCGGGGCCAGGCCTCGCGCGGGTAGAACGACGAGGGGAACGCGCTGGTATGGAACGCGGGCGCGTCGATCGCTTCCTGCAGGTTCATCCCGAAAAGCACGTGATTGAGGAAGAAGGCCAGTGGCCACTGGTCCTGCTGGTCCCCACCGGGCGTGCCGAACGCCAGGTACGGCTGACCGTCGCGCAGCGCCAGGCTCGGCGACAGCGTGGTCCGCGGTCGCTTGCC